>NZ_CP046535.1:1883181-2197045 GCF_009739515.1 Sphingomonas profundi
CTGATCGGCACGCTCGGCGGCATCGGCGCGCTTGCGAAGGAGGCGCTGGGCAGCGACGACGCGCCCCCCGCCCCGCCGCAGCGCGCCGCGCCGCGCCGTCCCGGCCCGTTCGAGCAGCAGTGATGGCGGCGATCGCCACCCTGCCGGCGCACTGGTGGTGGCTGGTCGCGGCGCTGGCCTTCGCCATCGCCGAGATCGTCGCACCCGGCTTTTTCCTGATCTGGCTGGGCGCCGCCGCGGCGGTGGCGGGCGTGCTGACCCTCGCGCTCGGCCTGCCGCCGGTGGCGCAGGTGGCGGTGTTCGCGGTGGCGGCGATCGGTGCCGTCTACGCCGCCCGCCGGTGGTTCGCCGCCAACCCGGTCGCCTCGCCCGATCCCCTGCTCAACGACCGCGCCGCCCGCCTGATCGGCACCCTGGTGACGGTGGTGGAGCCGATCGCCGCCGGCCGAGGCCGCGTGCGCGTGGGTGACGGCGTCTGGAATGCCGCAGGCGCCGACGCGCTGCCGGGCGACACGGTGCGGGTAACGGGCGCGGACGGCACGACGCTGCTGGTGGAGCGCGCTTAGACGGCCGGGCTAACCGGGTGAAATACCGGAGGAGATTAGGTGAGCAAAGGTGGATACCACGGCGGTTCTACACTCGTCGGACCGGGCAGTCGCTACTGGTGGACTGATCCAGACGATCGCAAGTCGGATCGTCACATCGACCCTGAGTTGCAAGCGATCATGGCAGAGCACGACGCCCTGCGCGCGCAGGGCGTCGATCCTGTGATTGAAGCAAGGAACCGCTCGAAAATGAAGAAAAAGGCTGCGAGACGTGCCCGCGCCAAACGGGTTTCGCCGACGAAAGCGACTTAGTTATTGCTTTAGCCGAATGGCGGATCAGAACCCCATCAGCTTCAGCACCTCCGCCCGGCTGCGCTCGTCGTCGCGGAAGACGCCCATCATGCGGCTCGTCGTCATGGAGACGCCGGTGGTGCGCACGCCGCGGGCGGACATGCAGGCGTGGCTCGCCTCGATCACCACCGCCACGCCCTGCGGCTTCAGGTGGTGCCACACGCAGTCCGCCACCTCCGCCGTCAGCCGCTCCTGCACCTGCAGGCGGCGGGCGAAGCCGTGCAGCACGCGGGCCAGTTTCGATATGCCGACGACGCGGTCGGTGGGCAGGTAGGCGATGTGCGCCTTGCCGATGATCGGCGCCATGTGGTGCTCGCAGTGCGACTGGAACGGGATGTCGCGCAGCAGCACGATCTCGTCATAGCCGCCGACCTCCTCGAAGGTGCGGCTCAGATAGTCGGCGGGATCGACCAGATAGCCCTGGCAATATTCCTTCCACGCCCGCGCCACGCGCTTGGGCGTATCGCGCAGGCCCTCGCGATCGGGATCATCGCCGGACCAGCGGATCAGCGTGCGGATCGCCTCCGCAACCTCGTCCGGCACGGGCAACTTCGCCGCCTCCATCCGGTCGACGATGCTGTCGCCGCCATCGTCGGGTCCGCCGATCTCGCTCATGCTCGCTCTCTCCCGTTCGCTTGCAGCGCAGATGGTGGATCGGGCGGGCGCGGTCAACGCATCGCATCCACTATCAGCTTCAGCCCCACCAGGATCAGCAGCGCGTAGATGATGCCGTAGAAGCGCTGCGCCGACACCCGCCGCACCAGCCACACGCCGGCGAAGGTAGAGGCGATCGCCACCGGCAGCAGCGCCGTCGTGACGAGCAGGGTGGAGCGGCTGAACTGGCCCGCGGCAAGATAGGCCGGCACCTTCATCCAGTTGATCGCGGCGAAGGTGATCGCGGTGGTGCCCACAAATCTGGCCGGCGGCAGGTTGCGCGGGATCACCCACATCTGGAACGGCGGGCCGCCGGCATGGGCGATGTGGCTGGTGAAGCCCGTCGCCACGCCGAACAGCACGCCCACCCACGCCGGCGATCGCGAGGATGCGGCGATGCGCCCGCCGCGCCCCGCCCACAGCCGCTGCACCGCGAACAGGATCGACATGGCGCCGAGCGCGCCGAGCACCACCGTCTCCGGCACCGAGGATGCGAACAGATAGCCGAGCAGCACGCCGATCGCGCCGCCGGACAGCATGATGGCGACGATCCGCCCGTCCCACTCATGCCGGAACGACCAGACGCCGACGACGTCCTGCACGATCAGGATCGGCAGCAGCACCGCCGCCGCCTCCAGCGGCGGCATCACCAGCGCCAGCAGCGGCGGCGAGCACGCCGATGCCGGAGAAGCCGCCCTTGGCCAGCCCCGCGACGAGAACCGCGAGCGTGGTCGCCGCGACGAAGGCGGGATCGGCCGTCATGCCGTCTGCGCCCGCCAGCCGGCGCTTCGTCGAAAGGCGGCTGCAACATGGCGAAACATCCTGACATCCCCGGGCAAAGGCGCGCTCCCATCGATCGGTCTCGACACTATGGAGGACAATGCCGTGCGACGTTCGCGGATGATCGATTGCCGGGCCGGCATCCACCAGCCTTACGGCCGTATCGCCCGGATCGGTGAGGGTATCCAGCGCGCCAGCTGTCGCGGCTGCGGCTGCGCGCTGATGCGCACCGGCGCCACCCGCATGTGGTTCCTGTCCGGCCTGATCGGCTGATCGCGGAAGCGCCGGGCGCAGCGTCTCTTCCCGCGCGCGATCCGGGGCACGGGCGGGCGAAGATCAGTCCGCGCGCAGATCGGACGATAAAGCCCGTCCGATAGTCGCCGCGATCATGACCCGACGAGCCGGAGCAGGCCGGAGCCTGTCTCATCCGACCGCGCCCAGGCCCGATCCGCGCGCACAGGCTCAGGCGCTCACGTCCCCACGCCGTCGTTGCTGATCAGGTCGCCCACCGGGTCGGCGGGCGGATCGGTGACGACGTCCGGCGGCGCGGTGCGGGCGGTGAGGCCGGTCGCGTCGGCATCCTCCAGCATCTGCTCGTCGGGCGACGGCGGCTCGTCCGGCGGCAGCATGTCGGCGATGTTGCCGGCCGGATCGGGCATCTTCGGCGGCGCGGGCTCGGCCTCGCGCGGCGGCGGCGGCGCGGGGCGCGGCGCCTCCTCGACGATGTTCGCCTCCGGTTCCGGCGCGGCCGGCTGCTGCTTCGAGCATCCGGCGAGCAGGGCCGCCGCCAGCAGCCCCGCCGTCATGCCCCGCGTCCATCGCATCGCCGCCATCCTCTTCGCCATGCTCAGCCCGCCGTCGATGCGGTGACGAGGGGCGCGCGGCGGGCGCCCGCCGCGATGCGGCTCGCCAGCATCTCGTCCCACCCGTAGGGGTCGGCGCGGAAGCTCACCTGCCCGCCCGCACTGGCGAAGGCCGTCCAGTAGAGCAGATAGACGGAGATGGGCTGCGGCAGCCGCGCGCGCACGGTGGTGCCGGCATCGATCGCCGTCTGCACCGCATTGCCCTCCCACTTCTCGTCGCCCTTCAGCACCAGTTCCGCAAGGTCGACCGGCCGCTCCAGCCGCACGCAGCCGTGGCTCACCATGCGGGCGTAACGCTCGAACGTGCCCCGGCTGGACGTGTCGTGCAGGTAGACGCCATAGGGATTGTCGAAATCAAACTTGATCCGGCCCAGCGAATTGCCCTCGCCGGGTTTCTGCTGCAGGCGCACGCCGCCGCCATCGAGCGGGATGGTCTTGAAGCCGGCGCGGCGCAGATAGGCCGCGCCCTTCGGCAGCAGCTCCTTCTTGGCGATCGATTGCGGCACGTTCCACGGCGGGTTGATGACGATGCTGTGGATCGACGATTGCAGCATCGGCGTCTCGTCGCCGGGCCGGCCGGTGACGGCGCGCATCGAGGTGACGGGCGCGTCGCCCTTGAACACCGTGAGCACGGCGGCGGCGATGTTCACCTGGATGCGATCGGCCGGCAGATCGGCCGGCAGCCAGCGCCACCGTTCCATGTTCGCCATGATCTGGCGCACGCGCTGCCCGGCCGGCACGTTCAGCGCCGCCAGGGTCTGCCGGGCGGCCACGCCGGTGGGCTCCAGCCCGTAGCGCTTCTGCGCGCGGCGCACGCGCTCGCCCAGCGCCTTGTCGAACGTCTCGGACTTGCCGGACTCGTCGCCATCCTCCACCGAGAGCCGCTTGCGCAGCGCCAGCACGCGCGCGCCGCTGGCGCCGGGGCCGATGTCCGGCCCGTCCGGGATCACGTTCCAGCCGCCGTCGGCCTCGATCTTGCGGTAGGCGGTCAGGCCGCGCCGCAGCGCATCGTAGCCGGCATAGGGCGGCGGCAGCGATGCGATCCAGCTCGCCAGCCGGTCGCTCCGCACGGCGGCGAGGAAGCCCGGCCACGGATCATAGGCCGGCGGCCGCAATCCCCAGGCGGGCAGATAGTCGGCGGAGGCGAGCCGGCCCACGTGCAGCGCGCGGGCATGATCCAGCGCGGCGGTGACGAGCGCCCCGTCGCTGGCATCCAGCGCCGCCGCATGCACCGACGCGGCGGACGTATCGCCGGTTAGCCCGTGGGCGGAGGCGCCGTCCAGCATCTGGCGCAGCAGCTTGGCCTGCGAATCGCTCAGCTTGGGCGCGGGCGGCGGAGCGGGGGCCGGGGCGAGCGGCACGGGCGCGACGGGCAACTGCGCGGCCGCCGCCGGCGGCGATGCCTGCGCGATCACCGGCGCGGAGGCGCCCAGCGACGCGACGGCGATTGCCGCCATGCTCAGGCCGATGAGGGAACGGGCCGGCGCTGCCGGACGACGAACTTGTTTCACGCGTACTCACCCTTTCACGAACGCCCGGTCACATGGGGCGGCGCATCACGGTTCCTAGACCTGCCCGGCGGCTTGGCAAGGCCGCCGCCGGCAAAGCCGCTCGAAACAGCGCGGCGCCTCGGTTAGTGACGTATATGGCCTTCCATCGTGTACCCGCAACGAACCATCCCGCGCTTCGCTCCGGCGCGCGGGGAGCGGCCCGCGGCCTCTCGCGCCGGGCGGTGCTGGCGGGGGGCCTCGCCTTGCCGGCGGTCGCATCCGCCCAGGGCGCGGCGGGCGGCGGGCCGCGCGGCCTGGCGGAGATCGCCACCGCGCTGCGGCCCGATCTGGTCGCCGCCGCCCTCGCCGCCCTCTCCCGCCACGAGCGACAGATCTGGTCGCGCGACGTGGTCGCGATCGTCGATCTCGCTCTGCCCTCGGCGCAGCCGCGTCTGTTCCTGATCGATCTGCTGGCCGGCACGATGACGGCGATGCTGGTCGCCCACGGCAAGGGTTCCGATCCCGATCATGGCGGCATGGCGCGCATCTTCTCGAACGTGGAGGGCTCGATGGCGACGTCGCTCGGCGCCTATCTGACCGGGGAGGCCTATGACGGCGTGCACGGCCGCTCCCGCCGCCTGATCGGCCTCGATCCGACGAACGACGCGGCGGAGGCGCGCGCGATCGTCATCCACGCGGCCTGGTATGTCGGGCCGGAGATCGTCGCGAAGCAGGGCGTGCTCGGCCGCAGCGACGGCTGCTTCGCCGTCTCCACCACCGATATCGGCCCGCTGCTGGCGCGGCTGGGGCGCGGGCGGCTGCTTTACGCCGGCTGATGCTTCGGGGCGCACGACGTCTCCCGGCTTCGTCAAGGCCCGGGATATAGCCGCCGGCGATCCTGGGGTGGATCGACATTCAGCGAATGAAGCCGGTTTGACTTGGCTTTTGTGCAAGCCGCTCATCCTGAGGAGCCATTGAGCCTGTCGAAATGGCGTCCCCGCTCAGCCCCTCCTCAGGATGAGCGGACATGCAAGAAGCTGAATGTCGATCCGGCCTAGCGTGACGCCTCTGCTTTACCGTCGACCCGGCGGATCGGCCGGACCATCGGTTCCGCCTGCCGCCATGGATGCCGGTCGCCCGGCCACGCCACCGTCGCGATCCGCCCTGCGGCGAGTGCGATCGAGAGCCCGCCGGTGCGCGCCAGCAGCGGGCGATCGGCCTTGAACCAGCGCGGCCGGCAGGTGCGCGGCAGCCGGCGGTCGCTCACCACGATGTCGGCCGCGGCGCAGGCGCGGTTCATCGCCGCCACGTCGACCAGATAGGGCGACCGGGTGGCGAGCACCCGCCAGCGACGCCCGCCGCGCATCAGATCGACCGCGCAGAGATCCGGGCCGCACCGCGCGCCCGGCAGCACGTCCAGATCGGCGGCCTCGTCGAACGAACCGCCATTCTCGCCGAGCATGGCGCGGACATAGTCGCCGGCGCGCGGCCGCAGCAGCGCCAGCCTCCCGCCCTCGGCCCGCACCGCCATGTGGCGGCCGTCGCCGGTGACGAGCAGGTCCGGCGGCGGCGTGGCCAGCGCCCAGGCCGCGCCGGCCAGGATCGGGGCGAGGCCCAGCCGCCGCACCCTCGTGCGCCACAAGGCGAGCCACAGGCCGCCCGCGACGATCAGCGCGTACGCGCCGCCCGGCATCGAGGGCAGCGCCGCCACCGCCCCCGGTAGCGCCGCGACATGACGCGCGATCGCCAGCAGCAGCGCCAGCGCACGGCCCGTCAGCCACCAGGCCGGCGCGCCGAGGCCCACCGCGTCCAGCGCCAGTGCCAGCGCCTCCAGCGGCATCACCACGAAGGTGGTGAGCGGAATGGCGACGATGTTGGCGAAGGCGCCGTACAGGCCCGCGCGATGGAAGTGGAACACCGCGATCGGCGCCAGCACGATCTCCACCACCAGCCCGGTCAGCAGCAGCGACAGCAGAGCCCGGCCGATCGCCCGCGCGCGGCTCTCCTCGGCCGGGCCGAAGGCGGCGCGCGTCCACGGATGCTCGTGCAGCGCGACGATGGCGGTCACGGCGGCGAAGCTTAGCTGGAAGCTGGGGCCGGCGATCGCCTCCGGCCGGAACAGCAGCACCACCAGCGCGCCCGTCGCCACCAGCCGCAAGGTCATCGCCTCGCGCCCGATGGCGATGCCGGCCAGCACCAGCAGCGCCGCCACGCAGGACCGCACCGTCGGCACCTCCGCGCCGGCGATGAAGGTGTAGCCGATGCCCGCAAGCGCGCCCGCGCCCGCCGCCACCGGCAGCAGCGGCGCCGACAAGGCGAGGCGCGGGCTCAGCGCCAGCAGGCGCAGCATCAGCAGCATCGTGCCGGCCACCACCGCCGTCACGTGCAGCCCGCTGACGGAGAGCAGGTGGGCGAGGCCGGAGCGGCGCATCGCCTCTGCATCCTCCTCGGCGATCGCGCCCTGATCGCCCGTCACGAAGGCGGCGGCGATCGCCCCCTCCGCGCCCGGCAGCGCGGCGCGGATGTGGCGGGAGAGGCGGTTGCGCACGCCCGCCAGCCACTGCCAGAAGCCGCCGGCGCGCGCGCCCGCATCCACGATCCGCACCGGTCCCAGCGCGCGGCCGGTGGCGCCGAGGCCCTGAAACCAGGCGACGCGCGCGAAATCATAGGCGCCGGGCACGGCCGCCGGCGCGGGCGGCATCAGCCGCGCGCGCAGCACGATCGTGGCGCCGCCGCGCAGGTCCGCCGGCATGTCCTTCTCGGCCACGTTCACCCGCACGTGCGGCGGCAGCGCGGCAGCGGCTCCGGATAGCGGCCCGGTCCGCGAAGCAGGCGGCGCCCCCGCCCCCGAAGCAGGCGATGGCGCGACCCCCGCCACCGGCGCCAGCCGCAGCCGCACCAGCTCGCGCGCGGGCTGCGGCTCCACCGCCTCCACGGTGGCGGCGAAGGTGGCGATGGCGGGGCGGGCCAGGCGCGGCGCGCGCACCGCCTCGCTGCGCCACCACGTGCTGCCGCAGCCGATCGCCAGCGCGAGGCCGCACCAAAGGCCGGCGCGCGCCAGCCGCCGCCCCGGCGCCAGCGCGCCGGCGGCGGCGAGGCCAAGCGCCGCGAGGATGAAACCGGCCCAGCCGGTCGCGTCCGGCAGCAGGAACCAGGCGGCGATGCCGGCGCCCAGCCCCACCGGCAGCCACAGCGGCAGCTGGTCGCGCTCCGCCTCCAGCCAGCGCTCGATCCCGTCGGCGAACGCGCGCATCCGCGCGACCGGCGCGGTTTGTCGCCGGCCGGGTGCCATGCTAGGGGCGGTGCCGAACGTGCCGGGCATCCGGCATGCGTAGAGCGGATCGCGCGATTGCGGAACCGCCCTGCCGATTTCAGCGGCGCGACGTGCCGGCCACCGCGCCTTCCCCGCGCGATCCGGCACACGCGCCACGCGCAAGGAGTATCATGGCGGTGGCAAGTCTGGCGGCGGGCAGCGAGGATCGGGCGGACCGGGATCGCAAGGTGGTGACGCGGTTCGCGCCCTCGCCCACCGGCTTCCTCCACATCGGCGGCGCGCGCACCGCCCTGTTCAACTGGCTCTTCGCGCGCCACCATGGCGGCCGCTTCCTGCTGCGCATCGAGGATACCGATCGCGCCCGCTCCACCCGGCCGGCGATCGACGCCATCCTGGACGGCATGCGCTGGCTGGGACTGGACTGGGACGGGGACGCCGTGTTCCAGTTCGCCCGCGCCGATCGCCATGCGGCGGTGGCGCGCGAGTTGCTGGCGGGCGGCCACGCCTACAAGTGCTTCGCCACCGCCGAGGAGCTGGAGGCGATGCGCGCCGAGCAGAAGGCGAACCGGCAGCCGCTGCGCTACGACGGGCGCTGGCGCGATCGCGATCCGGCCGAGGGTGGCGACGCGCCGTTCGTGATCCGGCTGCGGGCGCCGCGCGAGAGCGCGACCACGATCGAGGATCGCGTGCAAGGCCCGGTGACGGTGCAGAATGGCGAGCTGGACGACATGGTTCTGCTCCGTTCGGACGGTACGCCCACCTACATGCTCGCCGTCGTCGTCGACGATCACGATATGGGCGTGACCCACGTCATCCGCGGCGACGATCATCTCAACAACGCCTTCCGCCAGCTGGCGCTGATCCGCGCGATGGGCTGGGCGGAGCCGGTCTACGCCCATGTGCCGCTGATCCACGGGGCGGACGGGGCCAAGCTCTCCAAGCGCCACGGCGCGCTGGGCGTGGAGGCCTATCGCGACGAGCTGGGGATCCTGCCCGAGGCGCTCTTCAACTATCTGCTGCGGCTCGGCTGGGGGCATGGAGACGCGGAGATCATCAGCCGCGAGCAGGCGACCGAGTGGTTCGATCTCGCCGCCATCGGCCGCTCCCCGTCCCGTTTCGATACGAAGAAGCTGGAGAATCTGAACGGCCACTACATCCGCGAGGCCGCGGACGAGCGGCTGGCGGAGCTTGTCGCTCCTCAGGTCATCGAGGCTGCCGGCCGCGACATCGGCGGTTCGGGGCTCGATCTGCTGCGCCGCGCCATGCCGTTCCTGAAACCGCGCGCGAAGGATCTCCGCGAGCTGGCGGACGCCGCCGGATTTCTGTTTCGCACCCGCCCGTTGGACATGGACGAGCGCGCGTCTTCGCTGCTAGACCCTGCGGCGATCGACCTGCTGGCGGCAGTGCATCGGGCGATCGCGGCGACCGTGGAGTGGAGCGCGCCTGCGCTCGAGGACGCGGTTCGCGGGGTTGCGGATACGGCCGGGATCGGCCTCGGCAAGGTGGCGCAGCCGCTTCGCGCGGCGCTCACCGGCCGGGCCACGTCACCGGGCATTTTCGACGTGCTGGTTCTTCTCGGTCGCGAGGAGAGCCTGGGCCGCCTGAGCGACCGGCTCGCCGGTTGATCGGGCCAGTATGATCCTGACGAGTTTGATCCTTTTGAGGGAGTGAAGGCAGATGGGGGACGGTAGCGCCAAGGTCGAGATCGGCGGCAACGCCACCGACTACAAGGTCCGCTCGGGCACGGTCGGGCCGGACGTGATCGACATCCGCAAGCTGTACGCGAACACCGGCGCGTTCACCTTCGATCCGGGCTTCACCTCCACCGCGAGCTGCGAATCGACCATCACGTACATCGATGGCGACGAGGGCATCCTGCTGCATCGCGGCTACCCGATCGATCAGCTGGCCGAGCAGTCCAGCTTCATGGAAGTCTCCTACCTGCTGCTGAACGGCGAGCTGCCGAGCAAGGCGGAGCTGGAGAAGTTCACCTACACGATCAGCCGCCACACGATGCTGCACGAGCAGCTCTCCACCTTCTATCGCGGCTTCCGGCGCGATGCGCATCCGATGGCGATCATGTGCGGCGTCGTGGGCGCGCTCTCCGCCTTCTACCACGATTCCACCGACATCGCCGATCCGCACCAGCGCATGGTCGCCAGCCACCGGCTGATCGCCAAGATGCCGACGATCGCGGCAATGGCGTACAAATATTCGATCGGCCAGCCCTTCCTCTATCCGCGCAACGACCTGAGCTACACCGGCAATTTTCTGCGCATGACGTTCGGCGTGCCGGCCGAGGAATATGTCGTCGATCCGGTGATCGAGGATGCGATGGACAAGATCTTCATCCTCCACGCCGATCACGAGCAGAACGCCTCCACCTCCACGGTGCGGCTGGCCGGTTCCTCCGGCGCCAATCCGTTCGCCTGCATCGCCGCCGGCATCGCCTGCCTGTGGGGCCCGGCGCACGGCGGCGCCAACGAGGCGGCGCTCAACATGCTGCGCGAGATCGGCACGCCCGATCGCATCCCGGAATATATCGCCCGCGCCAAGAACAAGGACGATCCGTTCCGCCTGATGGGCTTCGGCCACCGCGTCTACAAGAATTTCGATCCGCGCGCGAAGGTGCTGTCCAAGGCGGCGACCGAGGTGCTGGACAAGATGGGCCGCAACGATCCGGTGCTGGATACCGCGCGCGAGCTGGAGCGGATCGCCCTCAGCGACCCCTATTTCATCGACAAGAAGCTGTATCCGAACGTCGATTTCTACTCGGGCGTGATCCTCTCGGCGATCGGCTTCCCGACGACGATGTTCACCGTGCTGTTCGCGCTGGCCCGCACCGTCGGCTGGGTGGCGCAGTGGAACGAGATGATCTCCGATCCGGAGCAGAAGATCGGCCGCCCGCGCCAGCTCTACACCGGCGCGGCCATGCGCGACTACATCCAGGTCGGCAAGCGCTGAGGCAGTCTCCTCCTCCCCTTCGGGGAGGAGGTCGGAAAGCGGGGAAGTCGGGCTTCCGCCGCCTATCGCGCCGGCAGGGTCAGCACGAAGCGGGCGCCCTGGCCCGGCGCGCTGTCCACCGTTATGTCGCCGCCCATCGCCCGCGCCAGCCGGCGCGAGATGTAGAGGCCAAGGCCCGTGCCGCCCGGCTCGCTCGGGTCGACCCGCTCGAACTTCTCGAAGATGCGCGACTGATCCTCGGCCGCCAGCCCCTTGCCCTGATCGGCCACCACCACCGATGCGGTGCGACCACCCGGCTCACAGCGCACCCACAGCATGCCGCCCTCCGGCGAGTAGCGCACGGCGTTGCCGATGAGGTTGACGAGGATCTGGAGCACGCGGCGGAAATCGCCGTGCACCGGCGCCGCCTCGTCCTCCGCCGGTCGATCGATCCGCACGCCGCGATCCGCCGCCCGCACGCCGAGCAGCCCCGCCGCGCGGCGCGCCACGTCGGCCAGGTCGATCGGCTCGGGCGCGACGGTGAAGTCGGGTCGCTCGATCGCCTGGAGATCGACGAGATCGCCCACCAGCGCCAGCAGATGCCGCCCCGCCGTCGCGATATCGGTGGCATAGGCGGAGTAATCGCGCCGCAGCGGCCCCTCCGACTGGGCGCGGATCGTCTCGGCATTGGCCACGATGCGATCGAGCGGGCCGCGCAGCGCCGCGTCCAGCCGCTCGCCGAACGCATCCGCGTTCACCGCGCCCGGCCCGCCCGCCGCCTCCGCCGGCACGATCGTCGCGGCCCCGCTGAAGCCGGCCAGGCGGCCCAGCCCGTCGATCAGCGGCGCGCCGGCCAGCCGCACCTGCTCGCCGCTGACGGCGACGGTGGCGTGCTGATCGGCGAAGCGGCGCTGCATCGCCACCGCCTCCAGCATCGGCAGCGCGCCCTGCTCCCCCGGCTGCAAGGTGAACAGCCGCGTCAGCGGATCGCCCGTCGATACGCCGGAATGGGGCGGCACCAGGCTGACGATGCGCAGCGCCGCGTCCGTCGCGAAGGTCCAGTCGGCATCGGCGCGCGTGAAATCCTGCTCGCGGGCCGGCAGGTCGGCCGATGCCGGCACGGCGGCACGACGGTTCCAGCCGGCGATCGCCAGGCTTACCCCGCCGTCGTCCGGCTGCGCGCGCACCCAGAGATCGAGATCGCCTTCCTCGTCCGCCACCAGCACGCCGCGCGAGACGACGATGCCGATGCGCCGCACCAGCCGCACCAGCGCGGCGAGCTGCGGCGGCGCGAGCACGCCGCCCTCCTGCCCGCCCGCGCGCAGGTGCAGCGTCAGCAACTCCGGATCGGCCTCCACCAGCCGGCCCTGCCCGTCGACACGGCCGCGCACCGGCGCCAGGCGGCCGCTCACCGATCGGTTCCGCGGGCGAGTTCGGCGATGGCGTCGACGTAGACGGGATCGATCCGCCACAAGGCGAGCGCGGCGGATGCGCGGTCCGGCGTCATGCCGCCATAGGCCTCGATCCGGTCGGCCAGCGCATCCTCGTCGCCCTCGTCCGTCAGGCGCAGCGCCATATCGGCCGCCTGCGGCGGGGCGAGGTCGGCGCCGCGACACAGCAGCAGCAGGCGCCCGACATCGGGATCGATCATCATGTCCCACGCGGCATCGACGCCGACGCCGGCGCGCACCGCCAGCGCCGCGGCGGCCAGGCCGGGCTCGCCATCGGCCAGCGCCCGCACGACGATCGCATCGTCCAGCCGCCCGCCTGCCAACAATGCCCGCGCCAGCGCGACGGCGAGCGAGGGCAGCGTCTCGCCCTCGTCATAGCCGGCGAGCACGGCGGCCGCCGCCTGCGCCACGCGCGGATCGACCGATCCCGGCTCCACCGCGTGGCTCGCCACCACATAGTCGCGCAGGGCGGCGGCAACCCGCCAGACGAGCCGGTGCTGCACCTCGGCCGGGAACTCCGCCGCGCCCGGCAGCGCGGCGCCGGTGGGATCGCGCCGGTCGCGCCCGGCGGCGGCGAGACGCGCGGCGGCATCGGCGACGTCCGCCGCCGCATCGCGCGTCAGCATGTCGAGCAGCGCCGGCTGCGGATCCGGCTCCAGTTCCAGCCCGCGATCGCGCGCGCGGCGCAGGCGGGCGATCACCCGCCCCTCCTCCGCCCGCTGGGCGAGCGCCGCGACGAGCGCCGGATCGCGCAGGCTGCCCGATCGCTCCAGGATGGGCCGGGCGATCGGAATACGGCCGGACGCGAGCGATTCCGCCAGCATCGGCCGATCGGCGAAGGCGCCCGCTAGATGCAGCCGCAACGCGCGCTCCGTCGCCTCGACGATGGCGGACAGCAATCCCGCGATCGTGGCGCGATCGTCGTCGCGCAGGCGGCCGTCGTGCGCCAGGAACAGATCGGCCACTGCTACCTCGCGACGGGCGCGCAGGCGCAGCACCGACCGCGCGGCATCGGCCACCAGCCACTCGGTGGCAGGCGGCGATCGATCGGCGGCGAACAAGCGTGACGGCATGGCGGCGGAGATAAACGAGTGTCGTTAACAGCGTGCTAAACCCGCGCCGCGGCCATCCGGCCCGCCACCCGCTGCTGCACCACGGCGAACGAGGCGAGCGCATAGGCCGCCACCACAGCGACCATGGCGAGCCACGGCCCGGCGACCGCCACCGGCAGCGCGATCCAGATCAGCCCGTCAAGGCTGGCGAGCCACAGCGGCGCCGGCCGCTCGTCCACCAGCGCCAGGATGCGGCGCTCGCGCGACAAGGCCGCCATGCCGAGCGGCACGGCGCAGGCCAGCAGCCAGCAGCCCCACCCCTGCGTTGCCGCCAGATCGCCGCCGAGCAGCAGCAGCGCCACGGCCGCGCCAATCGACCGCACGACGTGCAGCCGCCGGACATCGTAGGCGACCAGGCGGATCTCGGCCAGCCGCACCGCCAGCGCCGCCAAGGGGCCGGAGAGCAGCAGCAGCGACAGCGCCGTCCACCGCCAGCCGAACAGCGCGAGGGGCGCCGCCGCCAGCGCCAGCAGCCCGGCCGCCGCGCCGATCCAGCGCGGCTCGATCCCCCGCCGCAGCAGCGGCAGCGCCAGCGCATCGACGATCGGCGGGAACAGGAAGCGCGCCGCCGCATCCTCCGCCTCCCCGCGCCCGCCTCTCGCGAGCGCGCGGTCCAGCGGATCGAGCATGGCCACGGCATCGGCGATCACCGGCGGCGCATCGCCCTCCTCATAGGCATCGATGCGCGCCGCGCCCTCCTGCACCGCCCGCCGCAGCAGGGTGGATTCCAGATCCCACTCGCCCAGCCGGGATGCGGTGTGGCGCAGCCGGGCGCCATCGATCAGCAGCAGCCCGCCCCAGCGCGCGGCGGCGTCGATCCGCTCGAAGCCGGCGTGGTCGGCATCGTCGGGCACGGCGAGCAGCGCCGGCACCGGCACCTCGGCCATGCGGGCGACCAGATCCGCGCCGGCGACCCAGCCGTCCGCCATCACCAGCAGCGTCTCGTCCGGGTGGATGCGATCGACCGCGTCCGTCAGGCCGCGCGCGATCTCCACGTGCAGGCCGTCGCGCCGCAGCCGGTCGACGGCGGCGGTCAGGGTGGCGGGCAACCGCTCGACCAGGATCACGATCGGGCCGGCGCCGGCCGCCGCCGCCAGCCGCGCCTGATGCTCCACCAGGGTCGCGCCGGCGAGAGGCAGCGTGGCGCGCAGCCGCTCGCCCGCGTCGGCGGCGGGATCCTCCACCGTCCGGCAGGCGGATATCAGAGCTGCCAGCGCCACGTCCATGCCCTCATCCCGCAGGCGATAGGCCGGGATGCGGCGGTTGCAAAGCCGGGCGTGCGGCCCGGCGGCGCGGGTTCAGCCGTCGAAGGCCTGGATCGCCAGATCGATCCGCCGCAGCGACACGGGATCGCCGGGCGCGCCGCGTGCCGCCTCGGCCGCGAGATCCATCAGGTCGATCGCGCCGAAGCTGGCGGCCAGGCCGTGCAGCCGCCACGCCGCCGCCTGCCAGTTGGCGTCGCAGCGCGACCGCGCGAGCAGATCCGACATGGTCTCGGCACTGGCGATGAAGGCGGTGCGCAGTTCGGCAACGAGCGCCGGATCGTCACCGACGGCCGCCGCCAGGGCTATGCGCAACGCTCCGGGATCGTAGGACATGGCGCGAGGATAAGCCGTTCCGGTTAACGGAAGGTTGCGCCGCCGCCTCTTTCAAGGCCGGGCAAAAGTGGTAAACCCGGCGGCATGAGCACGGGGGCACGATCGACCGAGCAGTGGCGTGAGCATCGCGCCCTGCTGGAGGCCATTCAGCGCGGCGGGCCGGTCTCGCCGCCGGAGCCGCCGGCACCGCCGCCGGCGCCGGTGCTGGAAGACGCGACCACATCGCCGCTGGAGAGGTTCGGCGGCATCGCCCTCGCCATCGTCGGCCTGCTGTGGGTGGCGGCGATCGTCACCTCGCTGCAGGTGGAGGCGGCGCCCGTCGCGGAGATCGCCGGCCGCATATCGCTGGCGAGCGGCCCGCTGGCGCTGCTCGGCATCCTCTACCTCCTCCTCCAGCGCACCAGCCGGCGCGAGGCCCGCCGCTTCGGCCAGACGGCGGCGGCGATGCGGGCGGAGGCGACCGCGCTGGACGAGACGATCGCCCGCCTGGCCGCGCGCATCGACGACAATCGCAAGGCAGTGGCCGAACACAGCCAGGAACTGCTGTCTCTGGGCGAGGATTCCGCCCTGCGCCTGGCCGAGATCGGCGCACAGATGCGCAACGAGGCCAAGGTGCTCGGCCGCCAGGCGGAGCAGCTGGAGTCGGCCACAACGGGTGCCTTCAGCGACATGGGCGTGTTGATGGCCGATCTGCCCCGTGTCGAGGCGCAGGTGCACGGCCTGTCGGAGCTGCTGCGCGACACCGGGCGCGACGCGAACGACCGCGCGGCGGCGCTCTCCGTCGAGCTGAAGACCCTCGCCGATCGCGCGCGCGAGGTGGACGAGGTGGCCGGCGGCGCGGCGCAGCGGCTCTCCGCCCATCTCGCCCGGATCGAGAGCATCAGCGACGCCGCCGGCAACCGCATCGACGCGGCGGCGGACGGGATCGCGCGCACGGTGGATTCGGCGCTCACCAGCGCCGCCGATGCGGTGGACGCGACGCGCGCCAGCATCGACACGCAGCGCGCGGCTTTGATGGCGATGGTGGAACAGGGCAAGGCCGCCTTCGCCCGCGCGGCCGGCGACGCGGCGGAGGCGCTGGAAGATCGCATCGGCCGCGTGGCGGCGGAGGTTGAGGCGATCGGGATTCGGTTGGGCGGCCACGACACCGCCGCCCGCGCGCTGCTGGACATGCTGGCCGAGCGGATCGCCGGGATCGACCGGGCGCTGGCCGAGGCCGATCTCAACGGCACCGCCCGCGTCACCCAGCTGGCCCAGCGGCTGCGCGCGCTGGGCGAGGATGCGCAGGGCATCGGCGGCGCGATCGAACGCGGCGGCGCGGCCGCCGAGACGCTGATCGCGCGCGGCGAGCGGCTGCGCGACGTGGTCGCCGGCTGCGCGGCCGAGTTCGGCGAGCGGCTGCCCGCGCTCATGGAAGCGATCGAGGCCGAGGCGACGCGCGGCGGCACCGCGATCGAGGCGGTGATGCCGCGCGCGGAGGCGCTGGTCGCCGGGGTCGAGGATGCCGGCCGTGCGCTGGCGACGCTCGACGATCGGCTCGCCGCCCAGCGCGCCGCGCTGGACGGCATCGGCGAGACCGCGCGGGAGCAGCTGGAGATGCTCGAAGCGCGCGCCGCAGCCGTGGATGCGGTGCTGGCCGAGGCCGGCGAGCGGGCGCTGGCGCTGGCCGGCGGCGCCGGGCCGCAGCTGGTCGAGGCGCTGCTGCGCGTGCGCGAGACGGCGACGCAGGCGGCCGACCATGCCGGCCGCGCGCTGGGCGAGGCCGTCCAGTCCGCCGCCGACCGGCTGGGGGCCGAGAGCCGTCGCGCGCTCGACGAGCAGCTGGCCGGTGCCGTCGAGGACAAGCTGGCGGCGATCGCCAGCGCCTCAGACCGCGCCGTCGCCGCGGCGCAGGAGGCGAGCCGCCGCCTGACCGACGAGATGACCGCCATCGCCGCCACCGCGAGCGCCGTGGAGAAGAGGCTCGGCGAGGCACGCGCCAGCGAGCCCGTGGCCGGAGAGGACGGCGTCTCGGCACGTGTCGCCCACCTGATCGAGCAGCTGAACTCCACCGCCATCGACGTCGCCCGATTGCTGGCGAGCGACATCCCCGATACGCTGTGGGCGGCCTATCTGAAGGGCGATCGCGGCGTGTTCACCCGCCGCGCGGCCCGGCTGGTCGAAGCGTCAGAGTCCAAGGAGATCGCCCGCCGCTACGAGGCGGATGCCGGCTTCCGCGATCAGGTGAACCGCTACATCCACGATTTTGAGGCGATGCTGCGCCACATCCTGGCGACGCGCGATGGGTCGCTGCTGGGCGTGACCCTGCTGTCGGCCGACATGGGCAAGCTCTACGTGGCGCTGGCCCAGGCGATCGAGCGGCTGCGCACCTGACGCCGGGTGCCGGCCTTCATACGCTCATGGCGTGTCCGATAGCCTGACCCGGACTTCCGTCGTCATTCCGGCGCAGGCGAGATTCCATGCCTCTCCCTTGACGCCGTCGCTTGCGGATCGGCGAACGGGTAAAACGACGAAGGAGCCGGCGCGCGGTCGCGATGCGCTTGCCAGCCTCTTCGCATCGAGCGAGTCTCGCGTTTCGGCTGAAACAGACTTTACCGTGGCATGGACCAGCCGGGATCAGACACCGGTCGGCTTGCTGGCCGTGAAGAAGTCCAGCGCCTGCGGCCCGATCCAGCCGTTGACATAGTTGAGATAATAGAGCCCGAACACGGCCAGCGACAGCCATGTCGTCCAGATCGCCGTGCGCTTCAGGCTGAAGCGCGGCGGCGCGCCGCGCATCTGCCCGGCCACCTCGATGTCCGGCTCCGCGCTGGATCGCAGGCGGAACGGCAGCACGAAGAACAGGCACAGCGACCAGAACAGCGGATACAAAGCGAGGATCGAGGAGAATTTCATCGTTTGCCTGCGGAGCCGCGCTCCCCCTCATGTCCAGCGAAGTCGAGACCCATTGCCGGGCGCGGGATGAGCCCGGTGCAAGAGCCTCCACCGCGCCCAGCCGGCCGCTCGCTTCCACGAGGGGCAGGCGCGGGCACGGCCTTACACCCGGATGATCGAGACATCCACCACCGGCTTCTTGCCCGTCCACTGCGTCGCGCGGCGGCGCACGGCCAGGCGGATCGCCTCGCGCAGTTTCGCCTCGTCTCGGCCGCCGTCCGCCGCAGCGCCGGCCGCGGCATCGGCCGCCTCGGCGATGAAGTCGTCGCGATCCTCCTCCACGGGTATGCCCTGAATGGCGATGGCGGGCACGCCGCCCACCTGGCCCTTGCCGTCGAGCGCTACCGTCACCGCGATCAGGCCGTGCAGCGAGATCCTGCGCCGCTCGTTAATCGTCGATCCGTCGGCCGGCAGGATCACGTCGCCGTCCAGGATCAGCCGCCCCACCCGCTCGTGGCCGACCAGCGACGGCCCGCCGGGCGCCAGGCGGATCACCGTGCCGTTCTGCTGGATCACCGCATTGGGCACGCCCTCGCTCAGGCCGAAGCGCGCCTGCTCGGCCATGTGGCGCATCTCGCCATGCACCGGCAGCAGGATCTCGGGCCGGATCCACTTGTACATCAGGGCAAGCTCCGGCCGCCCGGGATGGCCGGAAACGTGGACGTGGGCCTGACGATCGGTGATCATGATGACGTTCCTGGCCGCCAGCGCGTTCTGGATGCGGCCGATCGCGATCTCGTTGCCCGGGATCTGCTTGGACGAGAAGACGACCGTGTCGCCCTCTGAGAGCTTCAGCTGGTGGCTGTTGAAGGCGATGCGGGCCAGCGCCGCCCGCGCCTCCCCCTGCCCGCCCGTCGCCACGATCATCACCTCGCGCGGCGGCAGGCGCATCGCCTCGTCGAAGCCGATCGTCTCGGGAAAGTCCCTGAGATAGCCGGTCGCCTTGGCCACCTTGATGATGCGATCGAGCGAGCGCCCGGCCACGCACAACTTGCGGCCGGTATCCACCGCCACCGCGCCCAACGTCTGCACCCGCGCCGCATTGGAGGCGAAGGTGGTGACGAGCACGCGGCCGGTGGCGGCGCCGATCACGCCGTCCAGCCCCTCACGCACCGCCGCCTCCGATCCGGACGCGGCATCGTTGAACACGTTGGTGGAATCGCAGACGAGCGCGAGGATGCCCTTGTCGCCGATCGCCTCCAGCTCCTCGGCGGTGGATGGGGTGCCGAGCAGCGGCTCCTCGTCCAGCTTCCAGTCGCCGGTGTGCATGATGCGGCCGTAGGGCGTCTCGATCAGCAGCGCATTGCCCTCCGGGATCGAGTGGGCGAGCGGCACGTAGGTGAAACCGAACGGCCCGAGCTGGAACGAGCCCTCGTTCTGGATGACGTGCAGCTTTACCTTGTTGCCCAGCCCCTCCTCATCCAGCTTGCCGCGGATCAGGCCGGCGGTGAACGGCGTGGCGTAGAGCGGCACGCCGAGATCGGCGGCCAGATACGGGATCGCGCCGATATGATCCTCATGCCCGTGGGTCAGCACGATGCCGAGCAGGTCGCGCGCATTCTTCTCGATGAAGTCGAGATCGGGCAGGATCAGGTCGATGCCAGGATAGGCCGGATCGGCGAAGGTGAGGCCGAGATCGACCATCACCCACTTGCCCTGGCAGCCGTAGAGATTGACGTTCATGCCGATCTCCCCCGATCCGCCGAGGGCGAGGAAGAGCAATTCGTTACCGGGTTTCGTCACTTGGGTTCCATTCGATAGGGCGCGTGCCGGCATCGGGCCGGCGGGCGCGAACGAGAGCGGCGGCGCTGCGCCGCCTGTGGGTCAGGCCGTGGCCCGACGGTAGAGCAGGCCGAGGCCCTGGATGGTGAGATCGGGCTCGATCGCATCGAAGATGGCGGTGCGCTGGTCGAACAGGGTGGCCAGGCCGCCGGTGGCGATCACCTTGGCCGGCCGGCCGATCTCCGCCTTCAGCCGTGTGACCAGCCCCTCCATCATCGCCACATAGCCCCAGAAGATGCCGACATGCATCTGGTCCTCGGTCGTGCGGCCGATCACGCGGGTGTCGCGCGGCGGCTCGATGGCGATGCGCGGCAGCTTGGCGGCCGCCGCGAACAGCGCGTCGAGCGACAGGTTGATGCCCGGCGCGATGATGCCGCCCTTGTAGGCGCCGTCATAATCGACGACGTCGAAGGTTGTGGCGGTGCCGAAATCGACCACGATCAGATCGCCCTTGTAGCGGCGGTGCGCCGCGATCACGTTGAGCGCGCGATCGGCACCCACCGTGCTCGGCTCGACCACGTCGAGCTCGATACCGTAGGTGGCGGGCGGGTGGCCCGCGACAAGGGCCGTGACGCCGAAATATTTCGATGCCAGCACCTGCAGATTGTGCAGCGCGCGCGGCACGACGGTGCCGATGATGACGGCCGTCACCACGCCGCGATCATGCCCCTCGAGCTGGAGCAGCTGGTGGAGCCACACGGCATATTCGTCCGCCGTGCGGCGGGCATCGGTGGCGATGCGCCAGCGCGCGCGGATATCCCCGCCGTCCGCCACCAGCGCGAAGACGATATTGGTGTTGCCGGCATCGATGGCAAGCAGCATGAGGCGACCTTCAGAGCGCGAACACGTCACCGGCGTGCATGACATGGCGCGATCCATCCGCCAAGCGCAGCCGCAGGGCACCGTCCTCCGCCAGGCCGTCGAACAGGCCCTCGATCGCGCCGCCGTCCGCGCCCCTGGCGAGCAGCGGCGTGCCGATCGGGTGGGCCGCCGCCAGCCACGCACCACGCACCGGCCCCAGCCCCTCGCCTCGCCAGCGCGACACCCAGCGCGCGAACGCGCCGGCGAGATCGTGGAGGAAGACGTCGGGATCGGGCGCCGCGGCGCCGGCGGCGGGCAGGCTCGTAACCGGGCGGCCGAGCCCGGCGGGATGCCAGGCCAGGTTCACGCCGAAGCCGATCACCACCGCATCCCCAGCCTTTTCCAGCAGGATGCCGGAGAGCTTGGCGCCGCCCAGCATCACGTCGTTGGGCCATTTCAGCCGAAGATCCGGCGCGGCGGTATAGGCGGAGAGGACCTCGTGCAGCGCCACCGCCGCCACCAGCGCCAGGGTGGGCGCCGGCGGATCGGCGGCGCGGTGGCGCAGCAGGGTGCTCGCGTGGAGATTGCCGGTAGGGGAGTCCCAGGCCCGCCCCTGCCGCCCGCGCCCGCCGGTCTGCACCGCCGCGCGCAGCCACAACCCCTCGGCTGCGCCGGCGGCGGCGAGCGCCGCGACATCGTCGTTGGTCGATCCCGTCCGCGGGACGGTGCGCAGCTCGATCAGAACAGCGCCCGCGCGGCGGCGAGGCTGGCGGCGCCCAGCGCCGGGATCGTCAGATAGCCGAGCGGCGACACGAACAGCGCCGACAGTGCGATCAGCGTGCCCTCCGCATAGCTGGTGATCGGCGCGTAGGCCGGTGCCGGCTCGTCGAAGTACATCGTCTTGACGATCTTCAGATAATAGAAGGCGCCGATCACCGAGGTGGCGATGCCGATCATCGCCAGCGGCCACAAACCGACGCCGACGACCGCATCGAACACGAGGAACTTCGGCCAGAAGCCGAACAAAGGCGGGATGCCGGCGAGGCTGAACATGAACACCGCGAACGCCGCCGCCAGCCCCGGCCGCGTGCGCGACAGGCCGGCGAGGCTCGCGATCGTCTCCACCGGCTCGCCACCGGCGTCGCGCATCTGCAGCACGCAGAGGAAGCTGCCGAGCGTCATCGCGATGTAGACGGCCATGTACGTCATCACCGCCGCCACGCCCTCGGCCGTGCCGGCGACGAGGCCGAACAGGGCGAAACCGACATTGTTGATCGAGGAGTAGGCCAGCAGCCGCTTGATGTTGCTCTGCCCGATCGCGGCGACGCCGCCGAGGATCGTCGAGGCGAGCGCCGAGAAGATCACGATCTGCTGCCACGCCGACGATGCCGGACCCATCGCCTCCACCGCCACCCGCACCATCAGCCCCATCGCCGCCACCTTGGGGGCCGAGGCGAAGAAGGCGGTGACGGGCGTGGGTGCGCCCTCATACACGTCCGGCGTCCACATGTGGAACGGCACGGCGGCGATCTTGAAGGCGATGCCGGCGAACACGAACACCAAGCCGAACAGCTCGCCCGTGGAGACGCCATCCGCCACGGCGGCGGAGATCCCGCCGAACAGGGTGGTGCCGGTGAAGCCGTAGGTCAGCGAGATGCCGTAGAGCAGGATGCCGGAGGCGAGCGCCCCGAGCACGAAATATTTGAGGCCCGCCTCGGCCGAACGCGCATCCCGCCGCATGAAGCTGGCCAGCACATAGGCGGCCAGCGATTGCAGCTCCAGCCCGACATAGAGGGTCAGCATGTCGCCGGCCGACACCATCATGCCCATGCCGATGGCGGAGAGCAGGATCAGGATCGGATATTCGGCGCGCAGGGCCCCGCCCCGCTCGAAGAAGCGCGGCGCGATCATGATCGAGACGGCGGCCGCCAGGTAGATGAGCAGCTTGGCGAAGGCCGAGAAGGCGTCCGCATGGTAGAGCCCGCCGAAGCCGTCGCCGAATCCGCTGACCGGCGCTACGGCGGCGGCGGTGGCCGCCACCAGGATCGCGACGGCGGCGATCGAGACGCCGCGGGTGGTGCGATCGCCCATGAAGGCGGCGACCATCAGCAAAGCGAGCGAACCCAGCGACAGGATCAGCTCCGGCAGGGTCAGCAGGATGGAGGAGGCGTTGGACATCAGTGCGCCCCCCCCGGCGCGTCGGGCATGTGCGCGGCGGGCGCGTGATCGGCGGCGCCATGACCGGCCGCCCCGTGCGTGGCGGCCGCGGCCGCTGCGGGAGAACCGGCCGTCACCCTAGCGTCGCCGCCGGGCCATGCGCGATCGACGCGGGCCAGCACGACGCCCACGTCGCGCCGCATCGGGTGGATGAAGCTCTCCGGATAGACGCCCATCCACAGCACGACCAGGGCGATCGGCACCATCAGCGCGATCTCGCGCGGCGTGAGATCACGCATGGCCATCACGTCCGGCTTGTCGAGCGTGCCGTAGACGACGCGGCGGTAGAGGTAGAGCATGTATGCCGCGCCCAGGATTATGCCGGTCGTCGCGACCAGCGCCACCCAGCTGTTCGCCCGGTACGATCCCATCAGCGACAGGAACTCGCCGACGAAGCCGCTGGTGCCCGGCAGGCCGACGGACGCCATCGTGAACAGCAGGAACAGGATGGCGTAGCGCGGCATGTTGTTGGCGAGGCCGCCATAGCGCGCGATCTCGCGCGTGTGCAGCCGATCGTAGATGATGCCGACGCACAGGAACAACGCGCCGGAAACGAGGCCGTGGCTCAGCATCACCAGCATCGCGCCCTCGATGCCCTGGCGGTTGAAGGTGAACAGGCCGATCGTCACGAACGCCATGTGCGCTACCGACGAGTAGGCGATCAGCTTCTTCATGTCCGTCTGCACCAGCGCGACGAGCGAGGTGTAGACGATCGCCACCATCGACAGGCCCATCACGAGCCAGAACAGCTGCGCCGACGCTTCCGGAAACATCGGCAGCAGAAAGCGGATGAAGCCGTAGCCGCCCATCTTCAGCAGCACGCCGGCCAGGATCACCGAGCCCGCCGTGGGCGCCTGCACGTGCGCGTCGGGCAGCCAGGTATGCACCGGCCACATCGGCATCTTCACCGCAAAGGAGGCGAAGAAGGCGAGGAACAGCCATGTCTGCGCTTGGACCGGGAAGTCGTGCGCCATCAAGGTCGGGATGTCGGTGGTGCCGGCCTGGCGGGCCATCCACAGCATCGCGATCAGCATCAGCACCGATCCGAGCAGGGTGTAGAGGAAGAATTTGTAGCTCGCGTAGATCCGCTCGGCACCGCCCCAGATGCCGATGATCAGGTACATCGGGATCAGGCCGGCCTCGAAGAAGATATAGAACAGGAACAG
Organism: Sphingomonas profundi; assembly: GCF_009739515.1. Taxonomy (NCBI): domain Bacteria; kingdom Pseudomonadati; phylum Pseudomonadota; class Alphaproteobacteria; order Sphingomonadales; family Rhizorhabdaceae; genus Alterirhizorhabdus; species Alterirhizorhabdus profundi. The sequence continues at coordinate 1,907,143 of NZ_CP046535.1, forward strand.
GTCCTGCGCCGCGAACACACCGATCATCAGCGTTTCCATCAGCAGGAACGCCGCCATATACTCCGGCACGCGCTTGGTGATCGCCTCCCACGACGCGCCGATGCAGATCGGCATCAGGAAGACGGAGAGCATGATCAGCAGCAGCGCGATGCCGTCGATGCCCAGGGCCCAGGCGAAGCGGCCGAACAGATCGACATGCTCGACGAACTGCCACTGCGGGCCGCCCGCGTCGTAGCCCAGCCACAGAACGATGCCGAGCGCGAGATCGATCAGCGTGGCGATCAGCGCCGCCCAGCGGGCGTTGGCGGCGCGCGCCGCCTCGTCGCCGGGCGCGAACAGGCACCAGAGCGCCGCCGCCAGCGGCACCGCGATCAGGATGGTGAGGATGGGAAGTCCGGTCATGTCAGCGCGTCATCGCCCAGGTCGCGGCCGCGGCGAGGCCGAGCAGCATCACCAATGCATAGGTATAGAGGTAGCCCGATTGCAGCCGCCGCGCCGCCGCGCCGCCGCCCACCACCAGCCGCGCCACGCCGTTAGGCCCGAAGCGATCGATCGTGCCCTGGTCGCCGCGCTTCCAGAAGAAGCGCCCGAACCAGAAAGCGGGGCGGACGAACAGCACGTCGTACAGCTCGTCGAAATACCATTTGTTGAGCAGGAAGGCATAGAGCCCGCGGAACATGGCGGTGAACTTGCCCGGTATGCTCGTGTCAAGAATATAGGCCCAGAGCGCGATCAGGAAGCCGGTGAGCATCACCACCGTGGCGGAGAGCTTCACCCACAGCGGCACGCCGTGCATCGCGTGCATCAGATGCGCGTTGAACGCGACCGAGCCGCGCCAGAACTCGGCGCCGCGCTCCGCATCCAGGAACGGCAGGTGGAACAGGAAGCCGGCGAATATCGCCCCGAAGGAGAGCACGCCCAGCGGGATCAGCATCGTGATCGGGCTCTCGTGCGGATGATAGCCGGCGGTGCCGTGCTTCACATCTTCCGCGCCCGGATCGTGCGGGTGAGGCTCGCCGCCGGCCCCCTCGGCCGGCGCCGCATGATCGGCATCCGCATGGGCCTGCGCCGCCGTCGCGTGATGATCGTGATGCCCGTGATCGTCGTGCGCGTGGCCGCCATGCCCGTGCGCGTCGTGCACCGCATGCTGGATATGCTCGGACGCGGCCCAGCGCGCCTCGCCGAAGAAGGTGAGGAACACCAGCCGCCACGAGTAGAAGCTGGTCAGCAGCGCCGCGAACACCGCGACGAAGAAGGCGATGCCACCCGCCGTCGTGCCCGCCGCATAGCTCGCCTCGATGATCGCGTCCTTGGAGTAGAAGCCGGCGAACCCGAATATGTCGACGATGCCGACTCCGGTGATCGCCAGCGTGCCCGCCGTCATGGCGAAGAAGGTGAGCGGGATGTGCTTCCGCAAGCCGCCGTAGAAGCGCATGTCCTGTTCGTGATGCATCGCGTGGATCACCGATCCCGCACCCAGGAACAGCAGGGCCTTGAAGAAGGCGTGGGTGAGCAGGTGGAACATCGCCGCGCCATAGGCGCCGACGCCGGCGGCGAAGAACATGTAGCCCAGCTGCGAACAGGTGGAATAGGCGATCACCCGCTTGATGTCCGTCTGCACCGTGCCGACGGTCGCGGCGAACAGCGCCGTCGCCGCGCCGACATAGGTGACGACGGTCAGCGCCGTCGGGCTCACCTCGAACATCGGCGAGAGGCGGCACACCATGAACACGCCCGCCGTCACCATCGTGGCGGCGTGGATCAGCGCGGAGACCGGCGTGGGGCCTTCCATCGCATCCGGCAGCCAGGTGTGGAGGCCGAGCTGGGCCGACTTGCCCATCGCGCCGACGAACAGCAGCAGGCACAGCAGGGTCATCGTATCGACCCGACCGCCGAGGAAGCCGATCGTCGATCCCGCCATGCCCGGCGCCGCCGCAAGGATCGCCGGGATGGAGACGGTGCCGAACACCAGGAACGTGCCGAATATGCCCAGCGAGAAGCCGAAATCACCGACCCGATTGACGACGAACGCCTTGATCGCCGCCGCGTTGGCCGAGGGCTTATAGTACCAGAAGCCGATCAGCAGATAGGAAGCGAGGCCCACCCCTTCCCAGCCGAAGAACATCTGCACCAGATTGTCCGACGTCACCAGCATCAGCATCGCGAAGGTGAACAGCGACAGATAGGCGAAGAAGCGCGGCTGGTCCGGATCCTCCGCCATATAGCCCCAGCTGTAGAGGTGGACGAGAGCGGAGACGCTCGTCACCACCACCAGCATCACCGCCGTCAGCGTATCCACGCGCAGCGCCCAGTCCACCGTCATGTCGCCGGAGCGGATGAAGGTGAGCACCGGCTCGACATAGGCGGTGGTGCCGCCGCCGAGGAACCCCAGGAAGATCGGCCAGCTGAGCGCGCAGGAGGCGAACAGCAGCCCCGTCGTCAGCGACTTGACGATCGTGTTGCCGAGCGCGCGATTGCCCAGCCCGCCGACGATCGCGGCCAGCAGCGGCAGGAAGACGATGAGCTTGATCACGGGATGGTCAGCCCTTCATCCGGTTGATGTCGTCAACCGCGATCGTGCCGCGGCCGCGAAAGTAGATGACGAGGATGGCAAGGCCGATCGCCGCCTCGCCGGCCGCCACCGTCAGCACGAACATCGCGAACACCTGCCCGACGAGATCGTGGAGATAGGCCGAGAAGGCGACGAGATTGATGTTCACGCTGAGCAGGATCAGCTCGATCGCCATCAGGATGATGATGACGTTCTTGCGGTTCAGGAAGATGCCGAACACCCCCATCACGAACAGGATCGCCGAGACGAACAGGAAGTGCTGGATGCCGATCATAGCTCCACCCCCTGCCCGACGGCCGGGCTCGCGTTGCGCGTGGCGTCCTGCGGGCGGCGCTGCACCTGCCGCGACACGTTCTGCGGCCGCACGCCGCTGCGCGTGCGATGGGTGAGCACGATCGCGCCGATCATCGCCACGAGCAGGACGAGGCCGGCGCCCTCGAAGATGAACAGGTAGCGCGTGTAGATCAGCGTGCCGATCGCCTGGATGTTCGGCACCTCTTCCGGGATCGGCGCGACGCTGGCGGAGAGCGCGATGCCGCCGGCGCTCCAAGCGGAAACGGCGAAGATCATCTCCGTCGCCAGCACCACCACCAGCAGGATGCCGAACGGCAGGTAGCGCGCGAAGCCGGATCGCAGCTCGGCGAAATCGATGTCCAGCATCATCACGACGAACAGGAACAGCACCGCGACCGCGCCGACGTAGACGATCACCAGCAGCATCGCGATGAACTCCGCGCCCACCAGCACCATCAGCCCCGCCGCGTTGAAGAAGGCGAGGATCAGCCAGAGCACGCTGTGCACCGGGTTGCGCGCCAGGATCGTGAGACCGCCGGAGGCGATCACGATCGTGGCGAACAGATAGAAGGCGATCGTCTGGATCACGACGGTGATGTGCCCCTTGATATTCGTGCGCGTCGGATTCGTGCGCGGCTTAACGATAGGGTGCGTCGGCGGCAAGGTTCGCGGCCAGCGAACGCTCCCATCGGTCGCCGTTCGCCAGCAGCTTGCCCTTGTCGTAGATCAGCTCCTCGCGCGTCTCGGTCGAATATTCGAAGTTCGGCCCTTCCACGATCGCGTCCACCGGGCAGGCTTCCTGGCAGAAGCCGCAGAAGATGCACTTCGTCATGTCGATGTCGTAGCGCGTGGTGCGCCGGCTGCCGTCGTCGCGCGGCTCCGCCTCGATCGTGATCGCCTGCGCCGGGCACACCGCCTCGCACAGCTTGCACGCGATGCACCGCTCCTCGCCGTTCGGGTAGCGGCGCAGCGCATGCTCGCCACGGAAGCGCGGCGAGAGCGGGTTCTTCTCATAGGGGTAGTTGATCGTCGCCTTCGGCTTGAAGAAGTAGCGCAGCGTGACGGCATGCGCCTTCACGAACTCCCACAAGGTGAACGACTTGACGAGATGCGCGAGGCCCATGTCAGACTCCGTAGCGCGTGAGCATCAACCAGCCCGACACGAGGAACACCCAGAATAGCGAGATCGGCAGGAAGATCTTCCAGCCCAGCCGCATCAGCTGGTCGTAGCGGTAGCGCGGCACGGTGGCCTTCACCCACGACATCACGAAGAAGAAGAACAGGATCTTGCCGAAGAACCAGACGATGCCCGGTACGAGGTAGAGCGGCGCCCAATCCACCGGCGGCAGCCAGCCGCCCCAGAACAGCACGGCGTTCAGCGCGCACATCAGGATCACGTTGCCATATTCGCCCAGCCAGAACAGCGCGAACGACATGGACGAATATTCGGTCTGGTAGCCGGCGACGAGCTCGCTCTCCGCCTCGGTCAGGTCGAACGGGGTGCGCGCCGTCTCCGCCATGGAGGAGATGAAGAACATCACCGCCATCGGGAACAGCAGAGGGTTGAAAGCGAAGCCGTTGATGAAGCCGAAAATATGCGCCCGCTGCGCATCGATGATGCCCTGCAGGTTGAACGTGCCGGCCCACAGCACGATCGAGATCAGGATGAACCCGATCGACACCTCGTAGCTTACCATCTGCGCGGCGGCGCGGATGGCCGAGTAGAAGGGGTATTTGGAGTTGGACGCCCAGCCCGCCAGGATGATGCCGTACACGCCGAGCGACGACACCGCGAGGATGTAGAGCAGGCCGACATTCACGTTGGCCAGCACCATGCCCGGCCCGAACGGGATCACCGCCCAGGCGATCAGCGCCACTGTGAAGGTGATGATCGGCGCGATCAGGAACAGCCCCCGGTTCGCCGAGGACGGGATGATCGTTTCCTTGAGGAACACCTTCAGGCCGTCCGCAAAGGATTGCAGCAGCCCGAACGGACCGACCACGTTCGGCCCCCGCCGCAGTGCCATCGCCGCCCAGATCTTGCGATCGGCGTAGATGATCATGGCCACGGCCAGCATCAGCGGCAGCGCGATCAGCAGGATGCAGATAATCGTCGCGACGAACCAGCCGGCATTGTAGCCGAGATAATTGGCGAAGAAGCCGGTCATGCGTCGTGCCTCAGCCGGAGAGGTTCTGGTAAGAGGCCGGACCGACGATCGAGACAGCCGTTCCGATCACCATCCACTAGAACCTGGGCGGACGGAAAGAGCCCACCGATCCGGCGATCGCCTCGAACATCGCGCATCACTCCGCCGCCTCCGCATAATCCTGGCCGTGCAGAATCTCGGCCGAGCAGCGCTGCATCGTCTCGCTGGCGCGGGCGATCGGGTTCGTCAGGTAGAAGTCGGCGATCGGATAGGCGATCGTGCCGGAGACGGAGGGGGCCACACCCTCGTCCGTCGCCGCGCCGACATCGTAGAGGCCTTCCTCCGCCAGATGCGGGTGGGCCGCGGCGATCGCATCGCGGAGGGCGGGCAGCGTATCGAACGGCAGCGTTTTACAAAGCGGATCGGAGAGTGCGCGCAGGATGGTCCAGTCCTCGCGCGCGTCGCCCGGTGGGAAGACGGCGCGGTCGGCGCGCTGCACGCGGCCTTCCATGTTCACCCACGTCGCCGGCTTCTCGGCATAGGAGGCGCCCGGCAGGATCACGTCCGCCACGCGCACGCCGGCATCGCCGTGCGTGCCGATATAGATGGTGAAGGTGTCGGCGAAGGCGGAGAGGTCCATCTCGTCCGCGCCGAGCAGGAACAGCGCCTTCAGCGACGCCGCCTTCGCGCGGATCGCATCCACACCGCCATCGGTGACGAAGCCGAGATCGAGCGCGCCCACCCGCGCCGCCGCCGTGTGCAGCAGGCCGAAGCTGGCGCTGAACCCGGCCGCCGCCGCGCGTGCGGCGGCATGCGCGCCCTCCACCGCCATCGCGCCCATGCCGGCGATCACCACGGCATGCTCGGCATCGTTCAGCGCGCCGCTGGCACCGGCCGGCAGCGCGCCGAGCAGCGAGAGATCCTCGCCGATCCATTCGACCGGATAGGTGAGGTCAACCTGCGGGCCGATCGCGAACACGCGCGCCCCCGCCTTAACCGCCTTGCGGATGCGGGTGTTGACGAGCGGCGCCTCCCACCGCGGGTTGGTGCCGACCAGCAGGATCGCCTGCGCCGTCTCCACCCCGGCGATGGTCGGGCCGAAGCGATAGGCCGCCGGGCTCGACACGTCGAACTTCGCGCCGTCCTGCCGGCACTCGTGCAGCGACGAGCCATAGGCGCCGAGCAGCCGCTTCAGCGCGAACACGCTCTCCACCTCGGCCAGGTCGCCGGCGATGCCCGCCACCTCGTCACCAGACGCGCCTTCCAGCTGCGCGGCGATGACGGCGAACGCCTCGGCCCAGGTCGCCGCCACCAGCCGCCCGTCGCGGCGCACATAGGGCTTGTCCAGCCGGCGGCGGACCAGCCCGTCCACCGCGTGACGCGTCTTGTCGGACGCCCACTCCTCGTTCACCGCCTCGTTGATCCGCGGCAGCGCGCGCAGCACCTGCCGCCCGCGGCTGTCGAGGCGGATGTTGGTGCCGACGGCGTCCATCACGTCGATCGACGGCGTCTTCTTCAGCTCCCACGGCCGCGCCTCGAACGCATAGGGCTTGGAGGTGAGCGCGCCGACCGGGCACAGATCGACGACGTTGCCCGACAGTTCGGAGGTGATCGCGCCTTCCAGATAGGAGGTGATCTGCATGTTCTCGCCGCGCCCGATCGCGCCGATCTCCTCGACGCCAGCGACCTCCTCGGCAAAGCGCACGCAGCGGGTGCACTGGATGCAGCGGGTCATCACCGTCTTGACGATGGGGCCCATATATTTCTCGGTCACGGCGCGCTTATTCTCGTCGTAGCGGCTGTGGCCCTTGCCGTAGGCGACGGACTGGTCCTGCAGATCGCACTCGCCGCCCTGATCGCAGATCGGGCAATCGAGCGGGTGGTTGATGAGGAGAAACTCCATCACCCCCTCGCGCGCCTTCTTCACCATCGCGCTGTCGGTGCGCACCTCCTGCTTGTCGGCGGCGGGCAGCGCGCACGACGCCTGCGGTTTCGGCGGCCCGGGCTTCACCTCGACCAGGCACATGCGGCAGTTGCCGGCGATCGACAGCCGCTCATGATAGCAGAAGCGCGGTATCTCCTTGCCGGCCGCCTCGCATGCCTGGAGCACGGTGGCGCCGGCGGGCACCTCGACCTCGATACCGTCGACTGTGAGGGTGGGCATATCAGTGTTCCGTATCGGTCAGGCCGAGCCGCCGCTCAATGCGATCGACCCGGTCCTTGAGATGAGCGACATCCACCTCGACGCCATGCAGCGATGTCATAAGACCATGAAGCGAGGTGATCATGCCTCGCTGATGATCCTCCATCGCCAGCATGCGCGTCGATAGAGACGTTTGTTCGCGCCGCATCAGGCTGATGTCCGACTGGATCTTTTTCAGTATCTCTAGCATCAGGTCGGCGCGCTCGTCAGTCATACGCGCCGCTCCCCCACGGCTGCACAATGGACCAAAGCCATCAGCGTGCCTCCGTCGACGCCACACGCCATACCCAAGCGTCGCGCAGCTTGATGACGCGGTCGCCACTCTGAACGTCGTCGGTCGCAATAAACGCTGAATGTCGTTCGTCCGGCAGGGTACATTCTCCGTCGCATCGAACCTTGGGAGCATGGCCGCATTTCGGTATGACCCGCTGCTCGAAGATCGCCTTCCATCGGCCATCAAAATAAGTGCCGTATCCATGAGCCCGCTGAAAGCTGACTGCCTCTACGAGCTCGGCGCGCACGATGGGATCGCGATCTCCAACCCGTTCCACGCATTGTCTATACGCCAATGCCGCCTCGGTCGGGATCGCTACAATCGCTGATGCGGGGCAAGCCGTCAGCAGCACCGCGCCTGATGCGATGATCGGCGTCACGCCTCCGATCATTCGTGCCGCCGCAAACTTCACTCCGCCGCCACCGCCATCGGCGCGGCGCCTCCGTTGCGCTCGTTGATACGCCGCTCGATCTCGGGGCGGAAGTGGCGGATCAGGCCCTGGATCGGCCAGGCCGCCGCGTCGCCGAGCGCGCAGATCGTGTGGCCCTCCACCTGGCGGGTCACTTCCTCCAGCATGTCGATCTCGCCGATTTCGGCATTGCCCTCGCGCAGCCGCTCCATCACGCGCCACATCCAGCCGGTGCCCTCACGGCAGGGGGTGCACTGACCGCAGCTCTCATGCTTGTAGAAATAGCTGATGCGACTGATGGCGCGGACGATGTCGGTCGACTTATCCATCACGATCACCGCCGCGGTGCCGAGGCCCGAGCCGACGCCCTTGAGGCCGTCAAAGTCCATCGGCGCGTCCATGATCTGCGCCGCCGGCACCAGCGGCACGGAGGAGCCGCCGGGAATGACCGCCAGCAGATTGTCCCACCCACCGCGGATGCCGCCGCCATGCTTCTCGACGAGTTCGCGGAAGGTGATGCCCATCGCCTCCTCGACCACGCACGGCGTGTTGACGTGGCCGGAAAGCTGGAACAGCTTGGTGCCCTGATTCTTGTCCCGCCCGATGCCGGCAAACCACGCCGCCCCGCGCCGCAGGATCGTCGGCACCACCGCGATGGATTCGACGTTGTTCACCGTCGTCGGGCAGCCGTAGAGGCCGACGCCCGCCGGAAACGGCGGCTTCAGGCGCGGCTGGCCCTTCTTGCCCTCCAGGCTCTCGATCTGCGCGGTCTCCTCGCCGCAGATGTAGGCGCCGGCGCCGCGGTGGACGAACACGTCGAAATCATAGCCGGAGCCGGCCGCATTCTTGCCCAACAGGCCGCGCCCATAGGCCTCGGCAACGGCCGCGAACAACGTCTCGGCCTCGCGGATGAACTCGCCGCGTATGTAGATATAGGCCGCCCGCGCGCGCATCGCGTAGCCGGCGATCAGCGCGCCCTCGATCAGCTTGTGCGGATCGTGACGGATGATCTCGCGGTCCTTGCACGATCCCGGTTCGGATTCGTCGGCGTTGATCAGCAGGAAGCTCGGCTTGCCCGGCTTCGGCTCCTTGGGCATGAAGCTCCACTTCATGCCGGTGGGGAAGCCGGCGCCGCCGCGCCCGCGCAGGCCGGATGCCTTGATGTCCTCGATCAGCTGGTCCTGCCCGCGCGCCATCAGCGCCTTGGTGTCGTCCCAGTCGCCGCGCATGATCGCGCTGTCGAGGGTCCACGGCTGGAAACCGTAGACGTTGGTGAAGATGCGATCGCGATCTTCTAACATGTCACACCGTCGAGCATCAGCGTCCAGGCCCCACGATCTTCTCCGCCAGGAAATAGGCGCCCACCGCCAGCACCAGCGCGATCAGGATGCCGGCCAGCCCCAAAGCGAGCTTCACGAACACCACCACCAGCACGATGAGGACGATCAGGCCGATGATGAAGCTCATGCCGCGACATCCCCGTAGCGATGGTTCTCGTCGACCATCTCCTTGAGCACGGTCGGGCCGCCTTCTGGGCAGCTCGTGTGGCGGCCGTTCTGCGGGCCGGGCGCGGGCGTGCCGCCCGAAGCCAGCGTCTCGAGGATCGCCGACATGCTGTCGAACGTCAGATCCTCGTAATTGTCGTCGTTGATCTGCACCATCGGCGCGTTGGCGCAGGCGCCGAGACACTCGACTTCCGTCAGCGTGAAAAGGCCGTCGGGCGTCGTCCGTCCCTTGGCGAGGCCGCGCTGCTTGCACGCCGCCAGCACGTCGTCCGATCCGCGCAGCATGCACGGCGTCGTGCCGCACACCTGCACGTGATAGCGGCCGACCGGCGCCATATTGTACATCGTGTAGAAGCTGACGACCTCGTAGGCGCGGATGTATGGCATGTTCACCGTCTTGGCGACGAACTCGATCACCGGCACCGGCAGCCAGCCCTGCGTATCCGTCTCTGCGCCCACCTGCCGCTGGGCGAGATCGAGCAGCGGCATGATCGCGCTATGCTCCCGCCCCGGCGGATAGCGGCCGATCACGACCTTGGCCTGCCGCTCATTCTCCGGCGTCCACGCGAAGCCGCCCCAGCGCGCGCGGGTCTCCGCTTCATCAGGGATGGAGGGTGCATCGGACATCAGTGAGCATCCGTGAGGTCGAGCCGTCGCTCGACGCGCCCGAGACGCTCGTCGAACCGGTCCATGCGGCGGTTGAGACTGGAGAGGGACAGGATCACGTTGCCAAGATGCTCCTCGGTCGCCGTCATCCGAACCTTCATTTCGGTCATGTCGAACTTAAGATCTGCCAGGTCGCCCTGCATCCGCTGGAGCACGCCGTAGATAAGCTCGTTGGTCACGGCCTCGCTCACCGGTCGCACTCCCCGAACACCACGTCGATGGCGGAGAGGACGGCGGTGGTGTCGGCCAGCATGTGGCCCTTCATCATGAAGTCCATCGCCTGCAGGTGGCTGAACGCGGTCGGGCGGATCTTGCAGCGGTACGGCTTGTTGCTGCCGTCGCTCACCAGATAGACGCCGAACTCGCCCTTGGGACTCTCGGTCGCGACATAGACCTCGCCGGCGGGCACGTGAAAGCCCTCGGTGTAGAGCTTGAAGTGGTGGATCAGCGCTTCCATCGATCGCTTCATGTCGCCGCGCTTCGGCGGCACCACCTTGCGGTCCAGCGAGGCGATCGGCCCGTCCGGCATCTGCGCCAGGCACTGCTTCATGATCCGCATCGACTGGCGGACCTCCTCCACCCGCACCATGAAACGATCGTAGCAGTCGCCGCGCGTGCCGACGGGGATGTCGAACTCCATCCGGTCGTAGACGTCGTAGGGCTGCGCCTTGCGCAGATCCCACGGCACGCCGGCGGCGCGGATCATCGGGCCGGAGAAGCCCCAGGCGATCGCGTCGTCGCGGCTCACCGTCCCGATGTCCACGTTGCGCTGCTTGAAGATGCGGTTGTCGGCGACGAGGCTGATCGCATCCTCGAACAAGCGGGGCACGCGATTGTCCAGCCAGTCGGCCATATCGGTCAGCAGCTTCAGCGGCACGTCCTGATGCACGCCGCCGGGACGGAAATAGGCCGCATGCATTCGCGCGCCGGACGCCCGCTCGTAGAAGTTCATCGTGTCTTCGCGGATTTCGAACAGCCACAGGTTCGGCGTCATCGCGCCGACGTCCATCACGTGGCTGCCGAGGTTCAGCATGTGGTTGCTGATGCGCGTGAGCTCGGCGAACAGCACGCGCAAATATTGCGCGCGCAGCGGCACCTCCAGCCCCAGCAGCTTCTCCACCGCCAGCACATAGCTGTGCTCCATGCACATCGGCGAGCAGTAATCGAGCCGGTCGAAATACGGCAGGGCCTGCAGATAGGTCTTGTACTCGATCAGCTTCTCGGTGCCGCGGTGGAGCAGGCCGACATGCGGATCGACCCGCTCCACGATCTCGCCGTCCAGCTCCATCACCATGCGCAGCACGCCGTGCGCGGCCGGATGCTGCGGGCCGAAGTTGATCGTGTAGTTCTGGATCTCGACGTCGCCGACGGTCGGGTCGGCCGGCGTCTCGGCCTCCTCAAGCACCGCCACCCGCCGATCCTGATAGGCGGCGTCCCGGATCTCGTGGAGATCGCTCACTTCTTCACCTCGTCCGCCTTCAGCGGGGTCTGCGCGCCGGACGCCTGCGGGGCTTTCTCATCACCCGGCAGCACATATTCGGCGCCCTCCCACGGGCTCATGAAATCGAAGCTGCGGAAATCCTGCGCCAGTTGCACGGGCTCGTACACCACGCGCTTCTCGCGCTCGGAATAGCGCAGCTCGACGAAGCCGGTCAGCGGGAAGTCCTTGCGCTGCGGATGGCCGCGAAAGCCGTAATCGGTCAGGATGCGGCGCAGGTCGGGATTGCCCTCGAACAGCACGCCGTACATGTCGAACACCTCGCGCTCCAGCCAGCCGGCCACCGGCCACAGGCCGGTGACGGAGGGGATCGCATCCGCCTCCGTCGTCGCCACATGCACGCGGATGCGGTGGTTCCGCGTCAGGCTGAGCAGGCAGTAGACCGCCTCGAATCGCAGCGGCCGATCCGGCCAGTCGACGCCGGCGATCTCCATTAGCTGCTGGTAGCCGAGCCTGTCGCGCAGGATCGTCATCGCGGCGACCAGATGCGGGCGATCGACGTGGAGGGCCACCTCGCCCACCTCCTCGCGGGCGTGCAGCAGCATGTCGCCGAGCGCGGCCTGCGCCTCGGCGACCACGCCGTCGCTCGGCTTGTATCTGGGATGCGGGCTCGTCACCGTTCGCCCCTCACCGCTCGATCGTGCCGGAGCGGCGGATCTTCCGCTGCAGCTGCATGATGCCGTAGAGCAGCGCCTCGGCGGTCGGCGGGCAGCCGGGCACGTAGATGTCCACCGGCACGATCCGGTCGCAGCCGCGCACCACGCTGTAGCTGTAATGATAGTAGCCGCCGCCATTGGCGCACGATCCCATCGAGATCACGTAGCGCGGCTCGCTCATCTGGTCGTACACGCGGCGTAGCGCCGGGGCCATCTTGTTGCACAGCGTACCCGCCACGATCATCACGTCGGACTGGCGCGGCGACGCGCGCGGCGCCGCGCCGAACCGCTCCAGATCGTAGCGCGGCATGTTGACGTGAATCATCTCCACCGCACAGCACGCCAGGCCGAACGTCATCCACCAGAGCGAGCCGGTGCGCGCCCACTGGAACAGATCCTCTGTGGATGTGACGAGGAAACCCTTGTCCTGCACCTCGGTCGACAGATCGTGGAAATAGGCCTGGTCCGGCGGCGCGTTCTCCGTCGGCAGGTGCGGGGCACCGGGCTGGCTCGCGAGTTCTACTCCCATTCGAGCGCTCCCTTCTTCCACGCATAGACGTAGCCGAGCGTCAGTTCGGCCAGGAAGATCATCATCGCCAGCCACCCGCCGAAGCCGATCGCGCCCAGCGACACCGCCCACGGATAGAGGAAAGCCGCCTCCAGATCGAAGATGATGAACAGGATCGCGACGAGGTAGAAGCGCACGTCGAACTGCGCCCGGCTATCCTCGAAGGCGGGGAAGCCGCACTCATATTCCGTCAGCTTGTCCGGGTAGGGCCTTGATGCGCCGGTGAATTTCGCCGCGATCATCGGCAGCACGACGAACGCCGTGGACAGCGCCAGCGCCACGCCCAGGAACAGCAGGATCGGCAGATATCCGGCGGCGACCGACGCCATAACGACACTCCTTGAACGCGCGCCCGGAGGCCCGCCTCATCCTCGCGGCTTTACGTCTGCCGCACCTGCGAAGCAAGGCTGCGGGCCGTGAGAATGACTCGCAGGTGGCGGACTTTGTTCCGCTTTCCTTCCACGCGGCCCCAGACCTCTCAGCCTTTCAGGGCGGCGCCCACCAGCTTCTGCAGCTTCGCCTGCAACCCCTCGTTCGTGGCGAGGAACTCGTTGCGCTCCATCACCCGGTCGCCGCCGCGGAAATCGCTGACGAAGCCCCCCGCCTCGCGTACCAGCAGCACGCCGGCCGCCCAGTCCCACGGCTTCAGGTTGCTCTCCCAGAAGGCATCGAACCGCCCGGCCGCCACCCAGGCGAGATCGAGCGCGGCCGATCCGAAGCGGCGGATGCCGGCCACCTCCGGCGCGATCGCGTCGAAGATCGCGCGGAACTGCGGGAAGTCGCCATGGCCGAGGAACGGGATGCCGGTGGCGATCAGCGCCTCGCTCAGGTCGCGCCGGGCAGAGACGCGCAGGCGCCGGTCGTGCAGCCAGGCGCCCCGGCCCTTCTCGGCCCAGAAGGTCTCGTCCGTCACCGGCTGGTAGACGACACCCTGCGTCACCTCGCCGCGCCCGCCCGGCTTTGGCTCCTCCACCGCGATCGAGATCGCGAAGTGCGGGATGCCGTGCAGGAAGTTGCTGGTGCCGTCCAGCGGATCGATCACCCAGCGCGGCTTCGTCGGGTCGCCCTCGATCGCGCCGCCCTCCTCCAGCAGGAAGCCCCAGTCGGGCCGCGCCCGCTTCAGCTCCTCGTAGAGCGTCTGCTCCGCCGCCTTGTCCGCCTGGCTGACGAAATCGGCCGGCCCCTTGCGGCTGACCTGAAGCTGCTGCGTCTCGCCAAAGTCGCGGCGAAGGCGCGGCGCGGCCTTGCGCGCGGCGCGCTCCATGACGGAAATGAGGCCTGAGGTGACTGCCATCGCTAAAACTCCCCCCTCCCGTTCACGGGAGGGGATGGGGTGGGTGATCGGCGGAAGAGGCCCGACGCCCCTGCCGCCATCAAGCCGGGGCGGCTGCCGGCCCGCGGAGGCGGGCGCCCGTCCCTGTCCCTCCGTTCAAGGGAGGGGATCGGAACGGTTCAGTCCGCGCGCCTCACATAGGTCTGCTCGTATACGTCGACCACGATCCGCGTGCCCGCGCCGATATGCGGCGGCACCATCACGCGCACGCCATTGTCCAGCACCGCCGGCTTGTAGCTGGAAGAGGCGGTCTGCCCCTTCACCACCGCGTCCGCTTCCACGATCAGCGCCTCGATCGTGTCGGGCAGCTGCACCGAGATCGGCTTCTCGTCATACAGCTCCATCACCACGTCCATGCCGTCCTGCAGGAAGGCGGCGGCATCGCCCAGGATGCCGCGATCCAGGGTGATCTGGTCGTAATTGTCCTTGTCCATGAAGGTCAGCGCGTCGCCGTCGGCGAACAGGAACTGGAAGTCCTTGGTGTCCAGCCGCACGCGCTCCACCGTCTCGGCCGATCGGAAGCGCACGTTGTTCTTGCGCCCGTCGATCAGGTTCTTCATCTCGACCTGCATGTAGGCGCCACCCTTGCCCGGCTGGGTGTGCTGGATCTTCACAGCCTTCCAGATGCCACCCTCATACTCGATGATGTTGCCGGGACGGATGTCCACGCCGCTGATCTTCATGCCTGTCTCGCGTATTGGAAAAGAGCCGGCGTGCGCCTTAGACCCCGCCCGCCTTTCCGGCAAGCAGCGGATAGGGGTTGATCGGTGCCCCCTCGTGCCACGGCTGGCCGGGCGCCATGCGCTTGATCTCGAAGTGCAGGTGCGGCGCCTCGGGGCTCGCGTCGCCGGTCGATCCCACGGCGCCGATACGCTGGCCCGCGCGCACGTCCACGCCCTCGCGCACGCCCGGCGCATAGGTATCGAGATGGGCGTAATAGTAGAGCGTCCGGCCGTTCGGCGAGCGGATGTAGAGCGTGTGGCCGCCGAGCTCGCTCTCGAAGATCTTCTCGATCGTGCCGTCTGCCGCCGCTACAACCGGCGTGCCGCGCGCCGCCATGATGTCGAGCGCGCCGTGGCCGCGCGTGCCGCCTTCGCCGCGCGGATCGTCGAACGTGTCGCTCAGCTGCTCTGGCCGAACCCCGGCGACGGGCATCGCCAAACCGGACGGGACGAGCAGCGCGAGCGGCTGCTTCGCGGTCGCCTCGCCCGCCGTATCCGATCGCGGCGCGGGCGATCGCGGCAGCATCAGCCCGGCCGCGAACAGCGCCACCAGCAGCAGCGCGATGCCGGCGAACCACCGGCCGAAGCGCGTCATGCTCGCCCCCTCACGGCTGGAACTTCGCCTCGGTGCCGGGCTTCACCATCAGCGAGAGGCGCGCCGCATCCCAGTTCGTCAGACGGATGCAGCCGTGGCTCTCGGCCCGGCCGATCGTCTCCGGGCTCGGCGTGCCGTGGATGCCGTAATGCGGCTTGTTGAGATCGAGCCACACCACGCCCACCGGCCCGTTCGGCCCCGGCTTCAGCAGCTGCTTCTCGTCCTTGTTGTCGGCATCCCAGAACAGCTTGGGATTATAGTGGAATGGCGGGTTGTAGGCCGCGCCCTGGATCTTCCACGTGCCGATCGGCAGCGGATCGTGCTTGCTGCCCATCGTCGCCGGGAATTGCGCGACCAGCTTCTCCTTGTCGTCGTACACGCGCAGCACGCCGTCAGACTTGTCGACCACGACATGATCGGCCTGCGGCTGCTGCGCATCGACCGAGAGGCTCGCCAGGGTCTGGCGCCACTCCGGCTTCAGCGTGTCGGGATAGGCGCCGTCAGCCACGGTGATGCCCGGCACCTTCACCTTCGCGCCGGCCGCCACCTTGGCCTGCGGCCCGTTGAGCGCCACCAGCACCGCCGGGGTGGTGTGGAACCGCTCGGACAGCTTCTCGGTCGGGTTCTGATAGGCCATGCCCGGCAGCCTGGCCTGCTCGGCGGGATCCTTCGGCATCCGGCCCACGAACGGTCCGGCGACATCGGCTTCGGTCAACGTCACCTCGACGACCGGCCGCACCTCGCGATAGGGGTTCAGGGCGGCGAGCGTGGCCTTGTCGATCTCGCCGGTCTTCGCTATGTCATTGGCGGTCTGGAAGCCGATCAGCGCCTTCTTCAGGGATGCGCCCTTCCTGCCGTCGATCACGCCCGGCCCAAAGCCGAGATGGTCGAGAATCACCTGCACGTGCATGATCGTCAGGTCGATGCCCGGATAAGCGGGGTTAACGCTTTTCGCCGCTGGTGGCGGACTCTGCGCCCAGGCACCTCCATTTATGAGGCAAACCGTTGCCGCGACGCGGCAGAGCATTGGAACCGTTATCGTTTTCATTCGTGCGCTTCCCTATAATTCTCCCTGTACAGTCCGAACGCCGGGCACCCCTTTTCTTTCCGACAGGTGAGAATGACCGATACGACCTTGAGCCGTCGCGGGCTCTTCCTCGGTGCGCTGGCGCTGGGGGGAACCGCCCTGATCTCCCCGGCGGCGCTTGCCGCCATTCCGGAAAAGCGCCTCGCCTTCCGCAACGTGCACACCAACGATCGCGTCGATGCGCGCTACTTCGCCAACGGCCGCTTCGATCCGCAGGGGCTGGCCGAACTCAACCACGGCCTGCGCGACTGGCGGACCGGCGACACCACCAACATGGATCCCGATCTGTTCAGCCTGCTCGGCGAGATCCGCGACCGCCTCGGCGTCGATCCGCGCCGCTCGTTCGATCTGATCTCCGGCTACCGCTCCCCCCACACCAACGCCTCGCTGCGCGCGCGTGGCGGCGAGCATACCGGCGTCGCCAGCAAGAGCCAGCACATGCTGGGCAAGGCGACCGATATCGCGCTGCCCGGCATCGGGCTCGATCGCCTGCGGCTGGCGGCACTCTCCGCCCAGCGCGGCGGCGTCGGCTACTATCCGCGCGACGGCTTCGTCCACGTCGATACCGGCCGCGTGCGGACCTGGTGATCGCGGCCTAGAGGCGGGTTCGCTAGGCACGTCGCCATACCGAACGCGGCTCAGGCCGACGCTATCTCGGCCGCCGTAAGCCTCTGTCTTGCCTCAATATACGCTGAGCCGCTCATGCTGAGGAGGGGCTGAGCGAAGGCGAAGACCCGCCTCGAAGTATATGCCCCGACGTCGGCGTGCTTCGAGACGCCGCTTCGCCAGGCTCAGCGGCCCTCAGCATGAGCGGGGTATTTCAGATCGGCTGATCGGACCCTAGCACCGCCGCGAACGCCCGCACACCCGCCGCCGGCCCCTCCGGATGGTTCCACACCGCGCCCGATACCGCCAGGAAGTCCGCGCCGGCCGCCACGAGCGGCGGGGCATTCTCCGCGGTGATGCCGCCGATCGCCACGCAGGGGATGCCGAACAGGGTCGTCCACCAGCTCAGGATCGCGGGATCGGGGCGATGCCGGGTCTCCTTGGTGGTCGTCGGGAAGAAGGCGCCGAACGCGACGTAATCGGCCCCCGCCTCGCCCGCCTCCATCGCCAGGTGGCGGCTGTCGTGGCAGGTGACGCCCACCTGCGCATCCTTGCCCAGCGCGTCGCGCGCCTCGCGCGGATCGCCATCCTCCTGCCCCAGATGCACGCCGTCCGCGCCCAGCCGCTTGGCCAGGCCGATGCTGTCGTTGACGATGAAGGCCACGTCGTGCGCGCGGCACACTGCCATCAGCGGCTCGGCCAGCGCCGCCACGGCGTGGTCGTCCAGCCCCTTCAGCCGCAGCTGGAACGCCGCCACCGGCCCGGCGGAGAGCGCCGCCTCAAGCCGCTTCACGAACTCGGGCGCGATCGCGGGCGGCGAGATCAGATAGAGCTGGCAGGACGGCCGGCCGGGATCCCGCTCGAACCGTTCGGCGAAATGGGGGTCCAGCGGGATGGCGTCGTCGTCATAGTCGATCATGGCGCCGCGCCCTGCACCGATCGCGCGCGCAGGGCAAGGAACAAGGGCAGGCCGCACGACACGCCCACGAGCAGGGTCGCCGGGATGGCGAGCCAGCCGTGCCGCACGCCCCGCCCCTCGACGAGGACGAACAGGATCAGCACCACCGCCGAGACGATCACGTCCCAGCCGAAGAAGGCGCCGATGCGGGTGGCGAACAGCTCCGCCACGAAGGCGGCCGGATCGGCGCCATGCGCGACCAGCCACGGCACGAAGGCCGATAGCGGCAGCAGCGCCCCGATCGCGGCGAGGGCGAGATAGACCCGGTCCATCCCGCCCCGCATCCCTCAGGCCGTCTTCCGGGTCGAGGCCGTGTAGATCTCGTCGATCGCCGCACCCAGCGAGGCGTCGAACGCGTCGTCGCTCATCTGGTGGCGCAGATCCTCCAGCAGCGCCCGGCTGAAGCTGGCGATGATGCCGGGGTTCTTCGCCAGCTCCGCGCACGCCTCCGGCCGCTTGAAGCCGCCCGAGAGCGCCACCACGCGCAGCACGCGCGAATGGTTCACCAGCGGGGTGAACAGGCCGGGCGTCTTCGGCAAAGAGAGCTTGAGCATCACCTTCTCGGTGCCGGGCATCGCGTCCAGCGCCTTTACCAGCTCGTCGAGCAGGATCTGGTCGGCCTCGGCCCGCTCCGGGCTCTTGATGTTGATCTCCGGCTCCAGCATCGGCACCAGCCCGGCGGCCAGCACCTGCCGGCCCACCTCCACCTGCTGCGCGACGATCGCGGCGATGCCGGCCGGATTGGCGAGGTTTATGACCGACCGCTCCTTGGTGCCGAACACGCCCAGGCCCTTGGCGCGGGCCAGCAGCGTCTCCAGCTCCGGCATCGGCTTCATCAGCTGCACGCCGTCGGCCTCGTTTTCAAGGCCCTTGTCGATCTTGATGAACGGCACCACGCCGCGCTCGATCAGCGCCTGCGGCACCGGCTTGCCGTCCGCCTGCCCGTCCATCGTGCGCTCGAACAGGATGGCGCCGATCACCTTGTCGCCGGTGAACGCCTTGGAGGTGATGATCCGCACGCGCATCTCGTGGATCAGGCCGTACATGCCGGCCTCGTCGGACCAGGCGCCCTCCTCGATGCCGTAGCCGGCGAGCGCCTTGGGGGTGGAGCCGCCGCTCTGGTCCAGGGCGGCGATGAAGCCGTTGCCGTCGGCGATCTTCTTCGTCATGTCGGAGAGCTGCATGTCGTCCCTTTCGTTTCGGTGAGTGTGTCGCCGTCAGGCGGTGAGCGCCTTCACGCCCGGCAGTTCCTTGCCTTCCATCCACTCCAGGAAGGCGCCGCCGGCGGTGGAGACGAAGGTGAACTCGTCCGCCACGCCGGCCTGGTTCAGCGCCGCCACGGTATCCCCGCCGCCCGCCACGGAAACGAGCGAGCCGCCGGTCGTCAGCGCCGCCGCCGTCTTCGCCAGCGAAACCGTGGCGGTGTCGAACGGCGGGGTCTCGAACGCGCCCATCGGCCCGTTCCACACCAATGTGCGGCAGTTCTTCAACGCGTCGCCCAGCGCCTCCACGGCGGCGGGGCCGACGTCGAGGATCATCTCGTCGGCCGCCACCTCGTGCACGTTCACCGTGCGCACCGGCGGGTTAGCGCGAAACTCCTTCGCCACCACCACGTCATAGGGCAGGTGAACGATGCAGTTCGCCTTCTCGGCGGCGTCCAGGATGGCGCGGGCGGTATCCGCCAGATCATGCTCGCACAGCGACTTGCCCACATCCACGCCGCGCGCGGCGAGGAAGGTGTTGGCCATGCCGCCGCCGATGATCAGGTGATCCACCTTCGTCACCAGATGCTGGAGCACGTCCAGCTTGGTCGATACCTTGGCGCCGCCCACCACCGCCGCCACGGGATGCTCCGGCTTGCCGAGCGCCTTTTCCAGCGCCTGCAGCTCGGCCTCCATAGACCGGCCGGCATAGGCCGGCAGCGCCCGCGCCAGCCCCTCGGTGGAGGCATGGGCGCGGTGCGCGGCGGAGAAGGCGTCGTTGACGTACAGGTCGCCCAGCTTCGCCATCGCGGCGACCAGCGCCGGATCGTTCTTCTCCTCGCCCTTGTGGAAGCGGGTATTCTCCAGGATGGCGATGCCGCCGTCGGCCAGCAGGTCCACCACTTTGGCCGCGTCCTCGCCCTGGCAGTCGTCGATGAACGTCACCTCGCGGCCCAGCACGTCGGCCAGCGGCCGCGTCAGCAGCGCCAGCGACATGTCCGGCTTGCGCTCCCCCTTGGGCCGGCCGAAATGGGCCAGGATCAGCACCTTGGCGCCCTTGTCCGCCAGTTCGGCGATGGTGGGCGCGGCCGCGCGCAGGCGGGTGTCGTCGGTGACGCGGCCGTCGGCCATCGGCACGTTCAGATCCTCGCGCACCAGCACGCGCTTGCCGCGGATGTCGCCAAGATCATCGAGCGTCCGGAAGTTCGTCATGTCGCCTCTATCCTCACTGCGTCGCCGATCGCGATATGGCCGGCCGTGACGACGCGGGCGAGCACGCCGCCGCGCCAATCCGGCACCAGGGCGGCCATCAGCCCCTGATGCTGCTCGTCCATGCGGCGGCACGGGTCGCACTCGCCGGTGATCTCCAGCTTCACGCCCGCGCCGACGTAGAGATAGTCGCCCGCCCGCTGCGGCAGGCGCAGGCCGGAGACGAGCAGGTTGGCCCGCCGCGTCGTCCACACCAGGCCGGTGCCCAGCTCGGCCTCCACCGTCTCCCAATCCTCCAGCCGGAGGATCGAGACCTGCCGCCGCGTGCTCCGCCCCGGCCGGGCGAGCCCGCGCGTATCGTTGCCGACGCCCGTCTCCAGGGTGACGGCCGCCTCCGACACCGCTTCCATCGGCGCGCGCGGGGCGCTGCGCCGTGCGATGCCGAGAAGGCGGCCGCCGCTCACGGGATCAGAGGAACTTCGCCATCGCGCCGGCGGTATCGACCATGCGGTTCGAGAAGCCCCACTCATTGTCGTACCAGGAGAGGACGCGGACGAGCTTGCCCTCCAGCACCGCCGTCTCCAGGCTGTCCACCGAGGACGAGTGCGGATCGTGGTTGAAGTCGATCGAGACCAGCGGATCGGTGACGTACTGGAGGATGCCCTTCAACGGCCCGCTCTCCGACGCCGCCTTCAGGATCGCATTGACCTCGTCCTTCGTCGTGTCGCGCTTCGGCGTGAAGGTGAGGTCGACGATCGAGACGTTGGGCGTCGGCACGCGGATGGCCGATCCGTCCAGCTTGCCCTTCAGCTCCGGCATCACCTCGCCCACGGCGCGGGCGGCGCCCGTCGTCGTCGGGATCATCGACATCGCGGCGGCGCGGGCGCGACGCATGTCGGAATGGATCTGGTCGAGGATCTTCTGGTCGTTGGTGTAGCTGTGGATCGTCGTCATCAGGCCGCGCTCGATGCCGATGGAATCGTTCAGAACCTTGGCTATCGGCGCCAGGCAGTTGGTGGTGCACGATGCATTGGACACGATCGTGTGATCGGCCGTCAGCTTGTCGTTGTTCACGCCGAACACCACCGTCAGATCCACGCCCTTGGCCGGCGCGGAGATCAGCACGCGCTTGGCGCCCGCGTCCAGATGCTTCTGGGCGCTCTCGCGATCGGTGAAGAAACCGGTGCACTCCAGCGCGATGTCCACGCCGTTCGCCGCGTGCGGCAGGTTGGCCGGATCGCGCTCGGCCGTCACCTTGATGCGCTTGCCGTCGATGATCAGGTCGTTGCCGTCGGCCTCCACCGTGCCGGGATAGGTGCCGTGGACCGAGTCGCGCTTGAACAGCAGCGCGTTCGACTTGGCATCCGCCAGATCGTTGATCGCCACCAGCTCCAGCCCGCTCTCGGGCTTCGCCAGCACCGCGCGCGCCACCAGCCGCCCGATGCGCCCGAATCCGTTGATCGCTACCTTCACTGCCATGGTCTCAGCTCCCTGCCTGTCCCAGCGCCGCCAGGATCTGCGGCGCGATGATGTCGGGCGTGAGCCCGAAATGCCTGTAGAGGTCGGGCGCCGGCGCCGATGCGCCGAACCCGTCGATGCCGAAGCGCAGGCCGCGCGCCATCGTGTAGCGCTCCCACCCGATCGTGGTGCCCGCCTCGATGGAGACGCGGAGGATCTCGTCGGGCTGCACGTCAGGCAGCACCTCGTCTCGATAGGCCTGCGGCTGCGCGTCGAAGCGCGACCAGCACGGCATCGAGACGATGTCGGCGCCGACGCCGGCTTCCTCCAGCCGGTCCGCCACGCCAAACGCGATCTCCACCTCGGAACCGCTGGCGATGAGGATCACCTTGCGCGGGGCGACGGCGGCGCGAAGCCGGTAGGCGCCCTTCGCCGAGAGATTTTCGGATGCGTCGTCACGCACTTGCGGCAGGTTCTGGCGGGAAAGCGCGAGCAGAGACGGCCCGTCCGCCCGCGCCAGTGCGAGCTCCCAGCACTCCGCCGTCTCGATCGTGTCGGCCGGGCGATAGACGTCCAGATTGGGCATCAGCCGCAGCGACATGACATGCTCGACCGGCTGGTGGGTCGGCCCGTCCTCGCCGAGACCGATCGAATCGTGCGTCATCACGTAGATCGCGCGGGTCTGCTGCAGCGCGGAGAGGCGGATCGCCGGCCGGCAGTAATCGGAGAACACCAGGAAGGTGCCACCGTAGGGGATGACGCCGCCGTGCAGCGCCATGCCGTTCATCGCGCAGCCCATGCCGAACTCGCGGATGCCGTAGTAGATGTAGCGGCCGGAATAATCCTGCGCCGTCAGCGGCTTCTGCGACTTCGTCTTCGTGTTGTTCGAGCCGGTGAGGTCGGCCGAGCCGCCGATCGTCTCCGGTAGCAGATCGTTGATCGCGCCCAGCGCCAGTTCGGACGCGCGCCGCGTCGCCACCGTCTGCGGGCTGGCGAGGAGGCCGGCCTTGTAGTCGGCGAGCGAGAAATCCGCGGGCAGCGTGCCGGCCATCCGCCGGGTGAACTCGTCGCGATCGGCGTGATCCGCCAGGCGTGCCTCCCACGCGGCGCGAATGCCCTGGCCGCGCTGGCCGATCTCGGCCCAGGCCGCCACGATCGGCTCGGGCAGGTGGAAGTCGGGCGACTCCCATGCCAGCACCTGCCGCGCGGCGCGGATCTCGTCTGCGCCCAGCGGCGAGCCGTGCGTGGCGGAGGTGCCCTGCTTGGTGGGCGCGCCGTAGCCGATGATCGTGCGGCAGGCGATCAGCGACGGGCGCGGATCGGCGACGGCGGCGTCGAGCGCGCGGGAGATGTCGGCCGGATCGTGGCCGTCGCAGGCGATCACGTGCCAGCCGGAGGCGGCGTAGCGGCCGGCCACGTCCTCGCTGGACGAGAGATCGACCGCGCCGTCGATGGTGATGCGGTTGTCGTCCCACAACACGTTCAGCCGGCCGAGCCGCAGGTGCCCGGCGAGGCCGACCGCCTCGTGGTTGATGCCCTCCATCAGGCAGCCGTCGCCGGCGATCACCCAGGTGCGATGATCGACCAGCGCATCGCCGAACACGGCGTTCAGGTGCCGTTCGGCGATCGCCATGCCCACCGCCGTGGCGAAGCCGGAGCCGAGCGGCCCGGTGGTCGCCTCGATCCCCGCAAGCTCGAAATTCTCCGGATGGCCGGCGCACGGGCTGCCCAGCTGGCGGAAGCGGCGGATGTCGTCCAGGGTTGGCCGGGCATAGCCGGTCAGGTGCAGCAGCGCGTAGATCAGCATCGATCCGTGCCCGGCGGAGAGCACGAAACGATCGCGATCCGCCCACTTGGGCGCCGTGGGATCGAACTTCAGATAATCGGCGAACAGCACCGTGGCGGCATCGGCCATCCCCATCGGCATGCCGGGATGGCCCGAGTTCGCCGCCTGCACCGCATCCATCGTCAGCGCCCGCACGGCGTTGGCAAGCTGCGGCGAGGGTCGGGTCATCCAATGGCCTTCTGGCAAGATCGCGGGCCGGAAACCGGCCCGATTCGGCGGTGCAGCAAAAACGGTCGCGGTCCCTTTGTCGCGGGCGCGGCCCATCGTCAACCGCAGCGGCGGCGCATGCTTGCCGCGCGCCACCGCCGTGCTATTCCGGGGCGATATGAGCGACGACACCCTTCTCCTGGCGATCGGCCGGCTCGAACGCGCCGTCCACCGGCTCGAGGAACGGCTGCCGGCCGCCCTCGCACCGGCCCCGGCCAGGCCCGGCGACCAGGCCCTGCACGAACGCTACGAGCGGCTGGAGGAGCGTCACCGCGCGCTGCGCGAGCGTACCTCCAGCGCGGTGGAGCGGCTCACCCGCCTGCTCGACGCGGCGAAGGCGGACTGACGGTGGCGACGGTCGAACTGACGATCGCCGGCCGCCCGTTCGAGCTCGCCTGCCGTGACGGCGAGGAGGCGCACCTGCGGATGATCGCCGCGATGGTGGACGTGAAGGCGCTGGATGCCGCCAAGGCGATGGGCGGGATGAGCGAGGCGCGGCAGATGCTGTTCGCCGCCCTGCTGCTGGCCGACGAACTCAACGACACGCGCGCCGCCCTCACCCGCGCCGCCGCGGCACCCGCGCCCCCCGCCCCGCCCGACCCGGAGATCGCCGCCCGCGTGGAGCGGCTGGCCGAGCGGGTGGAGCGGCTTTCCCGCACGATCGCCGCCGCCGTATCCGACAGGGTTGAGACTCCGCCCGCCAGCGCCTAGATAGGTGGCGGCGGGTACTGCCCGGTACGAGCTACATGAACATCCCTGAGGCGATTCATCTTCCATGGGAGCTGTCCCTGACAGGGCTCTGGCCCGACTTACACGGCGCCCACCTGACGTTAACGGCGTCAGAGGATATTCTAGCAAACGGCCATGGTGGTCCCGCCACCGCATCGTGACCCTGCCTGACCCCGCCCGCATGATCGCCCCCGCATGAACAAGGCGGACGTCCGGCGCGATCTGCGCGCCCGCCGTGCCGCGCTGGTGGCCGATCCGGCGTTCAAGGCGGATCTGCTGATCCACACGCTGTTCGTCGCCGATCACGTCACGCGCCGCTTCGGCGATGCCCGCATCGTCTCCGGCTACGTCTCGGACGGCGAGGAGGTGGATGCGATCCCGATCCTGTTCGCCGCCATCGATCGCGGGCTGGAGGTCGCCCTGCCCCACGTCACCGCGCGCGAGGCGCCGATGCGCTTCCTGCGGTGGACGCCGGGCGACCCGCTGGTGCCGGGCGCCTTCGGCCTCCTCCAGCCGCGCAGCGACGCGCCGGAGGTATCGCCCGATCTGGTGCTGGCGCCGCTCGTCGGCTTCGATCGCGGCCTCTCTCGTATCGGCCAGGGCGCCGGCTTCTACGACCGCGCGTTCGCCCGCCTGCCCGCCGCCCGCCGCATCGGCCTGGCGTGGAGCGTGCAGGAGGTGGAGCGCCTGCCGCTCGATCCTTGGGACGTGCCACTTAACGGCATCGCAACCGAGCGCGAGTGGATCGGCCCGGCATGACGCAACCGGCCGAGCCCAGCTGGCGCAAGCCGTTCGGCATGTTCCTGATCCTGCTGCTGATCGCGGTGTGGGCGGCGCTGGTGCTGCTCGCCTCGCCGTGGATCGAGCGGTTGCATCCGCTGGCGCAGGCGGCCGTCTACCTGTTCGCCGGCATCGTCTGGATCACGCCGCTGAAGCCGCTGCTGCGCTGGATGGAAACGGGCGTCTGGCGGGACTGACCGCGCCCGCCCGCTGACTGCGCCCGCCCGCCGCGCCCTGCCAAGAACTTCCTCCTGCGCGGCAACATTTCCTCCGCCGCTTCCGCATCGCCGCGCGTTGGTGGCATCCCTACCTACTGGCGATCCACAGCACGGAGGCCCGCGATGCCGTCACTCTTCGATCCGATCCAGCTGGGCGCCATCGCGGCGCCGAACCGCATCCTCATGGCACCGCTCACGCGCGGTCGCGCCACCCGCGCGCATGTGCCGACGCCGATCATGGCCGAATATTACACGCAGCGCGCCAGCGCCGGGCTGATCATCACCGAAGCGACCGGCATCAGCCAGGAGGGGCTCGGCTGGCCCTATGCGCCGGGCATCTGGTCCGACGAGCAGGTGGAGGCGTGGAAGCCGATCGTGGAGAGCGTGCACCGGGCGGGCGGACGCATCGCCGTGCAGCTGTGGCACATGGGCCGCATCGTCCACCCAAGCTTCCTCGGCGGCGCGCAGCCGGTCTCCTCCTCCGCCACCACCGCGCCGGACGCGGCCCACACCTATGACGGCAAGCAGCCCTATGCGGAGGCGCGGCCGCTGCGGCTGGACGAGTTCCCGCGTCTGCTGGACGATTATGCCGCCGCCGCGCGCAATGCCCAGGCCGCCGGCTTCGACGGGGTCGAGCTGCACGCCGCCAATGGCTATTTGATCGACCAGTTTCTGCGCGACAATTCCAACTTCCGCGACGATGCCTATGGCGGCCCGATCGAGAACCGCATCCGCCTGCTGGACGAGGTGACGCGGCGTCTGGTCGACGTGCTAGGCGCCGGGCGGGTCGGCGTGCGCCTCTCACCGAACGGCGACACGCAGGGCGTGAACGACAGCGATCCGGAGGCGCTGTTCGCCGCCGCAGGCGCGGCGCTGGACCGGATCGGCATCGCCTATCTGGAACTGCGCGAGCCCGGCCTGGACGGCACCTTCGGCAAGGCGGACCGGCCGCCCGTGCATCCGGTGATCCGCCGGGCTTTCAAGGGGCCGCTGATCCTGAACTCCGACTATGATTCGGCGCGCGGACAGGCGGCGCTGGACGCGGGCGAGGCCGATGCGATCGCTTTCGGCCGCACCTTCCTCGCCAATCCCGATCTGCCGCATCGCTTCGCCGAGGGTCTGCCGCTGAACAAGGACGATCCGCGCACCTGGTACAGCCAAGGCGAGGAAGGCTACACCGACTATCCGACTGCTGCAGAAGCGGTGGCCGCCTGACGGACCCGGCGGAGGCACGGCGCCTCCGCCCGGTCGAACCGATGCGAACGCCTGTGCGGATGGGTTCCTCGCGGTCGCCCGCCGGCCCCTGCGATGGCCGGGAATGGCGCGAGTGACGGGGCTCGAACCCGCGACCTCCGGCGTGACAGGCCGGCGCTCTAACCAACTGAGCTACACCCGCTTGGAAGCGAGGGCCGCCAACTAGGGGAGGCGTTTCGGGCTGTCAAGCGAGGCGCGCACGCCTTTGCCTCATGTGTGCGGATCGCTGCCTACGCATGCGGATCGCTCGGCGTCGGCGCCGTCAACGTGCCCTCGTCGAACAGGAAGCCGGCGATGTCCGGCTTGCCGGCGGCATCCAGCACCGTCTTCAGGATGATCAGCAGCGGCACCGCCAGCAGCGCGCCCGTAGTGCCCCACACCCAGCCCCAGTAGCTGAGCGCCACCAGAATCAGCAGCGGATTGATCGTCAGCCGCTTGCCCACCACCATCGGCGTGAAGGCGTTGGCCTCGATCAGGTGGATGCCGATGAAGATGGCCGCTGGCAGGAACGCGTACCAGATGTCGGCGAAGGTCATCAGCCCGCCCAGCGCCAGCAGCAGCGCCGCGGCGATCGGGCCGAGATACGGCACGTAGTTGAGCAGCGCGACGAGCCCGCCCCACATCAGCGGCGTGGGCATGCCCACCGCCCACATCGCCGCCGCCACGGCGCAGCCCATCGCCAGGTTGATGAGGGTGATCGTGCCGAGATAGGCGGAGGTCGCGTCCACCATCTCCTGGATCACGCGTGCCGTCGTCATCGCCGAGGAGAAGGAGGAGCGGCTCTGGATCGTCCGCCGGCGCATCCGCGTCCATCCGGCCAGGAAGAAGTAGATCAGCAGGATCGCAAAGAAGCCCTGCACCAGCGCGTGCGGCGCCGACGTCGCGACCAGATCGAGCAGCGAGTTGGGCGTCTCAACCGCGACCGTCGTCGGCGCCTTGGCCGGCGAGCGGGCTAGCAGCCGGGCGGTGTCGTCGATGAACCGCTCGATACTGGCATAGATCTGGATCAGCGGCGCCAGATTGCTGCGGACCTGGCCGATGCGATCGGGCAGCAGCGCGAACCACTCGGTCGCCGGCACCAGGATGGAGGCGACCGCCACGTTCGCGGCGGCCAGGAACATGATGACGCAGCTGACCGCCGCCAGGCCGGAGGGGATGCCGCGCCGCTCCAGCCACTCCAGCATCGGCACCAGCGCGATGGCGATCACGAGCGCGCCCGTGACCGGCAGGAAGAACTCCGCACCCGTCCGCAGCGCGAACGGAAGCGCAAGCAGCAGGCCGAGCCCGGCGATCAGCGTGAGCGAGGCGAGCAGGCGATTGCGGTGGAAATCGGTCACAGGGTCGGGTCGAACCGGCTCGGCCGCGGGCGGCGGCGCGCGGACGGGGGCCGGCGAGGGTTCGATCTCTGCATCCGCGTGGTTGATGGCGACCTCCCTGGATCATCCAGCGTAATCCACGCCGCGCGATTCGGACAGCGAAAGCGGCGACGTGGCAGCGAGTCGCCGACCCGCTGTCGCGGCGTTCGGCGGCAACCTGCGGTCGCCGCGACGAGCCGACGCTTCGCCGCGATGGTTCCATAGCGGGATTTCGGCCCGCCCCAGCCGAGCAACGATTCGTCGTAGTCCGGTTGTATGCTGCGGTGCACCAGCCTCAAGGACGGGCCGTTCCGGTCGTTGGCAGGGGAAGCACGAGGCTCCCGACCCATCAGGCAAGACGTGGAAGTGAAGCTCCGCCCGATTTCGTTCGTGGGGGTGGGGACCGGCTTTTGCGCACAAGAAGGTTGTAGAATGTCGCTTTCCGGGCACACCAGGCTCCTCGCGGCCGGCGCTCTCATCGCCGTCACCGTGTTTCCGGCGACGTTCTTCGCCTCGGACGCCCTGCTCGCCGCGACCTTCTCGACCGATACGCCGCAGCCCACCCTCGCCCTCGACGACGCCGCCCTGCAGGCGGACGACGACATGGATGTGGTGCGCGACGCCGATACCCCGCAGACCGCCGCCTCCGACGAGATCGATGCCGAGCTGGAGTGCATGGCCAAGGTTGTGCTGCACGAGGCCGGCAACCAGCCACGCGCGGGGCAGCTCGCCGTCGCCCAGCTGATCGTCAACCGGATGGAATCGGGCCGCTTCGCCGATACGGCGTGCGGCGTAGTGAACCAGCCCGGCCAGTTCTTCCAGACGGCCAGCTACAATCCCCGCCGCGATACCGATGCCTGGGCCGCGGCGGTCGAGGTTTCGCGCGAGGCGCAGGCGCGGCAGACGGCGGACGTGGCGCCCGGCGCGATGTTCTTCCGCGCAGCCTACGCCGCCCCCACCGGCTTCTTCCGCACCCGCACCCGCGTCGTCACACTCGGCGACCACGTCTTCTACCGCTGAGGCGGCCGGCCTCGCCCCCGCTTCACAGCGAGCGGCACATGCCCTGCGTGGCGCGCGTGCAGTGGAAGGTGCCGCGACCGGGAATGTCCTTCAGCCCGAAGCGCACGGAGCTGTCATAGTCGGCGCGATCGATGCCGGGCTTCGGATCGGGGTGGACGCCGAAACCGCAGCCGTAGACGCGGAAGCCGCCGATCGCGCCCAGATCGCGAATGCCTTGCCGGGCGTCGCAGGCGCGCTCCACCGCGCGATCGCCCTCGCGCGTGCCGATCGGGCCGCTGCTCTCGCGGGCGGGGCCGTAGCAGCGGCTCTCGCGCTCGCTGGTGTCGGTCGATAGCTGACACACTACGATGCCCTCCGGCCAGGCGATCACCTCGTCGGCACGCCCGGCCAGCGCGCGCTTGGGGGGAACGGGTTCGGCGGTGGCGCTCTGGCCGCATTCCTTGGCACTGCCCGTCTCGCAGGCGCGGACGCGAGCGCGCCACTTTGCCTCCTCGCCGGCAAAACGATCGAGCTCGCGCTGATAGGCTTCGCGCTGGAGGCGAACCTTGTCCTCCACCGCCGCCACCTGGAGGCGATATTTCTCCTGCGCCGCCCGGTTCTGCTCGGCGATGGCATCGTTGTGCGCCTGAATGCCCTGGTTCAGCGCGCTGACGGCGGAACTCTCGGCGGGAACGACCGGCGTCGCGTTCACGGTGGCCGGCGGCGGATCGACGCCGCTGCGCGGCAATGTGGGCAGGGCCGAGAAGGACACCGTCTGCACCAGCGGCTGCGGCCGCGACGGCGGCACCGCCACCGGCTCTATCCGCGGGATCGCGCTGGAGAGGCGGCGGACGTTCTGCTCCGCGATCCTGACGAAGCGGCCGTTCGGGAATTGCGTGCTATACTCCTCGAACGCCTCTCGCGTGTTCGCCCGCAACGCGCCCTTCCAGGCGAGCGCGTCGAGTGCCGCGACATCGAGGAACAGGCGCGGCTCGCCGGGACGCGCGGCCGGCGCCAGGCGCGGCTGCGGCGCCAGGTAGACGAGCATCGCGCTGATGCTTGAGCTGACGAACGGCCGCTGCTCGCCGCCGGTCGCCGCCAGCACGTCGTCGCGCACGGCATTGCCCAGCAGCTGCACCGGCAGGTCGATCTGTTGCAGCCGGCGGGAGAGCGAGACGGCGAAGGGCGAGTTGATGCGCATCCCGTCGTTCGCCGTCTGCCCCGGCGCGGCGGCGAAGATCACCAGATAGTCGTCGACCGCGATCTCGCCGAGCCCGCGCACCATCCCGCGCGTCGCGCGCGGCCAGCGGCGCGCGAAGGGCGTGTTGCGGCAGGCATCGAGCACCACCAGCCGCACCTTGGCGCCGGCCACCGCCTCCATCACCCGATCGAGGTCGATCGCCTCGTAGGCCAGGTCGAAATTGCTCTGCAATGTGGCGTCCACCGGGATCAGCCAGTTGTGGCCGCCATCCTCCACGCCGTGCCCGGCATAGTAGATCATCGCCACCTTGGCGCCGGCCGCCTGCGCGCGAAACGCCCGCAGCGCCCGCTCGAACCCGCCGCGATCGAGGTCGGAGGCGACCGTAACCGAATCGAACGCTACCTTGCGCAGCGCATCGGCGACGATGCCGGCATCCGCTATCGGGTTAAGCAGCGGGCCGACCGACGCGTAATTGCCGTTGCCGATCACCAGCGCCACGCGCCGCTCTCCGGCCTCGGGGCCGGCGGCGACATCGCTATTCGCCTGCGCGGACGCCGATCCGGCACCGAACAACACGGCGATCAACAAGATCAGCAGCGCCCCCTGCCGGATCATTGCTCAGCCCCCATCTGCGATGATCTTCCGCGATAGGAACCGTTGCCTATCGAGAACTGTGGAGTCAACAGCCCGCAGCGCTGCCCGTACGATCCGGCGCCGCGGCAGTCCGAGTGCTGGAAGCCGCCCTTCTGCTTCATTTGCGCTGCCATCGGCGTTCCGCTATAGCGCGGCGCAAACGCCCCGCTCGCGTGCCGCCGGCCGGCGCGTGTTCGGGGCGCTGCTCTTTTACGCCTGAGAGGCTTGCCCATGTCCCGCCGCCGCCAGATCTACGAAGGCAAGGCCAAGATCCTGTACGAAGGGCCGGAGCCCGGCACCCTGATCCAGTATTTCAAGGACGATGCGACCGCGTTCAACGCGCAGAAGAAGGGCACGATCTCCGGCAAGGGCGTGCTCAACAACCGCATTTCCGAGCATGTCTTCACCCTGCTCGGCAATATCGGCGTGCCGACTCACTTCATCCGCCGGCTGAACATGCGCGAACAGCTGATCCGCCAAGCCGAGATCATCCCGATCGAGGTGGTCGTTCGCAACGTCGCCGCCGGCTCGATCGTCAAGCGTCTGGGGCTCGAGGAGGGCAGCCAGCTGCCGCGCACGATCATCGAATATTATTACAAGGACGACGCGCTCGGCGATCCGATGGTGGCGGACGAGCATATCGCCTGCTTCGGCTGGGCCAGCCAGGACGAGATGCACGACATCGCCGACATGGCGATCCGGGTGAACGACTTCCTCACCGGGCTGTTCGCCGGCATCGGCATCCGCCTGGTCGATTTCAAGCTGGAGTTCGGCCGCATCTACGATAACGACTACAGCCGCGTGATCCTGGCCGACGAGATCAGCCCGGACGGTTGCCGCCTGTGGGACATGGTTTCCGGCGAGAAGCTGGACAAGGATCGCTTCCGCCTGGATCTGGGCGGCGAGGTGGAGGCCTATCAGGAGATTGCGCGCCGGCTGGGCCTGCTGCCGGAAGGCGACACCACGGTGCTGGACATGGAAAAGCACCGCAAGAGCCGCATCAAGAAGTAGGCCGCAACCAGGCCAAGCAGAAGGGGCGTGCCGCCTGTCGGCGCGCCCCTTCTGCTTGGCGCAGGCACGCGGCGGCCGGGCCGTTTAAACCGGCCTTAACCCTTTTTGGCTACCTCCCCCTCGCAACGAAGGTCTTGGGGGTTTGGTCTGATGCGCAAGTTGATCGCGATGCTTCCGTTCGCGGCGGTAGCGGCCTGCAGCGGCGGCGGCCCCGAATCGGTCGGCAGCATCGCGCCGGCCGGATCCGGCGCGGTGAGCGTCTCGGCCGGCAACGGCAGCGGTGTCTCCGCCGGCAACGGCACCGGCAGCAACAGCGCCAACACCGCCACCAGCTTCCTCTCCGTCACCGGCGAGAAATCCTTCGATCTGCTCGGCGGCGCGCAGTCGCTGAAGGTGGACACGGGGACTGGCGCCACACTCTACGCCGGCAACGCCACCACCGTTCGCGCGCCAAGCGGCACCGTCTCCTATAATCCGCGCGACGGCATCTTCACCGTCACCCTGGCCGACACGAAGGCCATCGTCTCGTCGAACCTGCGCTTTCAGGATCCGGGCCACCGCATCGATTTCACCTCCGCCGGCAGCCCGCAGTTCGGCGTGCCGGATCTCCAGGGCTTTAACTATCTGGAGAGCATAGGCAGCACGCCGAACGACACCTACACCTTCTTCTACCAGCGGCCCGGCACCAGCACGATCTACGTCTCTCTTGCCGGCTACGTCCGCAACAACACGCCCGCGAGCGGCACGACCGACACGTTCGAGCGCGGCGCCTTCGTGTTCGGCGACCAGACCCTGCGCAGCCAGATACCGGCCTCGGGCGCTGGCACCTACAAGGGCGGCTTCGTCGCCTCGATGGTGAACGCGCCGGGCACCCAAGCGTCGGCCTTCCAGTGGATCCAAGGCAGCAGCGCGCTGTCCGTCGATTTCGGCAAGAGCACGGTCAGCCTGTCGCTGAGCGGCACCGTCAACGCGCCGAACACCGGCAGCGATCTGGCGTCCAGCCCGCTCGCCATCGCCGCCGGCTCCACCTTCAACGCCACCGGCACGGCGACCATCGATCTGGTGAAGACCAGCGGCTTCACCGGCCAGTTCCAGTCGGCCGGCTTCACCGACGCCGCCGGCAAGACCACCGCGGTCGATTTCGCCGCGATTTCGCCCGGCTCCAGCACGGCAGGCGCCAGCTCCATCGACGGCGCCTTCTATGGGCCGGACGCGGTGAACGTCGGCGGCAGCCTGCGCATCGTCGGCGGCATCCCGAACCAGCGGGTCGACATCCTCGGCGCCTTCACCGGCGCGAAGCAGTAAGGCGGGCGACGGGCGCGGAAGGCGGGACGAAGGCCGATGCGCCGCCCCTATTCGCTCGCCCTGCTGTGCCTGGGCGCGTTAACCATGATCGGCCTCGCGCCGCTCACCACCTCTCCGTCGCTCTCCGATTGCGAGAACGGCGTGTGCACGATGCGGATGACGGCGCCGCAACTGCTCGCCGCGACCCAGCAGATGGTGCTGGCCAAGCGATATGACGAGGCGAAGCCGATGCTCGCGGCGCTCACCAGCGCGCCCGAATATGGCATGGAGACGCACTTCCTCACCGGCTACGTCGCCGCCGAGACCGGCGACCTGAAGACGGCCGCGCGCGAGTTCCGCGCCGTGCTGCGCGACCGGCCGGACATGGTGCGCGCCCGGCTGGAGCTCGCCCGCGTGCTGATGCTCCAGGGCAAGGACTCGGCCGCCGACCATCACTACCGCCTGGCCGAGGAAGCCGCCGACCTGCCGCCCGAGATCGCCCGCACCATCCGCGATCAGCGCGGCGTGATCCGCAACCGCAAGAAGTGGCACCTCAACCTCGATTTCGGCCTGGCGCCGGACAGCAACGTCAACAACGCCACCGATGCCCGCACGATCGACGTTTCGGTCGGCAACGGCACGATCCCGATCGAGCTGAACGAGGCGGCGCGACGCCGCTCCGGCGTCGGCCAGGTCGCCTCGGTGTCGAGCGGCGTCAAGCTGCGCCTGTCGGACGGGGTGGCGATGCTGATCGACGCGGACGGCCAGTTCATCAACCAGACTGGCAAGGCGGCCGACGACGTCTCCGTCCTCCTCGCCGCCGGGCCGGAGCTGACGACGAAGGACGGCGCCCGCTTCTCGGTGCAGGCGCTGGGCGTGCAGCGCTGGTATGGCGGCCGATCGGCCACCACCGGTGGCGGCATCCGCGCTTCCTACCAGCAGGATCTGAACGCCGGTTCGCGGGTGGGCGTGCAGGTGGATACGAGGCGCATCGAATCGGGCTATGGCGAGGCGTTCGGCGGCTGGCAGCACGCGATCTACGCCAGCTACGAGCGGGTCGTGAACAAGGCGATGGTCGCCTCCGTCAGCGCCTTCCTGCGTCGCGACGATCTCGTCTCCAAGGCCTACTCCAGCACCGAGGTGGGCGGCAATGTCGGCATCGGCGGCGAGCTGCCGTGGGGGCTGAACGCCGGCCTCTCCGGCGGCCTGTCGCGCGTGATGTTCGATGCGCCGCTCGCCTTCCTGTCGCCGGACAGCCGCAAGGACTGGCGGTTCAACGCCCGCGCCTACCTGGGCGCGCGATCGGTGCGGGTGGCCGGCTTCTCGCCCTCCGTCACCTATACCTATAACGGCATCGATTCGACGGTGGGGCTCTACCGGATCAACCGCCATCGCATCCAGTTCGGGCTCGCGCGCTATTTCTGAGGCGGCGCGGGGCGCGCGCTTCGCCGGCGCGGCGCTGCTGCTGGCGCTGCTGCTGCTCGGCCCGGCTATCGCCAACCGCTTCCCGCTCGTCTTTCCGGATAGTGGCACCTATCTCGGCATCGCCCTCGGCCACGATTTCGCGATGGACCGGCCGAGCGTCTACGGGCTGCTGCTGAAGCCGTTCGTCACGGTGGCGCCGGGCCTGGCGGGCCTGTGGCTGGCGGTGACGGCGCAGGCGCTGGCGGTGGCGGCCGCGCTGCTGGCGGCGACGCGCGCGCTGGTGGGGCGGGATGTGCCGCCCGCCCGCCTGCTGCTCGCCTCGGTGCCGGTGGTGCTGCTCACCGCGCTGCCGTGGCATGCCGGCCAGTTCATGCCGGATGCGCTCACCGGCCCGCTCGTGCTGCTCGCCTGCCTCGCCGCCACGCGGGCGCCGGGCGCGCCCGGCGTGCCGCTGCTGTGGCTCGCCATCCTGGTGCTGGCGACGGTTCATTACACCCACATCGTGCTGCTCGCCGCCGTTGCCTTGTCGGCGGTCGCCGCGCAGATCCCGCTCGGCCTCGCGTGGCGCGCCGCGCTAGCCCGAGCCGCGGCGGCGATCGTCGCCTGCCTGGCCGCCGCCGCCCTGCTCGTCGCGGGCAACGCGCTGGTGCTGTCGCGACCGGCGCTTTCCCCGGTCGGCGCCTTCTTCCTGTTCGCCCGCCTGCACGAGGACGGGCTGATCGACCGCTGGCTCGATCGCCACTGCGGCACCGATGCACCGGCCCCGCTCTGCGCCGATCGCGCACGGATGCCGCACGACAGCCAGGCTCTGCTCTGGGGCGGGGCGAACAGCCCGGTCGCCACGCGCATCTGGCAGCAGCGCGACGACGGCCTCCGCTGGCGCTGGATCGACATGATGGCCGCCGCCAATCGCGGCGCCGTGGCCGAGCAGCCGATCGCCTTCCTCCTTTCCTCTGCGCGCGGCGCGGCGCGGCAGTTCGTCACGTTTCGCGCGATCGACGACGAGTGCCCGGCGGGCTGCGGCCGCAACCTTTCCGGCGGCATCGGCCTGATCCTCGCGCGCGATCGGCCGGCGGCGCTGCCGGCCCTGCTCGCCTCCGCGCAATATCGCGACACGACGCCGAAGCGGCTCGTCCGCGCGATCACCACGCCGGTCGCCGCCCTCGCCCTGCTGCTGCTGCCGCTCGCCGCCATGCGTGCGTGGCGCCGTCCGGACGCCAGCGCCCTCGCCTTCTGCGGCGGCATCGCCGCGGCGCTGGTCGCCAACGCGGCGCTGGCCGGCGCGCTCTCCGACGTCCACGATCGCTACCAGAGCCGCATCGTGTGGCTGGCGCCATGGCTGATCCTGCTGCTGCTGCTGCGCTGGCGACGGCCCGCCACGGAACGGGCGCCTTGCCCGCCGCTGGCGACCGGCGCATAAGCCCGCCGATTGCAACCAAGCGGGCGAGATCCATGAAGGCGCGCGTCTACGTTACCCTGAAGAACGGCGTCCTCGATCCGCAGGGGCGGGCGATCCACCACGCGCTCGAGGGGCTCGGCTTCGGCGGCGTGGCGGACGTGCGCGCCGGCAAGCTGATCGAGCTCGATCTGGCCGACGGCACCAGCGACGCCGATCTCGACGCGATGTGCCGCAAGCTGCTGGCCAACACCGTCATCGAAAATTACCGCATCGAGCGGGGCGCCTGAGATGAACAGCGCCGTCATCGTCTTCCCGGGATCGAACTGCGATCGCGATCTGGCCGTGGCGATCCGCGACGTGACGGGCACGGCGCCGACGATGGTGTGGCACCGCGAGACGACGCTGCCTGACGGCATCGACCTGATCGGCGTGCCCGGCGGCTTCTCCTATGGCGACTATCTCCGATCCGGCGCGATGGCGGCGCGCAGCCCGGTGATGCGCGCGGTGGCGGATGCGGCGGCACGCGGGGCGCGCGTGCTCGGCATCTGCAACGGCTTCCAGGTGCTCACCGAGGCGGGGCTGCTGCCGGGCGCGCTGATGCGCAACGCCGGCATTACCTTCGTCTGCCGCGACGTGGCGCTCACCGTGGGCGACGCCCGGACGGACTTCACCCGCCTCTACGCCCCCGGCGAGGCGGTGACGTTCCCGGTCGCGCATCACGACGGCAACTACACCGCCGATGCCGACACGCTCGACCGACTGGAAGGCGAAGGCCGCGTCGCCTTCCGCTACGCCGCCCCGGTCAACGGATCGGCGCGCGACATCGCCGGCATCGTGAACGCCGGCGGCAACGTGCTGGGCCTGATGCCGCACCCGGAGCGCATGATCGAGGCGGCGCACGGCCGCAACGACGGCCGCCGCCTGTTCGAAGGGCTCGTCGAAATGGTGGCGGCATGAGCGGCACGCCGCCTATCACCGGCGGCTGCCTGTGCGGCGCCGTGCGCTTCGAGATCGATACCGCGCCGATCGCCACGCGCGCCTGCTGGTGCCGCCTCTGCCAGTATCTCGGCGCCGGCAGCGGCACCGTGAACGCGATCTTCCCGAGCGCCGCCTTCCGCGTGACCGGCGAGACGAAGGCGCATGTGGCGACGGCAGACAGCGGCACGGTGATGCGGCGGCATTTCTGCCCGGAATGCGGCAGCCAGGTGCACGGCTTCGCCGATACGCGCCCGCACCTCGTGACCGTGCGGGTGGGCTCGCTTGACGATCCCGAGGTCGGCGCGCCGCAATCGACGATCTGGACGGCCGCGGCGCCGACATGGGCCAGCATCGACGAGGCGCTGCCGAAGCTGGCGGGCCAGCCCGCCCCTCCCCCACCGCCCGCCTGACCGCCTCCTTACGTGCCGCCTACGCTGTCGGCCACGAAGACCGAGACTGGTCGGGGCGCGTGGATCGTGAATCCACTGGCGATGTTACGCGGACCGACGGCTCAAGGATTGCGGCAACCTCCTTGCCGTCGTGCTTTCGTCAGGCCGCAAAGCAGGGCGGAATGGCATGGCGCGCCCGGCAGGATTCGAACCTGCGACCCCAAGCTTAGAAGGCTCGTGCTCTATCCGACTGAGCTACGGGCGCACACGGCGGGAATACGGGGTTTGTACGGGTGGTCAACCCGCTCCGTCCGGCCATAGGCCGGCGGTGGTTGAAGCGAGGTAACGTGCTCCTGCCGCAGAGGATGTGCCACACGCGGCTGTATACGAAACCGTAGAGTAGGCGCAGCCTACCCGACCTCGCAGCCAGCGTGTTTATGGCGGTAGACGCTTCGGCCGCTGCCGGCTCATCCCCGGACATGTCAACACAGCTGTCGTCCGCTTCAAGCGCGCGTGTGGTCTCCCATTCCTCGTGAATAGCGAGCGCAGGGCCGGCGATCGTCATCCCGGGATCTCGTCGATGCTGGCGGTGTTCGCGGCGGCGACGCCGTTCTCGCGATGACGGAAGTCGCTCAGCGCCCGGTAGACCTGCAGACGCGCCCGCATCACGCCACCCAGCGGGCGGTGCACCGCGAGGCTGTGCGCCGGGCGGAAGGTCATCACCTCGTCAAAATAGCGGACGCGCTCCGCGCCGTAGGCGGCCTGTCGCGGAAGGCGGATCGTGGCGACGGTGCGGTACTGGCTGTCCTGGGCCGGCCACTCGACCGAAGCGTCCTCGATCGGCTGCGTCTCGGCATTGGCCCATAGCTGCGCGCGCAGTTCGAACACCGCGTCATGCGCGTCGAAATAGGCGATGGCGGCGTGGCGGAAGCCGTCCTCGTCCTGATGCGGATCGAGCTGCCAGTCGTCGAGCGCCAGCTGCTCTGGCGCGACGGGGAAGGCGCCGAGCTTGGCGATATAATCGCCGTACCGCACCGGGCACTGACTGAAGTAATAATCGTCGAGCGGGTGGCTGAAGGGATGTCCGTAGAAATCCAGCGTCGGGCTCGGCCCGCCGGTGACGGCGTTCAGCACCTTGTTGATGTTGCGCGCGATCGCGGCGGCGGCGCTCTTCACGCCCTCGGGCATCGGCGTGGCGAGGCCGATCTTCTTGGCCTGGCTGAGGAAGCCCGCCGCCGTGCCCGCCGGAAAGGTCGTTCCGCTGGCGAGCACGAAATCCTGCGTCGGCGCATCGTGGCCGGGCAGCTTCTCGCCCTCCACCCCGAACACCTTGATCGCCATGCCGCGATGCGTGGACACCCGGTCGCCGAGCGTCTCGCCCGGCCCCTGGGCGAAGCGGACGGCGACCTTGTAGGTGCCGGCCTCGGCGAACAGCCCTTGCGCAAGCTCGGGCGGCAGATCGTCCGCAACCACCAGCTCGCCGATCACGCACGCGGTGCTCTTGGCGTGGCTGGCGCGCACCGCGTGGCCTTCCCGCTTCTCGACCGTCTGGCTCTCCTGTGTCATGCCCTTGATGATGCCGTCGATCGACTGCTGCTCGTCGGCTTCCGGGGTCTCGATGTCGGGGGAGTAGCGCAGGTAGGTCATGGGCGATCCTTCTCGGTCTGGAAGTCGTGGGGACGCGACGTCACGTCATCCTGAACGGCCCGATCGCGTCGCCGCGCGCGCCGCGAGGGCAGTGACGAGGCCGAACGCAACATGGTTGACGGTGTGCATGCCGATGGTCTTGCCACCCTGCGTCCACTCCGGCGCCTTCACGCCGAGCAGCGGACCGGCGAGCCAGTGCGCGAGGGCGTAGAAGGAGAGGCCGAACAGGACGCCGCCGACTAGCGGGTCGGTGTCCTCGTTCGTCGTGGCCGCGTAGGCGAGGCCGGCGAGCCCGGAGAGCAGCATGTGACCGCCCTGGGCAAAAGTCTGCTCGGCCGGTGTCGGCAGCTCGGTCGCTTCCGGTGTCGGGACGTCGAACTTGCGCGCGCTGGCGCGCTCGAGATCGATCAGTTCGGACGGCTTGCCGCTCTTCCGTTCGCCCGCCATCATCATGGCGGTGATGCCGGCCCCGGCCACGAGGCTGCCGGCGATCGCCCCGGCGAGATACTTGCCGTTCATCGCCCGCTCTCCTTCAGGGCACGCGGCGCGCGCCGTCCTCGGCGTTGAAGTGGATCGTGCCGCTGACCATGCCTGCCCACTGCATCCGCCCCGGCCGTCGTCGCGCGCCAGGTGCTCTTCACCCGGATCGCCGCCGCGGCTTTTTGCGAGAGATCACCCACGCGGCAGGCCTTCCTCGCTGCCGGGAACGGACACGTCATAGGCGTTGAGCAGCACCGACACGAGGCAGTAGCCGCCGACCAGATAGACGAGTTCGGCCAGCTGCTCCTCGCCGAACGCCCGCAAGGCGCGCTGATAGGTCGACTCGGGCAGCCCCTTGCCGCCGGCGAGTGCCGCCGCGACGTCGTAGGCCGCTGCTTCCTCCTCGCTCAGGTCCGACGGACGCTCGCCGGCGGCGATCGTCGCGATCTGCGCTTGTGACAGGCCCGCCTGCTCGGCGACATGCTCGTGCGCGTAGAGCTCGTACCGCGAGTTGAAGCGCGCGCCCGTCACCAGGATCGCGACCTCGTGCGGCCCCTTCGGCAGCTTCGCATTCTCGATCAGGGCCTTGGTGTAGGTCCATGCGGGCTGGCCGAATTGCGGGAAGCGCAGCATGGGGGCGAACGGCCCGACCAGCGCACCGTCGTCGCGCCGGGAGACGAAGCCTTTCAGATGCTTCGCGATCTCGCGCCGCATGTCGTCGTCGACGGCCTGCAGCTCGGGCGGGAGCTGATCGTGCGGGATGGGAGGGAGGCGCATCAGCGGGGGCTCACGCGCACGGCCATGAAGGCCATCGGCAGCGGCCGGCCGCCTTCCACCTTGCCCGGCCACGATGCGGCGTTGGCGATGGTGGAGGCGATGGCATGTTCCTCGTCGGGACTGTCGACCGGGAGCACGAAGTCCTGCCCGCTCTGCGCGCCTTTCGTCGGGTCGAAGCGGCGGATCGTGACGTTGTATTTCTTGAGGTTGCCGGGGCTGGTCACGGGCATCTGCGCCTCCAGGGCGGTGGACAGGCCGGGCGACAGGATCGCGACGGCGAACGCTAGAACGGCGGTGCGCATGGATTTCTCCTGATTGACGTCGAGGGGCATGGCGGCGGGGCCACCAGCGCCATCACGCGTCGGCCATTTCCTGCTTCAGGCTCGCCATGTCGATGACGTAGCGGAAGCGGACGTCTTCGTTCTTCACCTTCTTGTAGGCCTCGTTCACGTCCTGGATCGGGATCACCTGCACGTCCGGCGCGACGCCATGTTCGGCGCAGAAATCGAGCACCTCCTGCGTCTCCCTGATCGACCCGATCAGCGAGCCCGCGAGACTGCGGCGGTGCATGACCATTTCCATGTTGTTGTAGCCGGGGATCTGATCGAGCGCGCCGACGGCGCAGTAGGTAGCGTTACGCTTGAGCAGGGTGATGAACGGATCGACCTTGTGCTTCTCGGGGATGGTCGAGAGGATGAAGTCGAACGAGAGTTCCAGCCTCTTGAACGCCTCCTTGTCCCCCTCCATCACGACCTCGCTCGCGCCGAGCGCCTTTCCCGGCTCGATCTTGTCCTTGTCGGTGGTGAACACCGTCACGTCGGCGCCCATCGCCTTGGCGAGTTTCACCGCCACGTGGCCGAGCCCGCCCAGGCCGACGATGCCTACCTTGTCGCCGGCCTTCACACCCCAGTGGCGGAGCGGCGAGAAGGTGGTGACGCCCGCGCACAGGATCGGCGCGGCCGCCTCGATCGGCAGGCTTTCCGGGATCCTGAGAACGAAATCCTCCGGTACGACGACGACGTTAGAGTAGCCGCCATAGGTGTTGTCGCGGCCGTAGGTGTTGACGCCGTCCTCGGTCATCGCCGCCGGCTTCATCGGCCCGTTATAGGTGGCAAGCCAGCTATTATGCCCCTCGCAATGATGCTCGTCGCCCGCGCGACACGGCTCGCACTGGCGGCAACTGTCGATCATGCAGCCCACGCCGACGAGATCGCCCTGCTTGTGCCGCGTGACCGAACTGCCGGTCGCCACGACGCGCCCGACGATCTCGTGCCCGGGCATGCACGGATAGACGGTGTTGCTCCAGTCATTCTCCACCTGGTGAATATCCGAGTGACAGACGCCGCAATACAGTACGTCGATCTGCACTTCGTTCGGCTTCGGCTCCTCCCGCTGGAACTCCAGCGGTTTCAGCCGGGTGAAGGAGTGGTTTGCGGCGTAACCCCGGGCCTTGATCATGATGACGGTCTCCAGTTCCTGTTCACTGTTCGCGCTTAGGCTATGCCGCCGGGGCGGATGGGACGGCAGCATCCGGATGCAGGATGCCGCGCGATCTCAGATCGGCCCAGAACGCGGCCGGGATCTTCGCCCGCAGCGCCGCATGGTCGGCGAGGATATGAGACGGGCTCGCAGTGCCGACGATCAGCGCGGAGGCGACATCGGGCGCAAGGCTGAACTGCAGCGCGGCCGCCACCAGATCGACGCCGTGACTGCCGGCGATCTCGCGCAGCGTGGCCAGCCTCTCCTGCTTCTCGGCGGGGATCAGCGTATTCTCCTGGCCATAATTGTAGCGAGGCGCGCCACCGAGGAACCCGGCGTTGAGCGCCGAGCCGACGACGAAGCTGACACCTTTCTCCCGCGCCTTGGGAAAGACCTGTTCGACGGCGTTCGCATGATCCGCCAGCGAATATTGGCTGGCCAGCAGATGCACGTCGCTGTCGGCCACTTCCAGGCAGCGGATGATCGGCTGCGGGCAGTTCACGCCCATGCCCCAGCCGTCGATCACGCCCTCGTCGCGCAGGCGGGTCAGCGCGGGGAAGGCACCCCGCTCGGCGATCGGC
The DNA here is from genome assembly GCF_009739515.1 of Sphingomonas profundi. Taxonomy (NCBI): domain Bacteria; kingdom Pseudomonadati; phylum Pseudomonadota; class Alphaproteobacteria; order Sphingomonadales; family Rhizorhabdaceae; genus Alterirhizorhabdus; species Alterirhizorhabdus profundi. Next base: position 1,949,777 of record NZ_CP046535.1, read on the forward strand.
CAGAGCGCCTCCCAATCGTCGGGCAGATAGGCATTGTCGGGCGACAGATCGTGGACGAACACGATGTCGAGCCGATCGAGGCCGAGCCGCTGGAGACTGTCCTCGATCGAACGCATGACCCCATCGGCGCTATAGTCGAAGTGCGGCGTGTTGGGGGAGGTGGTGAAGGGAAAGTAGGTCTTCGCCTGATTGTCGCGCCCGGCACGCAGCAGCTTGCCGACCTTCGAGGAGATCACGAACTCGCCTCGCGGCTTGCGGGCGAGGAAGCGGCCGAAGCGCCGCTCCGCCAGACCGAGCCCGTACCATGGCGACACGTCGAAGTAGCGGACGCCCGCATCCCACGCGGCCGCCAGCGTGGCCTCGGCCTGCTCGTCCGTGGCGAACTGGAACTCGTTGCCGATCGCGACTCCGCCAAGGCCGAACGTGTGAGGCGGACGATACCGTTGCGTAACCATGACGTTCCTTCGTGATCGAGCGCCGGGCGCCTGACATGCCCGGCATCAGGAGATGTTCTTTCGAGGTCGGCCGTGCGCTGCGCTTGTTGGATGGGCAGCCGTTCAGTTCATCATCGGATCGCCCGACGGACGGTGCACCGACCCGGCGGCATCACGCAGGGCCTTGCTACATCGTTGTCTTCACGCCCATTCATTGCGGAAACCCCGATTGTCGCCGTCGCACATTCAACGAATAGGGATCGGGAGGGTTTCACGTGACAAGCCGTCTCACAGCTATGCTGCTGCACGGCCAACCACGCCACCGCGCCGGTGCCGAGATCGACGAAGACTCTCCTGGCATGATCCTTCTACCCGACCGAGGCGCCGCCGATGACGCGAGGTCCGCTCTTGCGATCGCGGACTTTCGCCGGCCGCCATCAGCCAGGGATCATCGGGCAAGCGCTGGCGACGGCGATCGGGCGTCGCTCGGTCGCGCCGGGTAAGTGGCTGTTCTCGGGCGCCGGATAGAGGGCGTCAGGCGATCCTGTTGAAGCGCTCGAACGCGGGCTTCGGGTTGCGCGGGGTAAGGCCGTCTCGCTCGCCATAGCCGATGGCGCACAGGAAATTGGCCCGAACGGACGGCGCATCCGCGAAGAACGCCGCTTCGACCGCAGCCGCATCGAAGCCCGACATCGGCCCTACATCGAGGCCGAGGGAACGCGCCGCGAAGATCAGATAGGCACCCTGAAGCGTGCCGTTGCGCAAGGCCGAGAGCCGCCGCGCCGCGGGGTCGGCAAACCAGGAGCGCGCATCCTGGGCCGGAAAAAGCTCCGGCAGCAGGTCGTGGAAGTCCTCGTCCATGCCGATGACGACGGTCACGGGCGCCCCGAGGATCTTGTCGGCATTGGCGCGGCTGGCACATGCCGCAAGGCGCGTGCGCGCCTCTTCGCTCACGCACCACACGAACCGCGCCGGCATCTGGTTGGCGGAGGTCGGACCCATCTTCGTGAGATCCCAGAGCGCGCGCAGCGTGGCGTCGCCAACCGGCCGGCTGTAAAAGCGATCGAAGCTGCGCGCTTCGCGGAACAGGAGATCGAGCGCGGGCTCGTCCAGCTTCTGCATCATATGTCCTCGATGGTGACAAGGGAGCGATGGATGTCGGCGAGGCGGGCGATCCCGCACAATGCCATGGCGCGCGCCAGCGCGTCACCAAGCCCGGCGAGCAGGGCGGTGACGCCGGCGCTGCCGCCGGCGGCCAAGGCATAGGCCGTCGGCCTACCCAGCAGCACGGCATCCGCACCGAGTGCCAGCGCCTTCAGGATATCGCTGCCGCTGCGCACGCCGCCGTCGACCAGAACGATGCCGCGTCCGCCGGCACACTCGACCACCTCGGGCAAAGCGGCGGCACTGCTCACCGCGCCGGCAAGCTGGTTGCCGCCGTGATTGGAGACGATGAGGCCGGCGGCCCCCGCCGCCAGGCAGGCACGGGCATCGTCGCCGCGCAATATGCCCTTCACCAGCACCGGCAGCCGCGTCGCCGCGCAGATATCGGCGAGATCGTCGAGGGTTGCGCCGCAGAAGAGGCTGGCCGCCGACGTTGCGCGGCCGGTCTCCCAGGCGGCGCGCGGCGGCGGCGGCATCTCGCCCGCCGCCCCCGGCAACAGGTCCACCGTCAACACGATGGCGCGGATGCCGATCGCCTCGGCCTCCGCCAGGCGCCGCCTCATCGCGGCGCGATCGGAGAGGATATAGAGTTGCTGCCACGCCCTGCCGGCAGCGGCCGGCACCTTGGCGTCATGCGCGATCGAGCTTGGCAGCAAGGCGATAGTGCCGGCCTGCGCCGCGCCGTTGACGGTGGCGAGTTCGCCCTCGGCGTGATATCGCGTGCTGCGCCCGGCCGGCGCCAGCAGGATCGGCAGATCGATCGTCTCGCCCAGCAGCGTGGTCGATACATCCACCGCGCCCACGCCCCTGAGAATACGCGGCCGCAACCGCCACCGGCGCCATGCCGCCTCGGCGTGCGTGCCCTCGTCCGCGCGCGCCTCGAGATAGCGCCACACGTCGAACGGCAGCGCCTCCCGTGCGATCGCGCGCTGCTGGTCCAGGATCAACGCCCGGCTTTCCAATAGCTGTGGTTCGATTGCCAATCCGGGTTGGGGCGGATCAGGCGGGCGCCGCCTTCGACCGACAGGATCTGTCCGGTGATCCAGCGCGCTGCGGGGCTGGCCAGAAAGGCGACGGCCTCGGCGATGTCCCAGGCGTCGCCATCATAGGGCAGCACGCACCGCCGCGCGCGGTCGGCCCGCTTCGCAGCCGCGTCCGCGTCGGTCGCGCAATGGCGGTCGACCATGGCCGTCCACACCTCGCCGGGGCGCACGGCATTGGCCCGGATCCGGTCCGCGCCATATTGGAAGGCGGTGTGCGTGGTCAGCGCCTCGACCGCTGCCTTGGTGGCGCTGTAGGTCAGGCTGGTGGTGGGATGATGTACCGCCGTGGTCGAGAGATTGACGATCGAGCCGCCGTCCACCATGCGACCGACCGCCGCCTTGGTCATCAGCGCCGCCGTCTTGAAATTGAGGTCGTAAGCGGCCGCCAGATCGGCCTCGCTCACCTGGCCGACGACGGGGCCGCTGCCGATGCCGACATTGTTGACCAATATGTCGAGCCGGCCGGTCCGCTCCACAGCCTCGGCGGTCGCCCGTTCGCACGCCGCATCCGAACGCAGATCGCCTACGATCGGGAAGGCAAGGCCGCCATCGCCTGCGATCGCCGAGACGGTGCGACCGGCGGCGGCGGGATCGATGTCCAGCACCGCGACGGTCGCACCGCGTCTCGCCAGCAGCCGGGCGGTCGCATCGCCGATGCTGGGCACGCGCGCCATCCCCGTGCCTGCGCCGGTGACGATCGCCACCATTCCGTTCAGATCGTTCATCGGATGCCCTCAGCTCGATTGCAGCTCGGCCGGACCGGCCATCTCGTCCGCCTCGCTTGGCGGAACGCCCAAGTCCTCGATCGGCATGCGCCGGATCGATCGGGCGGCGGCGTAGAAGCCGAAGCTGCCGAGCACGAAGAACAGGCTTACGAAGATCATGCCGCTGCGCAATGGCTGTGCGTGGCCGAGCGCGGCGAACATGTCGCTGGCGATGCCCGTCAAAGGCGGCCCGAAGCCGTAGCCGCCCAAGTTCATCAGCACCGCGAGCAGCGCCGCCAGCGCGCCGCGCATCGCGACCGGCGCGACCGACATGTACGTCGCGAAGGTCGTGCCGTAATAGGTGTGGAGGAAGAAGGTGTAAGCGGCGACCAGAGCCACCGCGACGTGCCAGTCCGAGACCATGAGCGCGCCGAGAGCGCACATGGCGGTGACGAGCATGAGGCTGCCTACCACCTGCGGCGCGGCATGGGTCGAGATGCGCGAGAGGCGATCGGCCAGGACGCCGCCGACCAGGATGCCGATGACCCCCGACGGTCCGTTCGCCAGCCCCACCGCCGACCCTGCCTGATCGAGCGACAGATCATGCACACGGATCAGAAAAGGCGACATGAACGCGGACAGCCCGGCCTGAGCGACAACGACACAGACTGCGCCGAGGATCAGCCACAGCAGGGCCGGATGCGCAAGCAGGGCCTTGATCGCGGCGTCGAGCGAGGCCGGCGGCCGGCGCGGCCCAGCCTGCCCGTCGAACCGGCCACGAAGCGGCTCGCGCACCGTCAGGATCAGTATCGGGGCGAGGATTAGCCCGGGCAACGCGGCCAGCATGAAGGCCGCGCGCCAGCCGAACGCGGCGGCGACGGCGCTGCCGGCGGCGAAGGTGATGCCTACCGCGATCGGGGCGGACGCATAGAAGACCGATAGCGCCAGGCCACGCCGCTCCTTCGGAAAATAGTCGGTGATGATCCCCATGGACGCCGGCGACGCGCCGGATTCGCTGGCGGCGACACCGATGCGCGCCAGAAGCATGTGGAAGGCCGAATTCGCGAAGCCGGTCAGCAAGGTCATCCCGCTCCAGATCGCCAGCAGCCCGCCGAGCACGCGTACGCGGGACATGCGGTCGAGCATCAGCCCGAGCGGGATGCCGGCGAGCGCGTAGGCCACGGCGAAGGCGAGGCCGGTCAGCGCCCCCAACTCCCCGTCAGACAGGTGGAACTCGTTCTTGATCGGCTCGGCCAGGACAGACAGCAGGGTCCGGTCGATGGAGCTGAACGTGTAGATCGCCGTCAGAACCGCGAGCACATAATAGCCATAGCCATCGGTAGCCGGTTGCCGACCCTCTTCGTTTCGCATGTTCAGGTCCTCAACCATCGTACCGGACGCTGCCTCATCCGCGGCGCCGATGGCAGACCATCCCGGGCGCCGCCGCCAGCAGCCGCTCGCCGCAGCCCCTTTTCTTCGCGTAGGCGATAGGCGGAAAACCGGGAGGATTCGACATGCCCGGACGATCCCCGATGCATAGGGTGCCTCATCCCATGATCACGACCGCAGACCATTGACCGCCAGCGTCCTCGCCATACCCATTTTCCGCCGCTTCTGGGTGTCCACGATCCTGTCGACCTTCGGGGCCATGATCCAGGCGGTCGGCGCGGCCTGGATGATGGCCTCGCTCACCGGCGACCCGCAGATGGTCGCGCTGGTGCAGACGTTCGCAACCCTGCCCGTCATGATCGTCTCCCTGCCGGCCGGCGCCCTTGCCGACACGTACGACCGGCGCCGCATTCTGCTGTTCGCACAGACGGTGATGCTGATCGCATCGGCGGCGCTGGCGGCCGTGGCCCTGCTCGGGGCGGCGACGCCGGTGGCCCTGCTCGTCGTGACCTTCGTCATCGGCGCGATGACCGCGCTGAATGGTCCGTCCTGGCAATCCTCGGTTTCGGAGATCGTGCCGCGATCGATGATCGACGAGGCGGTCAGCATGAACAGCGTGGGGTTCAACCTGTCGCGCTGTGTGGGGCCGGCGGTGGGCGGCCTGATCGTGGCCGCGGGCGGCGCGGCGACGGCCTTCGCCATCAACGCCGTTTCCTATCTGCCGATGATCGCGACCTTGATCGGCTGGCGCCGCACCACGGCGGAACGGCCGCTGCCGCCGGAGCGGATGCAGCAGGCGATCCTGTCGGGCCTGCGCTACGCGCTGCTGACGCCGGAGCTGATCGCGGTGGTGATCCGCGCGGGAGTCTTCGGCCTGTGCGGAAGCGGGGTGTGGGCGCTGATGGCCGTGCTGGCGCGCGAGCGACTGGGAACGGGTGCCGCCGGCTACGGGCTGCTGCTCGCCGGCTTCGGGGGCGGGGCGATGCTGGGCGCCCTCTTCCGTTCGCGCCTGCCGCTCAGCCGCGAACAGCTCGCACGGGCCTGCACCGCCCTGTTCGGCTGCGCCGCGATCGTGGCGGGGCTGACCCATAGCCTCATCGTCGCCACCGCCGCGATGGTCGCCGCGGGCTGTGCGTGGGTCGTCTTCCTCTCCTCGCTGAGCGCGGCGGTCCAGATCCTGGCGCCGCGCTGGGTCGTCGGGCGCGCCGTCGCGCTCAACCAGGTCGTGATCTTCGCCGGCATGGCGTTCGGCAGCCTGATCTGGGGCATCGTCGCCGCCCGGATCGGCATCGGTTTCGCCTTCGTCGCGTCCGGCGTGCTGATGCTGGTGACTTTGATCCTGGCGCCGTTCCTGCCGATCAGCGCCGACGCCGACGCCGACCTGACCCCCACGCGCGAGCATCCGATCGACGACCTCGAAGGCTCCGTGCGCCCTGACGACGGACCGATCGTGATGATGATCGAGTACCGCGTCAGGCCGGAACGGTTCCGCGCCTTTGTCGAGGCGATGGAGGCGGTCGGCCGTATCCGGCGCCGCGACGGCGCGCTGCGGTGGGCGTTGCAGCAGGATCTCACCGATCCGACGCGTTGGGTGGAACGCTTCCACAGCGCCACCTGGCTGGATCATCTTCGCCGGCAGGTGCGCCCCACGCAGGCCGACCAGGCCGCCCGTGACCGTCTGGCCGAACTGCATGAGCCCGGCCAGACGATCAGCCGTTTCATCGAACGGCGTCTCTCCACCGAACCGATCGGCCTTCCCGCTCGGCTGGAGGCGGAGACGCGGATCGATCCGACGGAGCCGCGCTAGGATGTGTAGCTGAGATCCAGGGGCGCGGGCGCGCCGAGATGACGACCGGGCGGCACGATCTCGCCGACCGCGTCCAGACGCCCCCACTCGTCTATCAGGGTACGGCGGATGAGGCCCCAGCGACCATCGCGCTTCTCGAACCTGTCGAGGTAACGGCCGCCGCGCACGCGGGTGGTGCGCACGCCATCGACCATCACGTCCTGAAACGACAGGATATAGGATTCGGCTCGGCCGCTGTCGCCTGTCACCTCGATGCGCGTGTTCGTGAGCAGGTGCATGCGTCCGGGCCGGGCCGTCGCCGGTGGTCGGAGCGCGGCGCAGAAGGCCGCGCCCTGCATCGGCTCCGCCCCACCCATGTCCAGTGCGGCGTCCGGCCAGATCGCGCTGGCCAGCAGGTCCGGATCGAACCGATCGGTGCCCCGGGCGATCGCCGTCAGCACGTCACCGATCGCCGCCTTGTCCTCAAGCCGCGCGAGCCGGGCCTCGAGCGTCTCGCCCATCACGCGGATACGCTCTCGGTATCGGCCTTCCGCTCGATCTCGCCCCACTTCAGCGTCCTGGACTCGGCGCCGCTCGGGATGCCGAGCACCTTGATCTCCAGATAGGCCTCGAACCCCTGGCGGCCATATTGGCGGCCGATGCCGCTCTGCTTGAAGCCGCCGAACGGCACGTCCATGTGCATCCACGTCCCGTTGTTGATGCTGACGGTGCCGGTTCGCAGCTTCTTCGCGAACTCGTACGCTTCCTCGTTGGTGCCCGCGGCGACCTGGGCGGAGAGACCGTAGATCGAATTGTTGGCGATCTGGAGCGCCTCCTCCTCGGTGTCATAGGGGATCACGGCGAGGACTGGTCCGAAGATCTCCTCCTGCGCGATCGTATCGTCGGGCTTCACGTCGGCGAACAGGGTCGGCTCGATGAAGCTGCCGGTCGGCTTGCTCTCCGGCACCTTGCCGCCGCGAACCAGACGGTTGCCGTCCGCCAGCGCCCGCTCAATATAGTTCAGCACCCGAGCGCGGTGATGCCGGGAGTTGAGCGGCCCCATGAAGTTCTGCGGATCCTGCGGATCGCCCACGCTGATCGCATCCATCTGCGCCTTGGCGGCGGCGATACCCGCTTCATAGCTCTCGCGCGGCAGCAGCAGACGGCTGCGGGCGACGCAGCCCTGACCGGCATTGGCGCAGATCGTCTTGGCCGCCAGCGCGGCCTGCTCCGCGACATCGGCGCTGCGCAGGACGATGAAGGCGGATTTGCCGCCGAGTTCCAGCAGCATCCGCTTCAGGGTGCCCGACGCCGCCTCCGCCACCTTCCGCCCGTTCGGCGCCGAGCCGGTGAAGGCGATCATGTCGACGCGCGGATCGGTGGTGAGGACGACGCCGGCGAAATTGTCGCTGGCGGTGACGATGTTCACCACGCCCGCCGGGATGTCCGTCTCCTCCTTGATCAGCTTGCCGACGATCGTGCCCATCCAGGGCGCGTCGGGCGACGGCTTGAGGATGATCGTGCTGCCAGAGGCGAGCGCCGGCCCGATCTTGCCCAGGCCGGAGCCCCACGGGCCGTTCCACGGGATGATGCCGGCGACCACGCCGACCGGCTCGTAGCGGATGCGACGCCGGCTGACGAAGCCGCGGAAATCGACGTCCTCCAGTTCGTCGTCGAAGCGATAGGTCTCGGCCAGGTGCGCGTAATGCTCGAGCTTCTCGACAGGCACGTCGAACAGGGTGTCGCGGGTCAGCCAGATCGGCGTGCCCACTTCGGCGACCAGCAGGGGCCGGATGATCTCGGCATGGCGAACCAGGGCGTCCTTCAGCTGGCGGATGCATCTGGCGCGCAAGGCGTGATCGCGCGGCCAGTCCGTCTGGTCGAACGCGCGGCGGGCGGCGGCGATCGCTCGATCGAAGTCCTCCGGCGTCCCGTCCGCGGTGACGCCGATCACCTCGTCCGTGGCTGGATTGATATTGTCGAAGACCGCGCCGGACGAGGATGGCACCAGTTCCCCGTCGATCAGCATGCGCCATTCGGCAATGGCCGGGTTCTGGATGGTCATGTTCCTCTCCTGCGGTACGCTCGCCGTTCCGCACTGACTAACCGAGCCTTGCGGTTCTCGCGTAGCCCCGGTCGCGTGCGGGCCGTGCTTTTCGGCATGGCGATTTGGCCCGCACGATCCCACGACGAGCCGACCCGACCGCGTTCAATAGGATCGCGGAAGGCCGAGCACATGCTCGCCGAGATAGGAGAGGATCATGTTCGTCGAAATCGGCGCCACGCGGTAGAGCCGAGTCTCGCGGAACTTGCGCTCGACATCATATTCCTCGGCGAAACCGAAGCCGCCGAACGTCTGGACGCACATGTCGGCCGCGGCCCAGCTCGCCTCGGAGGCCAGATGTTTCGCCATGTTCGCCTCGGCGCCGATGTTGCCGCCATGATCGTAGCGTTCGGCGGCATGATAGACCATCAGCTCGGCTGCGCGCATCTCGGCATAGGCCTTGGCGATCGGGAACTGCACGCCCTGATTGGCGCCGATCTGCTTGCCGAAGAGGACCCGCTCCTTGGCGTAGCCCGATGCCTTCTCGATGAACCATTTGGCATCGCCGATACATTCGGCGGCGATCAGGATGCGCTCCGCGTTCATGCCCGAGAGGATGTAGCGGAAGCCCTTCCCCTCCTCACCGATCAGCGTATCGGCCGGAATGCGGAGATTGTCGAAGAACACCTCGGTGGTCGAGTGGTTCATCATCGTCTGGATCGGCTTGATGGTCATGCCGTTGCCGATCGCCGCGCGCATGTCGACGAGGAAGACGGACAAGCCCTCGGATTTCTTGGCGACCCGATCCCTCGGCGTCGTGCGGGCGAGCAGCAGCATGAGGTCGCTATGCTCGGCGCGCGAGGTCCAGATCTTCTGGCCGTTAATCACATAATGGTCGCCGTCGCGCGTGGCGGTCGTGCGAAGCCCCAGCGTGTCGGTGCCCGACGTCGGCTCGGTCACGCCGAACGCCTGCAGGCGCAGCTTGCCGCTCGCGATCTCCGGAAGATAGGCGGATTTCTGCGCTTCGCTGCCGTGGCGCAGCACGGTGTTCATGACGTACATCTGCGCGTGGCAGGCGGATCCATTGCAGCCATTGGCCTGGATCTCCTCCATGATCACCGCCGCCGCCTCAAGGCTCAGCGCCGAGCCGCCATAGGCTTCGGGGATCAGGGCGGCGAGGAAACCGGCCTCGGTCAACGCGGCGACGAACGCGGTCGGATATTCCCGCCTGCGGTCCAGCTCGCGCCAATATTCGCCGGGGAAAGCCGCGCAGAGCGCCTTCACCGTCCGGCGTATCTCCTTCAGTTCGTCATTCTGGTGATCGGCGAGGGACTGCATCACTCGGCCCACCCGTCGAAGATGTCGCCGGCTTCGTTCTGCACCATCGTGGCGCCCTCCATCTGGCCGTAGACGAGGGCGTTGCCGATCACGTCCAGCGTGTCGGACTTCGAAACGCCCCATGCCTTGCACAGCAGGACGTTCTCGCGAATACCCTCCGCCACGCGGCTCATCACATGATAATAGAGCATGGCGGTCGGCCAGCACTGCTTGGGCAGATGGTAGAGCATATTCTCGAACCGCGCCCGGTGGGTCTTGATCAGGCTTGGGCGATGCTGCGCCATGAAGCGGACGTAAGGCGGGATTTCGCCGATCGTGCGCAAATACCAGTCGTACAGCTTCGACTTCTCATCCGGAGTAAGGTCTACCGTGGAGAAATCCAGGCCGGATCGGAAGGCGTCCAGATCGGGCGCCCAGCCGGCGGGGAAGCGTGCCGGGGTAGCCGGCGTCTCCGGAAAATCGAGATCCTGCATGGCCTCGGCGATCGTTTCCATGCCACGCGGCCCGGCATGGACGAAGGCGATGGCGATCATTTCCAGCGCCTGCGCCTTGCTCAGCCCGTCGTTCAGAAACGAGTGCATCACGTAGCGCGTGCCCTTCACATACCCCATCAGCATGTAGAAGGCCAAGGTGCCGCCGCCCATGACGGCCGGTTCGACCCGCAAGGTGAGGGAGCAGTAGAGCCGGTAGCGTTTCAGCACCTCCGGGTTCTGGTCGATCCACCAGTCCAGGCCGCCCATCTTGGTGCCGAACTGGGTGCCGTAATGCCCGATGAACGCCTCCGCCTCCGCCGGCGTCAACTCGGTCGGCTTCGACAGATCGAGCCCGCGATGGACCCAGTTGCCGGAGCGCGGATCGAACCCCCCGCTCACCTTCTGCAGCTCCGTCAGTTCGATCTGCGCCACGTTGTGCCTCCGATAGCCCGAGTTGCAGCCGCCCTATCGCGGGCCACCGCAGCGGCGCGGTTAATGTCGTTCGATGTGCGCGGAATTCGCCCTTCCGATCACAGCGGCCGGGCAGTCGCCTGCATCGTCGGCCGCGCATCCTGCGTGACGGTAAGGTCGATGCCCCCGTTCGCAGGCGAAACCGCGATCCGCAGCGGCCGTCCGACGAAAGCGGGCGCGACGCCACGGAAGGCGAAGGCGCCTATATCGCCGAGCTGCTTCCGCGCTTCGTGCGCGAGGATAGTCGCTTGGAGCGGCCCCTGGACGACAAGGTCGGGATAGGCTTCCACGCCGCGCGCGTAGGCACGGTCATAGTGGATGCGGTGGCTGTTGAAGGTCAACGCCGAGTAGCGGAACAGCAGCACCTCGTCGGGCAGGATATCGCTCTCGCCCTCTAAAGCGTGCGGCTGAAGCATGGCCGGCGCGGCCGGCGCCTGATCGCGATAGACCAGATCCTGCTCCTCGCGGATGGCCGGCCCGTCGCCGCCGGACAGTTCATGCAGGACGGTGACGAACACGAGGGTCCCGCTGCGGCCGGATTTCTCGACAATCGTCGCGATCGTCGAGCGACGCTCCACGATCGCGCCGAGCCGGAGAGGAGACGCGAAGGTCAGGCGGCCCCCAGCCCACATGCGACGTGGCAGAGGCACGGGCGGAAGGAAGCCGCCCTTGTGCGGATGGCCATCCTCGCCGGTCTCCGCCGGGGTGCGCGCATCCCAGAAGTGCAGCCAGTGGCCGAGCAGCGGCAGCGGATCGCCGTCGACCAGCCCGCCGGTCGCGCCGAGGGCGGTCAGCAGGGCATTGCACCGGCCGGCGTCCAGCCGGTCGACCCGCGTCTCGCTGCGGCCGATCCAGTCCCGTAATTCGGTCATCAGGCGCGCTCCGCGTGAAGCACCGGCGGCAGATCCGGCGCGAGCCGCACGAAGGTCAGGCGGGCGCGATCGCCGGCCGCAAGGCTTTGAGGATCGGCGGCATGCGCATGCAGGCGGACGCCGCCGGCCAGCTCCACGAGCGCAATGGCGAACGGCATGCGATCGGCCAGCGCCTGCTGGAAGACGCGCGCGAAGGTGACGATGGCGCGAACCTCACCGGTCGGATCAACCTGGCGCCACTCGACGGGACCGGCGGTGACGAAGGGGCTGGACGGGCTTGGCGGCCAGAATGGGCGATCGGTGGTCACGCAATGCGGCAACACGAGACGATCATCCGCGCCGGCCGCGTAGAAGGGCTCGGACAGGCTGTTGACGATCGGGCCGAGAGCATCGGCCATCAGTTGCGCTCCAGCATCAGCGCATCGCCGCCCACGCTGGCCCACATGGCGCGGCGTGGCGAGGCGATCTGGCGACGGCCCGCCTCACCGCGCAGCTGAGTGACGAGCTCGCGTATCTGGCCCCAGCCGTTCAGCTGCGCCTGGGAAAGCTGGCCGCCGGCGGTGTTTACCGGCAGCGCACCGTCATGGCAGATGCGGCCACCCTGAACGAAATCCAGCGCCTGTCCCTCGCCGCAGAAGCCGAAATCCTCGAGCGCGTAGAGCGGCAGCGGTGAGAAGCTGTCGTAGAGGCCGAGCAGACCCACATCGTCCGGACCTGCGCCCGCCATCTGGTAGACGCGCTGGCGTCTCGCTTCGGTCGCGGAGAGGCGGGTGGTGCCCTGCTGGGCCACGCCCAGACCGACCGGCGCGAAGATGAAGGTGTCGCGACCGGCCCTCATGCCCTGCGCGCCGGTGATGACGACGTCGCGACGGCCCTGCCCCGCCGCCGTCACGATCGCGCACACCGCGCCGTCGCCGACCGGGGAGCAATCGAGCAGGCGCAGCGGTGCGACGACGTGCGGCGCGGACTGATAGTCGGCCTCCGTCATCGGCTTGGTCATGACCGCGTCGTCGGTCATCCGGGCGTGTGCGCGGAAGGTCATCGGAATGGCGGCCAGCTTTTCGCGATCCTGTCCGTAGCGGCGGCAGTAGAGATCGAACGCCAGAGCCGCGCCGGCGAAGGGCGAGGCCATGCCGATCCACCCCTCTTCCCCATGCGGACCGCCATTCTCGCGAAACTGTTCGTGGAAGAAGGGGTTGTTCGCTTCGCCCATGCGGCCGATGTCGCTGTTCTTCATCGCCATGATGCAGGCCACGCGGGTGGCCAGGCCGCAGACGACCGCCATGGCCGCCTGGATGAGGACGGTGGCGGCGAAGCGGCCGTGCGACCAGGTCTGGCTGCAAAAGTGCGGCGTCAGCCCGAAAGTCTGGGCCAGGCCGTCATAATCGGCGCCGCGCGGGGAGCCCACCTGAACGATCAGGCCGTCGATCGCCTCCTTCTCCAGCCCCGCGTCCGCCAGAGCGCCGTTTAGGGCGGCGCCGGCCAGTTCGAACACCGAGACGTCCGGCCGCCGCTCGAACCGGCTCGCCCCCACCCCCACGATTGCGGTCCGTCCCGCAAGGGCGCGGCCGGCGACGCTCACAGGCCGAGTTCCGCGCGGGCCTCCTCGGCCAGACGGTGCTTGGCGACCTTGCCGGACGCGAGCCGGGGCAGTCCCGCCTCGTCGCGGAAGAAGACGTGGTGGGGCACCTTGAACGCGGCCGCGCGCTCCTTGACATAGGCGCGCACCTCGGCCTCCTTCAACGGCGCGGCGGCATCGACGAAGGCCACGACGAGCTCGCCCCGCACCGGATCGCCGACGCCGACGACATAGGCGTCGCGCACCTCGGGATGGCCGGCGATCAGCTGTTCCACCTCGACGGGCGATACGTTGATGCCGCCCGACTTGATGACTTCCTTCAGCCGCGCGTGGAACGTGAAGCGGCCGTCGCCGTCAAGCCGGCCGAGATCGCCGGTGTCGAACCAGCCATCCGCCTTGAACGCTTTCGCGGTCTCGATCGGATTGTCGAGATAGCCGGGCGTCACGCAGCCGCGAAGCAGGACCAGCCCGACCTCGCCGGTGGGAAGGTCCGCACCGCTTACGGGATCGACGATCCGCATCTCCATCGTCGGCAGGACGAAGCCGCTGGTCGCGATCTTCGCCTCCAGCGGATCGTCCGGCCAGCCGACCGTGGCGTTGCCGTAGCTCTCGGTGAGGCCGTAGGCGGGCACTGCGCCCTTGATGCCCATCTCCACGAGGGTCATGCGCTTATACTCGGCCACCGTGCCGGCGTTGCCCTTCTGAAGCGAACCGATCTTCACCTGCGCATAATCGGGGTGATCCAGCATCGCGCGCGTCATGTTGCCGGTGCCGTAGTAGACGGTCGCGGCGGTACGGTGGATAACGTCGATCGCGGCACCGGCCTCGAAATGATCCTGGAGGACGATCGCGGCGCCGCGGGTGATGGCGGCGGGCAGCGCGTTGGCGGCACCGAGGCCGTAGAACAGCGGCGTGCCGATCCACACGCGATCCTCGGCCACGATGCCGCGACGCAGGCCAAGCTCGAAGCCGTTGCGCACCACGCCGGCGCCGTTGAGGCGGACGCCTTTCGGATCGGCGGTGCTGCCCGAGGTGTAGAGGATGAAGGCATCGTCATCGCCGCGCACGGCGGCGGTGGCGGCGGCGAAGGTCGCACCGTCCAGGCGGCGTCCGGCCGCCAGGAAGGCCGCCCACTCCGGCGAGTCCAGGAAGAGGACGGTCCGGAGCTTGGGCAGGTCCGTCAGCCCGCCCAGCATCGCGCGGTAATCGGCCTTGAGGAAGGCCGGCACCGCGATGAGCAGCTTCACTCCGGCATGTCGCATCGTCCAGCCGAGTTCGCCTGCCTTGTACCAGGTGTTCATCGGCACCAGCGTCGCGCCGACATAGGAAGCGGCGAGCGCGAGGATGACGAATTCGGGCTGGTTGCCAAGAAGGACGCCGACGCGGTCGCCGCGCACCACGCCGGCGGCGAGGAAGGCCCTGGCCGCCTCGATGCTGCGGCCCTGCAACTCGGCATAATCGATCCGGTCGCCGCGATAGAAGATCGCCGGCGCGGACGGGGCGGCGGCGGCCTTCTCGTCCAGCACGGTGGCGAGGCGGTTGCCCACTGGTCGGTCCATCAGTTCTGCCCGTCCTCGATGGCCCAGGCGTGCGCCATGTCGGCCAGGCCAAGCGTGTCCCGCCGCGCCCGCGCGAGCAGGTCGGCCGACTGATCGATGCCCCCGGTCTCGGCGAGGCCGGTCCACAGATCGCCGAGCGCCACGCCAAGCGCCGCGATGCCGTTGAAGGGATAGAGGCCGAGCGCGAAGCCCGCGGCCCCGAGATCCGCTACGCTCGGCACCGGGGGCGTCACGCCGCCGATCCAGACGAGCGGCACGCCCGGCAGCGCCCGCGCCACGGCGGGCGCCTGATCGGGGCCGAGATCGAGGACGATGATGCCGTCGGCGCCGGCCTCGACACAGGCGCGAGCGCGCTCGATCGCGTCGTTTAGCGAGCCGGTCACCCGCAGGGCGTCGGTCCGCGCGAGGATGAGCATGTCCGCCGCTCCGCGCCCGGCGACGGCGGTGCGGATGCGCGCGGCCATCGCGTCCGGCGTGACCAGTTCACCCCGGCCGCGATGATAGTCGGGGCTCTTGGGATATGGCTGATCGTCTATATGCAGCGCCGCGGCACCTACGGCGGCAATGTCCCGCACCGACAGGTCGAGATGCGACGGCAGGCCGAAGCCCGCGCCCGCATCGACGATCACCGGCACGTCCGTCGCCCGGACGACGCGCGCGGCGATTTCCACGGTTTCGGTCAGCGTGAGGAACGGCTGGCCCTTGCCGAGGCCGAGCGCCATCGCGTTGCCGCCGAGATAGAGCGCCCGGTGCCCTGCCCGCGCGGCAATCTTCGCGCTGATCACGTCGTGCACGCCCGGCGCCGCGACGCAGCCCGGTTCGGCGAGGAGCGCCTGCAGGCTCATGTCAGGCGTTCGGCCGCTGCACGACGAAGTCGAAGATCGCCGCGAAGCGTTCGGGCTCGGCGGTCGTCCGCATGTCCAGGATCAGGTCCGGGCTCACCGCGCCCTCGACATAGTCGCTGGACAGATAGGGATTGCCGGGAACGAAGAGCTGCGTGGTCAGCACGCAGCGACCGTCGATCCAGATCTTCGCATGGACATGGCCGGCACGGCGGTTGTGGCGGCCCATGGCGCGGAACAGCTCGCCGATGGGATCGGTGTCGTGATCCGAATAATCCTTCGGCACGGCGGTCGTCGCGGTATAGCGACCGTACGCATCGGCGATCACCCGGCCGGACAGGTGATGCTCGGCCCGGTCATAATGGCCCTCATGGTCCGCCTGCCACAGATCGACGGTCGCACCGGGGATGGGCAGCCCGGTGGCAACGTCGCGCACCTGCCCAGACAGCACCAGCACCGGTGCGCCGGATGGCGACGGCACGTCGAACAGGCAGCCGTCGTCGCGCACCGGCGCGTCCATCTTGTGAAACGGCCCCTCCAGGTTCGGCCTGGTCGCGCCTTCGACCCGCGCCGTCACGTCGACGCTCGTCATGGCGAGGGAGACATCGACGAGGCTGCGGCAGAAGCCGGACTGGCCGAGACGGTTCAGATAGTCGCCGGCGATGTGCAACTCGTCCTGATCGATCTCGAACTCGCGGACGACCTCCTTCATCTTCTCGACTATGCGCGCGTAGATCGCCTTCAGGCGTTCGTTGCCCTCGACGCCTTCCAGCTCCGCCGGAACCTGTTCTGCTGCCTGGATCATGGTTTCACCACTATGCGGCCCGCGACCGCTCCTTCTTCCACCAGGCGATGGGCCTCGGCGATTTCACTGAGCGGCATCACCCGCGCGACCTGCGGCGTGACGATGCCGCGCGCGACCAGATCGATCGCGTCCTCCAACTGCACCCGGCTGACGGAACCGACCCCTGATATCTGCGCGCGCTTGAAGAAGATCCGCGCCGGGTTGATGCTGATCTCCTCGCCGAACAGCTGCCCGACGACGGCGTAGCGGCCATGGACGGCCAGCGCATCGAAGCTTGCCGCCCAAGTCCGGCTGCCGACCGTATCGATGACCACATCTGCGCCCCAGCCGCCGTTCAGCGCCTTGACCTGCCTCGCGAAATTCTCGCCCTCTCGCGCCACGATCACATGCTCCGCCCCCAGCGACTTCAGGAAGTCGACCTTGGCCGCGCTGCGGCTGATGGCGATCACGCGGCCGCCCATCGCGGTGGCGATCTGCACCGAAGGCGCGCCCACGCCGCCGCTGGCGCCGGTGACGAGCACCCACTCGCCGATCTGCACCCTGGCCGTGTCGCGCACGGCATTGAGCGCGACACCCGCGCCGGGGCCGAGCGAGCAGATCAGTTCGAACGGCAGATCGGCAGGCGCCCGCACCCAGGCATCCTGCGGCAGCGAGACATATTGCGCGTAGCCGCCCCGCACGGGCCGGCGCTTGAAGCAGGTCGTTTCGCGACCGCTGCGGCACAGGCGGCAGCGGCCACAGCTTGAGAACGCCTTCGAGGCGACATGGTCGCCGACCTTCAGGTCCAGCACGTCGCTGCCTGTCGCTTCGACCCGCCCGGCAATCTCCAGCCCGATAATCAGCGGAAAGCTCACGTCCCGCTTGTAGGTGCCGTTCCGCTCCACGACGTCGCGATAGGAGACGCCGCACGCCTGGACGGCCACGCGCACGTCGTCGGCGCCGACCGGCGGCACGGGCACGTCTTCGAGGCAAAAGGCGTCGGGCGCGCCGGGGCCGTGCAGCACGGCCGCGCGCATCATGGCACGGTCAGGCGACAATCCCGGCCTCTTGCCCGAAGAAGCGGTTCGCCGGCCGCAGCAGGCCCAGCGAGTCGCGCAGCGTCGTCCCTTCATATTCGGTGCGGAACAGGCCGCGGCGCTGCAGTTCCGGAACGAGGTGATCGACGATCGCCTCCAGCCCGCCCGGCAGGTAGGCGGCGACCAGATTGAAGCCGTCGCACGCCTTGTCGGCATACCATTCCGCCATCGTGTCGGCGACTTCGGCCGCACTGCCCTTCATCAGAACATGACCGCGCGCCGGCAGCACCCAGCGGTAGAGCTGGCGCAGGTTGAGGCCGTCGCGCCTCGCCACGTCGCCGATCATGTTTCGAAAGCTCGTGATGCCCTTCGTCTCGGGCAGTTCCGGCAGCGCGCTCTCGGGATCGAGGCCGGTGAGATCCAGACCGACGATCTTGGACAGAACCTGCAAGCCGACGGTATCGGGGATGAGTTCCTGCAGTTCCTGATAAGCCGCATCCGCCGCCGCGCTGGTCTCGCCGACGAAGATGCTGGCACCGGGAAAGATCTTCAGCTCGTCCGGATGACGGCCATGCTTCGCCATGCGCGCCTTCACATTGGCGTAAAAGGCCTGCGCGCTCTCCTTGGTCTCGCTGACCGTGAAAAGCACGTCCGCCGTCCGCGCGGCCAGTTCCATTGCCGGCTCCGAGCCGCCGGCGACCACGATCACCGGATGCCCCTGGGGCGGGCGGGCGGCGTTCAGCGGCCCGCGTATGCGGAAGCTGTCACCCTCATGGTCGAGCGTCCGGACCTTGGTGGCATCGAGGAAGCGGCCGCCGGCCTTGTCGAACAGGAAGGCATCGTCGGCCCAGCTGTCCCACAGCCCCTTCACGACGTCCACGAACTCGCCGGCGCGCGCGTAGCGGTCGCCATGCTCGGCATGTTCGTCCTGGCTGAAATTCTTCGAATCCAGCGCGTTGGATGTCGTCACCACATTCCAGCCGGCACGGCCCCTGCTGAGCGTGTCCAGCGCCGCGAAACGACGTGCAACGCTGAACGGCTGGTCGTAGGTGGTCGTCGCGGTGGCGACGAGGCCGAGGCGCGAGGTGGACATGGCCAGCGCGGAGAGCAGGCAGATCGGCTCGATCACCACCGGCCGCGTCGTCGGGTTCGTCTCCAGCAATCCCGGCGTGTCGACACCGTTAACGCCATTGCCGTCGGCAAGAAACATCATGTCGAACTTGCCGCGCTCCAGCAGAGCAGCGAGCTTCGGCCAGTGATCGGGATTGAAGCCGGCGTCCACCAAGGCGTCTGGATGACGCCAGCCGCCGACATGGGCGCCCGTCGGCGACATGAATACGGATAGTTTCAACATGCGAAGCGGTCGCCCTTGATGCACCGGAGCCGTTTACCAGCTCAATCATCTGTCGACACTCCGCGCATGATGGTCAATCGCGTCGAGTCACCTTGGGTATCTTTCGCCTACACGATATGCAGTTGGCGACCGGCCTTGGGTACCGGCCTGGCGAGCGCGTCGACCTGCCCACGATCCCGATGCTTGCGCTGGATCGCATGCAATCCGAACAGGGTCATCGAACGGAGCAAGGATGCGGCGACGTCAGCCTCCCGCTCGATACAGGCCATCACGAGCCGTTGATGATCGAGCAGCAGCCGCTCGGCATCCTGCACCTGGGGGCCGACCAGCCGGCCGACGCTCATCCGCATCTTCCAGGTATTCAGCAGCTTCTTCAGGCTCAGATTACCGCAACGATCGGGCCAGTGATTGTGCAGCTGGCGACGATGCTCCTGAAACCTCTCATACTCGCCGGCCGCGACATCGCTCGCCATGGCCTCGTAGAGGCTGACGCTCTCGTCGAGATCCTCCTGCGTCGCGTTGGCGACGAAGAGGCGGATCATCATCGCGTTGAGGGTCGCGCGGATCTGGTAGAGCTCCTCGACCTCGCTCATGCTGATGTGCGCGACGCGCGGGCGCCGCCGGGGCGGGATTTCCACCAGCCCCTCGCGCTCCAGCAGCATCAGGGCCTCGCGCACTGGCGTGCGGCTGGTGCCGAAGCGGGTAGCCAGCTCCACCGAGTTGAGGTCGGCACCGGGCGCCAGCTCGCCTTCCGAGATCGCCCGCGCTATTTCCGCCGCGATCTGCCCGACGAGCGAATCCTGCCGCTCCTCAAGACTGATGTTCGCCTCGGAATAATCGGGCTTCACGGAATGGTCCGGCATTCCGAAGGGATAAGCCGCGACGACGTTTCGGTCAAAGGAAACGATGCCGGGCGGGTCGGAGGTCACGCCCGTCAGATCCGGTATGCGCCGCCGTCGATGATGAGCGACTGGCCGTTGACAAAGCCGGCCCCTTCCGACGCCAAATAGGCGACCGCCTCGGCGACGTCTTCCGGCGTGCCCGCGCGACCGACCGGCGGCACGCCCATCGCCTTGCGGACCGTCTCCATGTCGGCGTCCGCCGAACCGGTCTTCTTGGCATAGCCCGACAGCGTGCGGCTGGTGATGATGAGGCCGGGCAGCACGGAATTGCAGGTCACGCCGTCGGGGCCGAGTTCCAGCGCCCAGGTCTGGGCGAGCGCGATCACCCCGGCCTTGGAGGCGGCATAGGCAGAGTTCAGCCGCGAGCCCTGACGGCCCGCGACGGAGGCGACGTTGACGATGCGGCCCCATCTGTTCGCGCGCATGATGCCTGCCGCCGCCCGACCCATCAGGAAGGTGCCGCGTACGTTGATCGACATGACGCGATCGAAGGCGTCGGGCTCGACGGTCTCGACATCGCCATGGCCCATGCTGAACGGTGCGCCGGCATTGTTGACCAGTATGTCCAGGCTGCCGTGCGCGCTCCTCGCATGGGCGACGATGCGGGCGACGTCGGTCTCGGACGAGATATCGCCCGTGACGAAGCTCGCCTCGGCACCGGCCGCCCCGAGTTCCTCGACCAGGCTCTCGACGCCGCGCCAGCCGGCAGCGGCGGCGCCGGCGGGCTCGTGGCTGTCGCGAACGCCGGTCGCCTCGACATCGACGACCACCAGCGCGCAGCCCGCGGCCGCCAGCTTGCGGGCGATCGCCGCACCGATCCCGTCCTGCTTGCCGCACCCCGTCACGAGGGCCACTTTCTTGGTCACGCACCATGTCCTTTTGTCGCTGTCGCCCCGGCTGTCCGCCGTGCGGGACGAGAGCGCCAGCCGAACCGGCCGGGGCCGCCGGGTTTTCGAGTTCGCGATGTTTACGCGCTCCCGGCGCGGTCGCGCGTGACCCGGGCGCGAGATCGCACCACACCCGCATCAAACCATCGGAGGGGCTCACCCATGAGCGAGCTGGAAGCGCTGCGCGCCATCAACCACGGCTTTGATCCGCGCGGCGGACACTGGGTGCATCGCGGGCTCGACCTGTCGACGCCGACCGAGATCAGCGCGGACGAGAAGGCCAGCTTTCGCGAGCATTACGCTACTCAGTTCGGCCACTCGCTGGACGGTCTCGACTGGTGGCTGGATCGCAGCCCCGAAGTGCTGAAGCGCTATCGACTTTACTGCAGCCTCACCCTGCGCGTCGTGCCGGCGATCACCGGCAACGGCACCCTCGCCTTCTATGCCCTGAAGGGTCACGTGGTCGGCGTGCGCTACGTGCTGCACAGCTGGAAGGCGCGCGGGGTCAGCAGAGCCCAGGCGCTGGAGATGCTGGCCATGGCCTTCGTCCACGCAGGTCCGCGCGGCATGGAGACGATCGCCGAGGCTCATGAGGGCATCATGTTCGGAGACGCGCCCGAAGTGCCGGCCGTGTTCCCGGAAGGTTGGGCAGTCGACAGGGAGGCGTTCAAGTCGGGGCTGGATTTCACCACCGTCGACATGACCGCGGACGAGGAGTCTAGCCTCTACGACTGGTATCTGCGCACGATCGGCGAGATCCCGCCTTATGTCCGCTTCATGGCCAGGCACCGGCCGAGCCTGATCAAGACCCACCGTGCCCGGTTCGAAAACATGCTGTGTGTTTTGCCGAAGCAGATGTGGCCGACGACCATGCTCTACTATCACGTGATGAGCCGGCAGGCGGAAGGTATCCGCGAGAATGTGCTGCTGTCCAAGGCCTGGGGCGTGAGCAAGGCGGACGTGCTCGATACGATCGGCAACGCCCTGGTCTACGGACAGATGGAGGCCGCGACGATGATCCAGCGCGAGGCCGGGGACGTCTTCGACGGGTGGATCGGGTAGCGGGTCGCCCCCGACCGGCTGGCGCCGAATCCGAGGCTCGCCGGACGCGGACGCCCCGTTTCAAGGTAGGCTCGTCCCGGCCTACGCCTCCGCCCTGATCGGCAATCTCTGCTCGAAAACACTCTCGGCGATGCGGTTCAGCAATATCTCGATCGTGCCGCCGGCGATCATCCAGCCGCGTGTGCGGCGGAAGCAGTATTCGACCAGGCTCTCCTCCGAATAGCCGGTGCCGCCCATGATCTGCATCGCCTCATTGGCCATGTCGAAGCCCGCGCGGTTGCACGCGATCTTGGCGATCGCCGTGTCCTCGGCGGAAGGAAAACCGCGGTCGGCGCCGGTGGCGGCCTTGTAGAGGAGAAGTTGCGCGGCCTCGGCCTTCACCTTCATCTCCGCGAATTTCCACGCAAGGCCCTGGAAGTTCACGAGCGGCTGACCGAACTGACGGCGATTGAGGGCATGTTCGCGGGCAAGGCCGAAGGCGTGACGGCCAAGAGCGAGAGAGCGCGCGCTGTTGCCCAGCCGCTCCACGTTGAACCCGGCGATCTGCTTCTTGAAGCCGCCCGGACCCAGGACGACATTCTCCTTCGGCACTGAGACATTGTCGAAGTACAGCGTGTTCCAGTCCTCGCCCGACAAGAAGCGCGAGGGCTTGCCGAAGCTGAAGCCTTCCGCGCCGCGTTCGACCAGCACCGAGCCGATGCCCCCGGTGCCGGGGCCGAAGCGGACGTACGTGAGGAAGACGGTGGCGTGGAGGCCATGGGTGGTGAAGATCTTCTCGCCGCTGATCCGATAGCCGTCGCCCTCCGGAACGGCGGTGGTCTTCAGCTCGGTGACGGCGGAGCCCGCGCCCGGCTCGGTCATCGCGACGGCGATCAGCGCCTTTCCGGCCAGCAACGGCTTCAACAGCCGTTCCTTCTGCTCCGGCGTGCCATATTGAGCGAGGACGCGGATGGCGCCGAAATTGCCGGCCTGGATGACGTCGGCGCTGCGCGGGCAGACCATCGCGATCTCCTGAATGGCGATGACGGCATCCATCAGCGCGCCGCCGACGCCACCGTCCACCTCGTCGGTGGTGATGCCGATCAGGCCGGCCTCGGCCATCGCCCGCGCGATCTGCCAGGGATAGTCGTCACTATGGGCGCGCTCCAGGGCGCCATCCGCGCAATGGCGCTGCGCGAAGGAGGCGACCGAGTCCTTGAACATCTGCTGTTCGGCGGAAAGCTGAAAATCCATCTTGTCTGCGGTCCTTGGATCAGGCGCGTTCGAGGATCGCGGCGATCCCCTGGCCGAGGCCGATGCACATGGTGACGAGCGCGAAGCGGCCGCCGGTGGCGTGGAGCTGGCGCGTCGCGGTCAGCGCGATGCGGGCGCCGGACATGCCGAGCGGATGCCCGATGGCGATAGCGCCGCCATTGGGGTTCACGCGCGGATCGTCGTCGGCCAGCCCAAGCAGCTGGGTGACGCCGAGCGCCTGGCTGGCGAATGCCTCGTTCAACTCGATCACGTCGATGTCGGCCAGCGTCAACCCGGCCCGCTCCAGCGCCTTCGGCACGGCGCGAACGGGCCCGAGGCCCATGATGCGCGGCTCGATCCCGGCGACGGCGGCCGAGACGATGCGGGCGATCGGCGCGGCGCCGGCCGCCTCCCCCGCCGCGCGATTTCCCACGATGAGCGCGGCGGCGCCATCATTGACGCCCGAGGCATTGCCGGCGGTGACGACGCCGTTCGCGAACAGCGGCTTCAGCCGGGCGAGACCTTCGATCGTGCTGTCGGCGCGGGGATGCTCGTCCTCGGCGACGATCGTCACGGCGCCTTTCCTGCCGGGCACTTCGACGGGCACGATCTCGCCCTCAAAGAAGCCGCGCGCCCTGGCGGCGGCATATTTGCGCTGCGAACCCAGCGCGAAGGCGTCGGCGCGCGCGCGGCTGATCCCGTGCTCAGCCGCGACGTTGTCGCCGGTCATCGGCATGGAATCCTTGCCGAACCGCGCGTGGATCGCCGGATTGGGAAACCGCTCGCCCAGCGCCTCGTAGATCCTGGTCGTGCGCTGGAAGGCCGTCTCGGACTTCGCCATGACGAAGGGCGCGCGCGACATGCTCTCCACGCCGCCCGCGATGAAGAGATCGCCCTGCCCCGTCTCGCAGCAGCGCGCCGCATCGACGATCGCCGCGAGGCCGCTGCCGCACAAGCGGTTAACGGTCAGGCCGCCCGCGCCGACCGGCACCCCGGCCAGCAGCGAGGCGTGGCGGGCGACGTTGCGACTGTCCTCGCCCGACTGGCTGGTGCAACCGGCGATGACATCCTCGATCCTGTCGGCATCGAACGCGGTCGACCCCAGCACCGCGCGGATCACGCCGGCCAGCAGATCATCCGGCCGCACTCCGGCCAGACCGCCGGCATGACGGCCCACGGGCGTGCGGAGGCCGGCATAGATGAAGGCGTCGGTCTCGCGCGCCATCAGCGTTTCGCCCTCACGAACAACGCGCCATCCTCGTTCCGCACGTCGAATGACGGGACGTCCTCATAGGCCGGCCCGCCCTCGATCACCTTGCCGGTGCGGATCTCGAAGCAGCTCTGGTGCAGTGGACATTCGATCGTCCCACCATCCAGAAAGCCTTCGGACAGGCGCACGTCCTCGTGCGGGCAGATATCGCCGATCGCATAGACCGCGCCCTCGAAACGGTAGAGGGCGACGGCCGTGCCGTCATCGAGGGCGGCGGCGAAGGGCTCGCCGTCCACCACGTCCTCGTCGCGCCCTATCCTTGTCCATTCCGTCATCGATCAAGCTCCCCGCTCCGCGCTGGTCACAGGCCCATTTCGCGGCGATAGAAATCATAGAAGGCGCGGATCAGAACCTCCGTCATCATGGTCGATTGCGCCTCGGTGCCGTGACCGCCCATCTCCAGCACCTGCAGCGAATCCGGCCGGCCCTCGACCACCGGCTGCATCAGCGAGAGCACCTCGCTGTCCTCCAGGCTCACGAAGCCGGCCGGCCCGACGAGGTTGCTCTGCTTAAGGCGCAGTTCGCTCACCTGCTCGTCATCATCGGCATAGCCGAAATAGGTCCAGCTGAGCTCATGCTTGCCCGGCCCCTTGAGGATCAGGTGACGGATGACGAGGCAATTGAAGTACTGCTGGACCAGCACGGTCGGAAAGACCTGGAAGGCGCCCATCATGCCATCCTGGAACTCGTCGACGACGGCGGAGACGGTCTCCTTGTCCTTCATCGCCAGGTCCGTGCGGATCGACTTTATCTGTTTGGCCGCATCGCTGGTCTTGCTCTTCAGCGTCGGGTCGTATTGCGAGTAGGTATATTCGTGACGTCCCTCCTGCAGGGGCACGCTATGATAGTCGCCGTCGGTGCGGAGGATACCGAAGGTCGAGAGGAAGGGGTGCATCAGGGTCGCGTGATAGGGATCGCGGCTGTTTTCCCAGTAGAGCTTCCAGTTGCTCTCCACCATCTGGCGGCTGTAGCCGACCAGGCGCAGCGGCCGGCGCGAGACCAGGCGATCGAGGCGCATCAGGATCTCATCGCCGAGATACCGGTCCAGCGGCGGAACGTCGCTCGAATATGTCGCCCAGATGGAGCCGCCACGCGTCGCGACGCGCAGCTTGGTGAGGCCGTTCTTCGACTTGTCGAAGTCGCGCGGCATTCCGCCCTTCCCGCCCGCGCCGCGCAGGAAAGGCAGGCCCATGAGGTCGCCCTTCAGACTATAGTTCCAGTGATGGTAGGGACAGGACAGATCCTTCGCCTTGCCGCTGTTCTTCCAGCACAGCAGCGAACCGCGATGGGCGCAGCGATTTTCCACCACGTTGATCCCGCCGTCATTGTCGCGCGTGACGATGACCGGCCGCTCGCCCACCCAGGAGCGCTTGAAGCTGCCCGGCTCCGGCACCTCGCAATCGAGGCCCACGAAGTTCCAGGTTCTGCCATAGTGGAAGACCTCCAGCTCCCGCCGGTAGATTTCGGGATCCGAATACAGCCAGGCGGGCACCCGGGTCAGCCCTTCGGCGGGCCAAACGCGACTGGCGGGAGCATGATCGTTGCGCGGCATCGGGTCGGTCATCGGCCAGTCCTCAGGCGGGGATCACGAGCGTCGTGCGGACGCTGTAATTGTCGTAGATCGCATCATGCTTGCGGAACCGGAGGTCGGCGCCCTCGCGCACGATCAGGTCGACATAGCGACCGACCATCAGGATTTGCGGCTCCTGCTCGATCAGGCTCTCGATGATGAGGAAGTTCGCTTCGGAACGCACGGCATCGCCGTCAGACCCGGTCACGCGCACGCCGCTGATGAAGTGGCGCAGCGAACGCGGCTGGTAGAGGGCGGCACGCGTCGTCGCCATGATGCGATCCTCGATCATCGCCCTGCCACGGCAATAGATCGGCGCGTGGGCGAGCCCCTGGTCGACATTCTCGCGACTGATGACCCGATACGTCGCATCCTCCACGAAGAAGCCGGGAAAGGCATCCAGATCCTCGGCGTCGAGCGCGGCGGCGCAATCGTCGTAGAAGTCGCGCAGGGCCGCGCGGGTTATTTCGTGCGCGTCCATCGGAACCGTTGCCAAATATCGTCTCCCGGTAATGTCGACACTTTAGCCCGATCAAAGGCCACAGAACGCCAGAGTCGCCGGGGGTGCCGACATATCGAGAGGGCGAAAAGGCGATCGGGTGATGGCGGCCGGGTTGCCGGCGGACCGATACCGGCGGAACAGCACGCCATGTTCCAAGAGATCAACATGGTCGACGTGCTGCCCGGACAGGCTGATGCGTTCGCGGCAGCCTTTATCGAGGTATCCGCCCGGTTGCGGACGGTGCCGGGGTGCCGCGCGGTCGAGTTGCTCCGCTGCGTCGAAACGCCCGATCGCTTCCAGGTGCGCGTCTCCTGGGATCGGATCGAGGACCACGTCGAGCATTATCCGATGACCGAAACGGCAGCCGCGATCCGCGCGATGCTCTCCCCGCTCATCGCCGGGGCGCAGCTTGCCCATTACGAGGTCGTGCCGCTGCATTGACCGCTCAGCCGTCACCCGCCTCGGCGGCGGCGGTCAGAGCGTGCGGCCGCCGATGCGGAGACGGCAGGCATGACGCCTCCGATCGGGGGAACCATGGTCATGCCCCCGCTTCAGAAGCCGATGGCGACGCTGCGGCGTGATGGCGCCGGCGCCACGGCGGGCACGCCCACCGATACGAGACCGAGCGTCCGCGAGACAATCGACCGGAGCGCGCGGACGAGCGCCTGCTCGCTGGCACCCGCCAGCGGCGCGCGAAGGGACAGCGCCAGCTGCTCGCTATGATCCGAGATGGGCAGCAGTATCGCGAGCGAGAGGAAATCGTCCGCGCTGACCCGGACATAGCCCTTCGCTGACGCTTCCACGAGCGCCGCATCGAGATCCTCGTAGCGGACGCGGCGCGCTTCATCCTCCATCTCGGCATTGAGGCGATGGACATATCTGCGGACCAGGCCCCGATCGCAGGTGAGCAGCAGCGCCCGTCCCTCCGACGTGTTGAGGATGTCCATGAGGTCGCCCTGGCGCGGCGCCTCGGCGTGGCGGCGCACCGCGTGGATGCACTGGAGCCGGACGCGGGTGTTGCTGGCCAGCACGACGCTGCCGCCGGTCTCGTCGGCCAGCTCGTCCATCAACCGCAGCAGGCGGCCGCTGCGGGTCAGATGCGGCTGCACCCATGCGCCGAGCATGGCCACGCGCATGGTCAGGTGGAAGGTGCGGCCCCGCTGACCACGGCGCAGGTAGCCGAGCGACACCATGTAGCTCAGCAGCTCCGACGCGGAGGATTGGGGATAGCCATATTCGCGCGCGATGTCGGTGACGGTGGCGGAAGTCCGCTCGCTGTCGAAATATTCCAGCACCGCGAATACGCGCTGCGCCGACTTGATCGTCTTCGGCTCAAGGGAACGTGCCACTTCGCCTCCTCTCTTGCTGTCGATCGGGCTTTTACGCCTCTCTGTCGACACTTCGCATAAGCGATCCTCGCTGAACTGTCGACACATTTCGGCAGAGTAGCCAACTAGGACCGCTAAAAGTGAGTTGCGCGGGGTGCTTCGCGGCCAATTATCGAAAGGACGAATTATCCTGTCGGTTTGTGTCGACACTCCCCGGAACGGCAATCCGGCCGGTACGCAGGCGATCATGAACCCGCCCGTTTCCGAACCCGCCTGCGAGCGAGGCAATCTCGACGCCTTCCTCCGTCCCACGTCGATCGCCGTCATCGGCGCCAGCGACGATCCCTCGCGAATCGGGGGAAGGACGATATCCAACCTCAAGCGCGGTGGCTTCGCCGGGGCCATCTATCCGGTGAACCCCGGCCGCGACACGGTGCAGGGCCTGCCCGCCTATCGGAGCATCCTGGATGTGCCGGACACGATCGACTGCGTGATCGTGGCGCTACCCGGCGACCTCGTCGTGCCTGCGATCAGGGCGGCGGCCGAGAAGCAGGTGAAGGCGGCGGTGATCTTCAGCGCGGGCTTCAACGAGGCCGGTCCGGAAGGCGTCGAGCGACAGCGGCAACTGGTGGAGATCGCGAAGGATGCGGGCATGCGCATCGTCGGCCCCAACTGCCTGGGCGTCTTCAACGCCGCCAACGGCGCCTGGGCCAGCTTCACCACGCAATTTCAGGAGCGCACGGACGCGCCGACGCTCGGCATGGTCAGCCAGTCGGGCGGGTCGGCGGCCCACATCCTGCGGCTGGCGCAGGATCGCGGCATGGCGATCGGCACCTTCATCACCACGGGCAACGAGGCGGACGTCGATTTCGGCGACGGGTTGATGGCGCTGGCCCTGGACGACGGCATCAAGGTGATCCTCGGCTATATCGAGGGTATTCGCGATGCCGCGCGGCTGATCGCGGGTCTGGAGGCCGCGCGGCGCGGCCGCAAGCCGGTGATCGTCCTGAAGGTGGGCCGCACCAGCGCGGGGGCGCAGGCTGCCGCCTCGCACACCGCCTCGCTGGCGGGCGAAGACCGGGTCTACGACGCGATCTTCCGGCAGTACGGCGTCTACCGTGCGGTTTCCACCGAGGAACTGCTGGATGTCGCGGCCGTGGCGGCGCAGGTCGCGGCGTGGCCGGCCGGCAACCGGCTTGGCGTGGTCACGATATCGGGCGGCATGGGCGCTCAGGTGGCCGACGCGGCGTCCGATGCCGGGCTGGTCCTGCCGCCCGCGCCGGATCATACGCAGGAGCGGCTGCGGGCGCTCTGCCCGGTGGGATCGCCGACCAATCCGGTGGACATCACCGCGCAACTCTCCACCGATCCGCATCTGCTGGCGGCTTCGATGCGGGCGATGCTGGAAAGCGGCTGCTATGACAGCCTGCTGGCCTTCTTCGGCGTCTATGCGGGCGTGCCGGCATTGTCCGCGATATTCCTGGAGGATCTGAAGGAACTCCGGCGCGACTTTCCAGAGGCGACGATCGCGCTGTGCGTCGTCTGCCCGTCCGACGAGGCCGCGCGTTACGCGGCCGCCGGTTTTCCGGTGTTCGAGGAACCGGCGCGGGCGGTGCGCGCCATCTCCGCCTTGCACGGGTTCGCGGAAGGGTTTGCGCGAACATCGGCGCCGGTTTCGGCCGATGCGCCGGTCATTGCGGCCCGCGCCTATGACGAGGCGGTGGCGAAGGCCCTGCTGCGCCAGGCGGGCATTCCATCCCCGCGCGAGATCGTGGTCGCGCATGCGCGTGATGTCGGGTCGGCAAGCGCGACACTCAGCTTCCCGGTGGCGCTGAAGATCCTATCGGCGGACATCCTGCACAAGACCGAGGTGGGTGGCGTGAAGCTTGCCATCGCCTGCGCGGCCGAAGCGGCCATCGAGGCGGAGGCGATGGTCAGGCGCGTGGCGATGGCAGCGCCGGACGCGCGCATCGCCGGCCTTCTGCTCTCCGAGATGGCGCCGGCCGGTGTGGAGTTGATCGTCGGCGCGCGGCGCGATCCCCTGTTCGGGCCGCTGGTCATGGTAGGCTTGGGCGGGGTGACGGCCGAGTTGCTCGGCGATGTCGCCATACGGCTCGCCCCGGTGAGTGAGGCCGAGGCCGCAGCGATGCTGCGGTCGCTGCGCTGCTTTCCGCTGCTGGACGGCTATCGCGGCGCGCCGCCCACGGATATTCCGGCTGCGGCGGCCGCTGTCGCCGCCCTATCCCGCCTCGCCGCCGCCAATGCGGACACGATCGAGACGATCGAGATCAATCCGCTGCGGGTGCTTGAGGAAGGCCGCGGCGTCCTGGCGCTCGATGGCGTCATCACCTTGCAGGAGCCTCAGGCATGAGCCCGGTCACGACCGCGATCGAGGACGGCAT
The DNA here is from genome assembly GCF_009739515.1 of Sphingomonas profundi. Lineage (NCBI taxonomy): Bacteria > Pseudomonadati > Pseudomonadota > Alphaproteobacteria > Sphingomonadales > Rhizorhabdaceae > Alterirhizorhabdus > Alterirhizorhabdus profundi. The sequence continues at coordinate 1,979,806 of NZ_CP046535.1, forward strand.
CGGTCTGATCCTTATCGACAATCCGCCGATCAACGCCAGCAGCGCCGCCGTGCGCGCGGGCCTGGTCGCGGCGCTCGGCGCTCTCGACGCCGACGCGAGCGTGGCGGGGATCGTCATCGCTTGCGCCGGCCGTACCTTCATCGCCGGGGCCGAGATCAGGGAGTTTGGCAAGCCGCGCGTGCCCCCCGGCCTCGACGCCGTCTGCAACGCCATCGAGGCATCGGCCAAGCCGGTGATCGCCGCCATGCACGGCACGGCGCTGGGCGGCGGGCTTGAGATCGCGCTGGCGTGCCACGGCCGGGTCGCCGCGACCGATGCGGCGATCGGATTGCCGGAAGTGACGCTCGGATTGCTGCCGGGGGCCGGCGGCGCGGCGCGGCTGGCGCGGATCGCTGGAGCGAGCGAGGCGCTGGCGCTTGTTGTCACCGGCAGGCGGATCGGCGCGGTCGCGGCGAAGGCGAAAGGCATCGTCGACCAGGTCGTCCCCACCGGCGACCTGATCCAGGCGGCGCGCAAGGCCGCGCGCACGACCGAAGCCTTGCCGACCCGCGATCGCAAGCCGCCCGCCCCGTTCGATCGCGCCGTCTTCGACGCCGAAGCGGCAGGACTGACCGCGAAACTCAAGAGACAGGACGCGCCGGCCGCCTGCGTGCAGTCGGTGCTTCGCGCCATGACACTGCCCTTCGACGAGGCGGTCGCCGCGGACCGCGAGGACTTCCTGCGCCTCTCCGCCGGGTCGCAATCGCATGCGCTGCGCTATGCCTTCTTCGCGGAACGGCAGGCGGCCAAGCTGCCGGATGGCGCGCAGCCGCGTCCGATCGGCACCGTGGCGGTTATCGGCGCCGGCACGATGGGCGGCGGGATCGCGATGAGCTTCGCCGCAGCGGCCGTCCCGGTCACGCTGATCGACCGCGACGAGGAGGCCGTGGCGAAGGGGCTGAAGCGGATCCGCGCGACCTACGCCACATCGGTCGCGCGCGGATCGATCAGCCAGAGCGAGGCGGATGCGCGGATCGGCCACATCCGTGGCGCAACCGCCGTGCAAGCGGCAGCCGACGCCGATCTGGTCGTGGAGGCCGTGTTCGAGGACATGGCGCTGAAGCAAGGCCTCTTCGGCGAACTCGATCGGATCACGCGGCATGACGCCGTCCTCGCCACCAACACCTCGGCGCTCGACGTCGACGCGATCGCCACCGTCATGGCGCGGCCGGAGCGGTTCGTCGGCCTGCATTTCTTCGCACCCGCCAACGTCATGAAACTGGTGGAGGTGGTGCGCACCGCGACTACGGACCCGGTCACGCTCGCCACCGCCGTCGCCATCTCCAGGAGGATAGGCAAGGTGCCGGTCGTTTCCGGCAATTGCGACGGCTTCATCGGCAACCGCATGGTCGCCAAGCGCGGGGCCGAGGTGGATCGCGCGCTCCTTCAGGGTGCCACACCGGAGCAGGTCGACGATGCCCTGAAGGCGATCGGCTTCCCGATGGGGCCGCTGGCGATCAACGACATGAGCGGGCTGGACATCGGCTACGCCATCCGCAAGCGCCGGGGCACGCCGTTCGCGGTGGCGGACGCCGTCGTCGAGCAGGGCTGGCTGGGCCAGAAGACTGGCCGCGGCTATTATGTCTACGAGGCCGGGTCGCGCACGCCGCTGCCGAACCCGGACCTGCCGGCACTGATCGCCGGGGTGGCGGCCGAAGCGGGCGTGGCAAAGCGCAGCTTCGATCAAACCGATCTCGTCGAGCGCATGCTCTTCCCTCTGGTCAACGAGGGAGCGCGCATCCTTGAGGAAGGCATCGCCGCCCGCGCATCGGACATCGATACGGTGTGGCTGAACGGCTACGGCTTCCCCCGCTTCAAGGGCGGGCCGCTCTTTCATGCGGACGAGGTCGGCCTCGCTTACGTCGTCGCCAGACTGGAATCGATGGCGGCCGAGACCGGCAGCGCCTCGCTCGAACCGGTGCCCCTGCTCCGCCGCCTGGCGGAAGCGGGCGAGAAACTCAGCGCCTGGGATGCCGCCGTGCGACGACCCGATGAGCAACAAGGAGAGTGTGCGTGACCCAGACCCGTACCTGGCTGACCCCGATCGCTTACGACAGATACGCCTTCATCAAGGTCGAGGTGGCCGAGGATGGCGTCGCCGTGGTCACTATGAACGCGCCCGACACGCTCAACTCGGTAGGACCGGAAGAGCATCGCGAGATGGAGGACATCTGGCTCGATCTCGCGCGCGACGAGAGCATCAAGGTGATCGTGCTGACCGGCGCCGGCCGCGCCTTCTCGGCCGGCGGCGACGTGAAGCGGATGGCCGCGCGGGCCGGCACAGAGTTCGGCCTCGAATATGCGCTGCGCGTGCCGCAGAACACCTTGCGCCTGTTCGAGCATATGCTGCTGGTGCCGCAGCCGATCATCGCGGCGGTAAATGGCGACGCGATCGGGCTGGGCCTCACCATCGCGCTGTTCGCCGACATGAGCATCGTGGCGGAGGATGCGCGCATCGGCGACACCCACATCAGGGTCGGCCTTGTCGCCGGCGACGGCGGCGCGGTGATCTGGCCGATGCTGATCGGCCCGCAGCGCGCCAAGGAATTCCTGATGCGCGGCAAGCTGCTGAAAGGGGCCGAGGCGGCGGCGATGAACCTGGTCAACCATGCCTTCCCGAAGGCGGACGTTCTGGCCGAGTCCGTCAAGATCGCGCAGGAGATTGCCGGCCAGCCGGTATGGGCCGTGCGCTGGTCCAAGGCGGCGGTGAACAAGCAGGTGAAGCAGCAGCTGAACCAGGTGCTGGAACTCAGCATCGCCTACGAATCCATGACGATGCTGACGCAGGATTATGCCGAGGCGACGAGCGCGTTCGCCGAGAAGCGCAAGCCGACCTTCAAGGGATACTGACTTCGCGAGGTGGGCGCCACCCCTCCAGGTGGCGCCCGCGGCCTTAGGCCGGTGTCAGGCCGCCAGCCTCCGCGAGCATGTCGATCTGCCAATCGGCATCGCCGAAGGCAGCATCGATTGCCGTCAGCCGCTTGAAGGCGTGGCCAACCTTGTACTCGGCGGTGATGCCGATGGCGCCGTGCAGTTGCACCGCCTGCTGGCCGACGATGCGCCCGGAGCGGCCGATCTGGACCTTCGCCGCCGCGATGTTGCGGCGGCGGGTCTCGACGGGCTGGTCGAGCGAGAGCGCGGCGAGGATCGACATGCTGCGCGCCAGCTCCAGTTGGATGAGCATGTCGACGGCGCGATGCTGGAGCGCCTGGAAGCTGCCGATCGACACGCCGAACTGCACCCGCGTCTTCAGATATTCGGTGGTGCGGTCCAGCGTGTCGGCCATGATGCCGACCGCCTCGGCCACGAGCGCGGCATTGGCTTCCTCGATCACGCGGGCAAGGGTTGCGCCATCGCCGACCACGGCGTCCGCGCCGAGCTCGACGCCGTTCAGCGCCACGTCGGCGAGAGGCACGCCGTCATAGCCGACGCGGCGATCCCGCTCGACCATCGCGGCGGGGACGAGGAACAGCTTCAGCCCTTCGTCGGTGATCGCGCTCACGATAAGCTCGTCGGCATCGGCGCCATGGACGACTGCGACCTTGCGCCCCTCGATCCGCCAGCCGGCGGCGGTGCGTTCGGCCCGCGTCGCGGCGCCGAGCGAGAAGCGCGGCCCCTTCGGCTCGTGATGCGCCAGCGCCAGCAGCCATTCGCCGCTGACGATGGCGGGGATGCGCTCGCTCCTCTGCGCCGGCGTTCCACCATGCCGCAGCACCCCGCCGCCGAGGACGATCGTGGACAGATACGGCTCCAGCACCAGTCCCCGGCCCAGCGCCTCCATCACCATCATCGTCTCGACGCCGCCCGCGCCGAAACCGCCGTCCTGCTCGGCGAAAGCGAGGCCCAGCAGCCCCAGATCCGCCATCTCGCGCCAGATCTCGCGGCTCCAGCCGGTCTCGGAGCGCAACAGGTGCGCCCTGCTCTCGAAATCATAGCGTTCGGCGACGAACCGGGTGACGCTGTCGCCCAGCATGCGCTGCTCGTCGGTCAGATCGAAGTCCATGGCCGGTCCTTCACAGCCCGAGAACGGACTTGGCGATGATGTTCTTCTGGATCTCGTTCGAGCCGCCGAAGATCGAGACCTTGCGCATGGCGAAATAGAATGGCGCGGCCGCCTCTACCCAGCCGTCCGCCGGATCGTTGGCGGCAGAACCGCTCGGCATGGCGAGGCCCGCCGGGCCGGCCAGCTCGATCATCAGCTCCGTCATGCGCTGCTGCGATTCGGTGCCGCGCACCTTGAGGATGGAGGCGGCCGCCCCCGCCCCGCCGCCATGCGCGTCGGCCGCGACGACACGCAGCTGCGTAAGCTCCAGCGCGCGCAGTTCGACCTCCACCTCGACCAGCTTGCGCCGGAACGCATCCGCTTCACGCGCGGAGAGGCGCCCGTCCGCCGCCATCGCCGTCGTGGTGGCGCGCAGGTGCCCCAGCCGCTCCTTCGACAGCCCGATGCGGGCGATGCCGGACCGCTCGCTGCCGAGCAGATGCTTGGCATAGTCCCAACCCCTGCCCTCTTCGCCGATGCGGTTCGCGACAGGCACGCGGACATCGTCGAAGAACACCTCGTTGGCGTCCCGCTCGCCGTCGATCGTCTCGATCGGGCGTACCGTCAGCCCGGGCGTCCTCATGTCGATGAGCAGAAAGGTGATGCCCTGCTGCTTCCGGCCGGAGGCATCGGTGCGGACCAGGGCGAACATCCAGTCTGCATGCTGAGCCTGCGTGGTCCAGATCTTCTGGCCATTGATGACATACTCGTCGCCGTCGCGGCCCGCCCGCGTCTTCAGCGATGCGAGGTCGGACCCCGCGCCGGGTTCGGAGAAGCCCTGGCACCACCAATCATCGAGGTTGGCGATACGCGGCAGAAACTGCGCCTGCTGCTCCGGCGTGCCGAACCGGCAGACGATCGGGCCGATCATGTTGACGTTGAACGGCGATCCCTCCGGCGCATGGGCAAGCGCCATCTCCTCCTGGAAGATGTAGCGCTGGGCCGGCGTCCACGCCTGGCCACCATGCTCCACCGGCCACGCGGTGGTCGCCCAGCCGCGGCCGTTGAGGATGCGCTGCCAGCGCACGATGTCGTTCTTCCCCAGATGGCGACGCTCGATCATCTTGCGCCTGAGGTCGTCGGGAAGGTTGTCGCGCAGAAAAGCGCGGACTTCCTCGCGGAACGCCAGTTCGTCGGGCGTGAAATTGAGGTCCATCAGGCGCGCCCGGCAATGTGTGCGTCTGTGCCGGAGAGTCGCGACATCAGCGGCGTCACGCTGTCGGCCTTTTCCAGATTAGCGAGCAGATCGGCAGACCACGCCTGCAGCCCGGCATCGATCATGCCGTCCGTGCAGGCGCGGTACTTCGCCAGCGTCTCCTCGCGGCTCAGCGGCAGCGCGGCATCGCCCTTCGCCTGCACCGCCTCCGCCCGGAAGGCGCGCCCGTCGCTCAGGCGGACGGTGACGATGTCCGCCTTGCCGAGCTGATCGTAGCCCCATTCGTCGTGGACGATCATGTTGGCCTTGCCACGGTGCCTGAGGATCTCGGGCGCGTGCAGCTTGGCGGCGGAGAAGGTGCGCGGATCCATCGGCTCGCCCGCGATCGTGGCGGCGACGACGTGCGGCAGGCTGAAGCGCGCCTCCTCGACATCCTTCGGATCGGGATATTTCATGATCGTCGGGAAGGCGCGATTCACCTCGACTTCGACCCCGACGACGTCGTCCCCGGTAAAGCCATGCTCCGCCATCGTCCCTTTGAGGGAGTCGATGACCCGCTGGAGCATGTAGCAGCAAGGATATTTCTTCTGGCCGACCGCCATGACCCGCAGGTCGCCGCCGGTGCCGAGATCGAAGGCGATTTCGGGCTGGCCGGCGAGGGCATCGAAATAGCCCGCCTTGCCTTCGAGGATCGCCGGATTGCCGCCCAGGCCGCGCGCCGCCAGGCTTGCGGCCATGATGCCGTCGCGGGCGGCGAAACCGGCCTCGACGACATGGGCGGCCGAGCCGGTCTGGCGCACCATGCCGCCGCCGACGGAGACCGAGAGGGTGACGGCGTCGCGGATCTGCTCCCGCGTCAGGCCCATCAGCTTGGCGGCGGCCGCCGCCATGCCGATCGTCCCGACATTGGCGCAGGACAGGAAGCCGCGCGCCGCCGCGCCGCCGTCCGAGCAGGTCATGCCGGGCCGGGCCGCCACCTCAAAGCCGACGATCGCCGCTTTCAGCACCTGCCGCCCGCTCGCACCCAGCGCATCGCCCAGCGTGAGGACAGCGGGCAGCAGGCAGCACGTATACTGCGCCTCCGGCCACGCGACATCCTCAAGCTCGGTACAGTGGGAGGAGATGGCGTTGAGCATAGCCGCCTGTTCGGCGCTGGTTCTGAAGGCGAAGCCGACGACGTTGGCGCAGCCCGCGCCGCCGATCGCGCGGGCGTAATCCGCCATGTTGCGCGGCAGCTCCATCGCAGCGCCCAGGACGGTCGATCCGACCGAGCTGAGGATCAGATCCTTGGTTCGCTCGATCACCTCGGGGGCGAAATCGTCGAAGCGGGTCGCGTGGACATAGTCCGCGATCTGGTCGGAAAGTCTCATGGCGGTACCGGAACGCCGGCGGCCGCACGGCTTCAACCGAATCAGGGCTTTCGCGGGAGCTTTTCGACAGGCCGATGTTTCGGGCGAGAAGCGGCGGGAACGCGCGAACCGACAGGCGATCAGCCGCCGAGCGCCGCGACGATCTGATCGGTCGTTCGTACCCGGCTGATGCGCGGGGCGATCGAGGTCAGCACGTGATCGTGCTCGGCGGCGGTGAACGCCGAGACGGCGTCGCTCGCCAAGACCTGATCGTAACCGAGCGCATGCGCCTCGCGCATGGTCGTATCCACCGCGATGTGGGTGGTGAGGCCGGCGATGACTATCGTGTCGATCCCGCGACGGCGCAGAACGGCGTCCAGACCCGTGCCCGGGAAGGATCCCCAGCCGAGCTTGTCGATGACGATGTCGCCGGGCTCCGGCCCGAGTATGGCCGGGATATCCCGATCCGCCGCGAACGTGCCGCTCCCGGCGAACGTGGCGTCCGCGATCGGGGAAAGCTGCGGCACGGCATTGTCGGGATGGCCGACGCGAACCAGAATGACCAGCACGCCCGCGGCGCGGGCCGCACCGGCCAGCCGCACCGCATTGTCCAGCACCATCGGGCCGGAGAGGGGTGCTGTCGGCAGGGCGACCGTGAAGTCCTGAATGTCGACGATCAGCATGGCGGTGCGCGCCGGATCGAGCGTTAGAACGGGTTGGGTCATGATCGGCCTCTCCTTCTCGTCCGCAACCCTACCGCCCCCGTCGGATCCGCCGAAGACGTGCGTAGCGGTTTCGCATCCTCGATTTAGCGTGCCCCGGGTGCAGCGCAGGCCCGGCCTCTGCTAGTTCGACGGGGGAGGAGCAACGCCCATGTCCATCGATCTTGCCATCGCCGACGCCGTCGCCACGGTGACGATCAACCGGCCGGAGAAGAAGAACGCCGTCACCCTCGAAATGCGCGAGCAACTGTGGACGGCGTTCGAGGGATTGTCGGAAAATGACGATGTCCGGGCGGTGGTGCTAACTGGCTCCGGCGGCTCCTTCTGCTCGGGCATGGACGTCGGCGAGATGGGTGGTGGCGGCCCTGCCCTGTCGATGATGAAGATGCGGCGGCTCCACCGCATCGCGCGGTCGATCTACCAGCTGAAGAAGCCCGTCGTCGCGGCGGTGGACGGGGCATGCGTCGGTGCGGGATGGAGCTTCGCCCTGTGCTGCGACTTCGTGCTGGCATCCGATCGGGCGAAGTTCGCGCAGGTGTTCGGCAAGATCGGCTTCGCGCCCGATGCGGGTGCGGTGTGGCTGCTCACCCGGCAGGTCGGAACCATGCGGGCCAAGGAGATCACCTATTCGGGCCGAACGGTCGGCGCCGAGGAGGCGCGGGCGCTTGGCCTGGTGATGGAGGTGCTGCCGGCCGGCGGCCTGCTCGCGCGCGCCCGCGCTCTCGCGGCCTCGCTCGCGGCGCAGGCGCCGCTCTCCCTCGCCATGGCCAAGCGGCAGTTCCAGCTGGTCGAAAGTCCCGCGCTCGATCCGTTTCTGGAGATGGAATATGCGATGCAGCCGCTGATGAGCCGCACTCAGGATCATCACGAGGGCGTGGCCGCCTTCCGCGAGAGGCGTGAGCCCATCTTCAAGGGCGCCTGAACCGCTCGCGCGACGGCCCGCGCGATCGATCAGCCTGCGCCCCACATCAGCCGACGAAGTCCCGCAGCACCTTGCCGGGCATTTGTCGCGGAGCGATCGGGCCGGTGCCGTCCGCCAGCTTCACCCCGTTGACCCACACGCCATGGAGACCGCGCGCGTCCGTGCGCAGGCGCGTGGCGCCGCCGGGCAGGTCGAACAGCCTCTGTTTCGGACCGATGCCAACCGTGGCCGGATCGAACAGGACGAGGTCGGCCGCCATCCCCGGCTCCAGCGTTCCGCGATCGGCGATGCCGAACAGGTTCGCCTGCTGCCCGGACAGGCGGCGGGCAGCCTCCGCCAGCGACAGCACGGCCAGGTCGCGCACCCAGCGGCCCAGCAGGTGAAGGCCGTAGCCCGCCTCGCAGAGAAATGAGAGGTGCGCGCCTGCGTCCCCTAGCGAGATCTGGTTGTCGGGATCGGCGAGGATGCGGCCGACCGACGGTACATCGTAGTTGGAGAACTCTGTTGCGAACAGGGTCTTGAGATCCTCTTCGAGACCAAGGTCGAGGAAATAGTCGAACGGGTGCTTGCCCGCCTCGCGCGCCAGTTCGCCGATCGCGCGATCCTCAAGCGATCGGTTCGCCGCGTCACCGGCCGTCGCGACGGTCAGCGTCTCCCAATTGCCGCGGAAGATGCGCATGCCGGGCGCGGTCTCGATCTCATGCTTCATCGCGGCGCGGAAAGCGGAGTCTTTCAGCACTTCGATATAGGCGTCGCGTCCGTCCGCCTCGATCGCGCGCTTCCACGCGTCATAGCCTTCGAAGGGGTAAGGGTTCTCAAGGCTGAAATCCATCGCCATGGGCATGCAGGAGCATTGCCCGTAGAGGCGGCGCCCCCGCTCCCGCGCATTGCGCAGCGCGGCGAGATCCTCGAACACCTTGTCGGGCGCCGCCGGATGGTGGCGCATCGCCGAGACCAGCACGGGCCGATCGGCGAGCGACGCCAGATGCTCGATCCAGGCGATGCTGGTCTTCGAGCCCTTCACCAGCATGAGCGTGCCCTTCTCCCTGGCGCCGACCGTTTTCACGATCGCCTCGAACTCATCCGTCTCCGCCAGGCGCGAGGGCATGGGCACGCCGCCCCAACCGACATGCTGCTCGTGCGTCGAGCTTGAGAAGCCCAGCGCGCCGGCCTCCATCGCCTCGTCGACGAGGGCACACATCGCCCCGATCTCTTCCGCTGTCGCCGCCCGCTCCGTGGCGGCGGCGCCGAGCACGAAGGTGCGCAGCGCGGAATGACCGATGTAGACGGCGACGTTCGGCCCGACGCCCTTTGCCTCGACCATGTCGAGATATTCGGGAAAGGTGCGGAAGCCCCAGTCGATGCCCTGCTGCAGCGCCTCGATCGACATGCCCTCGACGCGGGTCAGATGACCCATCATGAGCTGCCGGTCCTCCGCCTTGCAGGGCGCGATCGTGAAGCCGCAATTGCCCATGACGACGGTGGTCACGCCAAGCGCGGGCGATGGATCGCACAGCGGATCCCACGTGACCTGGGCGTCATAGTGGGTGTGGCTGTCGATGATGCCCGGCATCAGGGCGAGGCCGCCGGCCTGTACCTCCTCCGCGCCTTCGCCGATTACGCCGCCGACCTGCGCGATCCTGCCCGCGTCCACGGCGAGGTCGCCGGTGAACGGCCGACCGCCCTTGCCGTCCAGAATGAGGGCACCGCGGATCACCAGATCGTGCACGAGAGTATCTCCTTCAACGCGTGACAGACAGCGCGGCACGGTGGGGATCAACCACGGTATCGCCCGGCCCGCGATTGATCGGCGTCGCGAAATCGATCAGGCGAGATAGACCATCTTCTGCTCCTGGAAGGATCGCAGGCCCTCGATCCCGCCCTCGCGGCCGATGCCGGACTGTTTGAAGCCGCCATAAGGCAGCGTGCGATCGATGATGACGCCGTTCTTGCCGACATTGCCGGTGCGCAGCCGCCGGCCCAGCCGCCAGACGGCATCGTCGTCATGGGTGAAGATGCTGGCGTAGAGGCCGTAGTCGCTGTCGTTGGCGATGGCGATGGCGTCTTCCTCGTCACGATAGGCGATCACGCTGACGACCGGGCCGAAGATCTCCTCGCGCGCGATCCGCATGCTGTTGTCGACGCCGTCGAACAGGGTCGGCGCGACGAAGAAGCCGCGGGGCAGGTTCGCGGGGCGCCCGCCGCCGGTGACGAGGCGCGCGCCTTCCGCTCTGCCGATCGCGACGTAATCGAGCACGCGGTCACGCTGCCGTTCGAGGGCTATGGGGCCTAGCTGCGTGGCGGGATCCTGCGGATCGCCGACACGCATCTGGCGGAGCGCCGCGGCGAATGCCTCGACGAAGGCGTCGCGACGGTGCGGCGGCACCAGAACACGGGTGAGTGCCGAACAGGCCTGCCCGCTCACCATCGTCGATCCGGGCACCAGGCGGCGGACCGCGTCCTCGATGTCCATGTCGTCCAGGATGATCGCCGCAGATTTGCCGCCGAGTTCGAGCGCGACGCGGGCGAGCCGGTCGGCGCAGATCCGGGCGATGTGCCGTCCGACGCCGGTGGAGCCGGTGAACGTCACCTTGTCCACGCGCGGATCGGCAATGAGGCGGTCGGACACGTCGTTGTCGGCGGGCAGCACGCTGACGACGCCTTCCGGAAGGCCGACTTCGTCGAGACATTCGGCGATCAGCAGCGCGTTGAGCGGCGTCGTGGGCGCGGGCTTCAGAATGATCGTGCAGCCGGCGGCGAGCGCGGGCGCCAGCTTCAGGATGGCGAGGTTGAGCGGAGCGTTCCACGGAACGACCGCCGCCACCACGCCCACTGGCTCCATCACGCCGTAGGCGGTTCCCTGGCGGCGATCGCGCTCCTCGATCTCCGGTAGAGTTTCCGCGAGGGTGGCATAGAAGTCGATCAGGGCAGGCGGACCCGCCACGGTCGCCGTGCTGACCGATATCGGCGAGCCCATTTCGGTGGTGAGGGCGGCGGCGAACTCGCTCTGGCGGCGGCGCATGGCGTCACCCAGCAGGCGCAACCTGACCGCGCGCTCCGGCGGCGTCAGGCGTGGCCAGGGGCCATGATCGAACGCCGCCCGCGCCGCCGTCACCGCGCGGTCGACATCGGCGGGGGCGGCAGCCGCGACCTCCATAACGACGCTCTCGTCGGCCGGGTTGACGACCTTCAGGCGTCGGCCGGACGACGGCGTCACCCACGATCCCCCGATATAGAGATGGTCCGGGTGGGCGATCGTGAAGCCGCGGGTCATGCGGCAAGCGCCTTCGCTGCGTCTTCAAGGATCATGGTTGCGCCCTTCTCGGCTATCATCACGACGGGGGCGTTGGTGTTGCCCGATACGACGAACGGCATGATCGAGGCATCGACGACGCGCAGGCCCTCGACACCCCTGACCGCGAGACGCGGGTCGACGATCGCATCGGCGTCCGCGCCCATCCGGCAGGAACTCGCGAAATGGTGGCCGGCGCTCGCCTTACTGCGGACATGGGCCAGGATCGTCTCGTCATCGGCGTCGAGCGGCGGGTCGGCCCGGGCGATGTACGGGGCCAAAGCCGGCTGGCGCATGATCCCGAAGAAGCGCCGGATCCCCTGAACGGTGAGTCGTCGATCCTCCGGGTGGGACAGATAGGCCGGATCGATCAGCGGCATCTCGCGCACGTCGGAGCCGGAGAGCCGCAGCGTGCCGCGACTCTCCGGCCGCAGCTGGTAGGCGGATGTCATGAAGCCGGAGTGACGCTCCAGCGCCGCGCCACTGGCATCGGTGCTGAACAGGAGGAAATAGCCCTGCATGTCGGGGCGTCCGCGCGCACCGTCGGCACGGTAGAACGCGCCCGCATAGCCTGCGGCGATCGTCAGCGGCCCCCTTCCGCGCACCAGATAGTCCGCGCCGCTGACCGCCTTGCCCCAGATCCCGCGCAGGCGATCGTTCATCGTGATCGGACGCGCCGCCCGGTAGACGCTGCGGACGTTGAGATGATCCTGCAGGCCGACGCCGACGAGGCGGTCGATCAGCACGTGCAGGCCGTGGTCCGCCAGATGCGCGGCGGGACCGATGCCGGACAGCATCAGGAGTTGCGGAGAGGCGATCGCGCCGGCGGTGAGGATCACCTCGCGCCTGGCTGCCACCTCGATCTTCCGGCCGCCGCAAAGGAGCGTGACGCCGCTCGCCCGACGCCCGCTGAAGCGGATGCGTTCGGCGACCGTCCCGGTCAGTACCTGAAGATTGTCGCGCCGACGCGCCCTCTTCAGGAAAGCGGTCGCGGTGCTGCAGCGGCGCACGCCACGAACCGTCATCTGATAATAGCCGGCGCCCTCCTGCGCGGCACCGTTGAAATCGCGGGTTCGCGGCACGCCGGCCTGCGCGCAGGCGGCGATGAACGCGTCGCACATCTCATGCGTGTCGACGGGATCGCGCACCGCCAGCGGCCCGCCGGAGCCATGCCAGGTATCCGACCCATGCTGCTGGTCTTCGGAGCGACGGAAATACGGCAGTACGTCGGCATAGGACCAACCGACGCAACCCGCCGCCGCCCACTCGTTATAATCTTCCGGCTGGCCCCGCACGTAGAGGAGGCCGTTGGTCGACGAACTGCCGCCGAGCACGCGCCCGCGCGGCACCGTCACGCTGCGACCGTCGAGGCCGGGTTGCGGCACCGTGCGGAACCGCCAGTCGAACCGGGGATCGCCGGTGACGCGACCATAGCCGAGCGGGATATGCAGCCACGGGTTGCGATCGGCACCGCCCGCCTCGACCATGATGACCGTGTGCCGGCCGTCGGCGGAGAGCCGGTCGGCCAGCACGCACCCCGCCGTGCCGCCGCCGACGATCACGAAATCCGCGACCAGATTGTCAGCCACGCGGTCGGCCGCCGCTGAAGGCAAGTGCGCCTTTCGCTGGAGCGACGTCCGAGCGAACAGGACCCGAGGCTACCGGCGATACCGAAAGCCTCGTAGCCATGCGCTGATCGGCAACCGGCAGCATCATCGTGCGGCGTTGAACCGCCACGTAGCCTGCAAGGCGAAGAAGCGGGGATCGCCCGGATTGCCGTAAGCCCCGGTCACGTCTGCGAACGAGCTGGAAACGCCGGTACGATTGGTCGTCGCGGCAGTGAAATACTTGTCTTTCAGCAGGTTGGTGGCGTAGGCCGCAAGCTCCCACGCACGATCGTCGCTGGTCCAGGAGATGCGGGCGTCGACCAGATCGATCTTGCCCGTCTCCGCGCCCGGGAAGAAGATCGTCTGCAGCGACGCATTGCTCTGGTGAACCCAGCCGCCGCCGAACCGCAGCTCGCCGCCGCCCATCTCGAAGCCGTAGCTGGCGCCCAGGCGGCTGGTGAACTTGGGCGTGCCGACGAACGGCTGATCGGTGAGATCTACCGTCGCTCCGGCCGCCGTGGTGGTGACGAACCTGTCATACTTCGCGTCGGTATAGCCGAAGAAGCCGTCGAGGTTCAGTCCTCGGGTCGGGTTGAGCCGGAACTCGCCCTCCACGCCCTTGATCGTCGCGGCGCCCGCATTGATCACCACGGAGGCCACGCCGCCTCCGCCGGGGATCAGCGAGCTGACGTAGCGCTGCATGTTCTTGTAGTCGGAATAGTAAAGTGCCAGCGAGAAATCGAGGAGGCCGCCTATCCGGCTGCCGCGAAGCCCGACTTCATAGTCGCGCACCTTTTCCGGCCGGAACGGCGCGGCGATGGTGGACTGGATCGGCACGTTGATGCCGCCCGCCTTCTGCCCCAGCGCATGACGCGCGTAGATGGTGAGATTGTCGGTAAGGCGGTAACGCGCACTCGCATCGTAGGACCAATAGTCGAAATTCGCCTTCAACTGCGTATCGGGGCAAGCGCCGTTGGCGATCGCATTGCCGCCGAGCAGGATGAAGCCGCCGGCCGGGCGCAGCACGCCCGCCGCGTTCGGCGTCGTGTAGAGGCAGCCCGCCGGCCCGAGCGTGCCCGCGTTGAACAGGGCGTTCAGGCTGGAGCGGGGATCGGAATAGTCGTTGAGGCGGTTCGGCCGGACTTCGCGCTTGTCGGACGTGTAGCGCACGCCGCCGGCAAGCTCGATCCTATCCGAAGGGCGCACCTCGACGTGGAAATAGCCGGCATCGGAAGTATTCGTCGCCCCCTCGCGGATGACGATGTGATTGCGGAAGGGAGCGGACGGGTTTGCCGCATTGACGCCATAGGCATAGGTATCGGCCACCAGCTTGCCGCGATCGGAGAAGTGGTAGTAACCGGCGACGTAACTGACCAGATCCTCGAACAGCTTACCCGAAACTTGCGGCTCTATCGTGAACTGGTTCGAAGTGCCGCCGTTGATGCTTTCGAGCACCAGCGCCGGACCACCCTCGAGATCGATGCCACCGCGCGCCGAGAGCGTGCGATAGCCGCTGACGACCTTCAGGTTGATCGCGTCGGAAATATCGTATTTCAGCGTTCCACGAACGAAATCGATCTTGGCCTGATCGTTCGGCATCACATAGCCGGTCGTCGAGTCCCAGAAGTCGGAGGGCTGGAGTTGTGCCTCGGTACGCTGGATGCCGCTGGTGTTCACGCCGTTGCGCGTTCCGGCCAGAAGCGCATTGTAGTTCTGGCTGCCGGGGATCAGGCGGCGACCGCCCGGCTGCTGATCGATGTCGATATGCTCGTACGTCAGGTTCAGCGAGAAATCCGACGTCGGCTGGAACAGGGCCGCGGCACGCGCGAGCCACTGATGGCGGCCGCCGACCTGCTGGCCGCTCTCGGTGCTTCGCCCGTAGCCGTCCTGGGTGATGCGCTGGCCTCCGAACCTTACGGCCAGCGTATCGGTGAGCGGCAGGTTGATGATGCCCTGCAACTGCACATAGTCGCGCGAGCCATAGGCCCCGGCCACTTCGCCGGTGGTCGCGCCCAGTTCGGGACCGTTCACGTAGATGTTGATCGCGCCGCCGGTATTGTTCCGGCCCCGCAGGGTGCCCTGGACGCCGCGCGAGACCTCGATCGAGCGGATGTCGAACAGGCCAACGGCGGCACCCTTGTTCTGCGTGACGATCACGTCGTCGAAATAAAAGCCGACGGGAGGATCGTTGGCGATGTTCGAGATGGCGTAGGTCTGGCCGCGGATGATCGCGTCGATCGAGCCGCCGCCGCTGTTCGACTGGCGCAGGATGACGTTGGGCGCGACGCGGTTCAGATCCTGGAAGCTGACGATCGACTGCTGCTGCAACTGCTGCTGCCCCACCGCCGTGATCGACAGCGGCGTATTGAGCAGGGATTCAGAGCGCCGGCGCGCATTGACGATGATTTCCTCGCCGGCCGGTGCCTGCGCAGCAGCGTCGGCGGACTGCGTCGATCCGGCGGCCGCCGGCGTCGCTGCGGGGTCGCTGGTTTGAGCTTCAGCGGCCACCGGCATCAGCAGCGGAATGCAGGACATCCCCGCCAGGAGCGTGGTGCGCATTTTCCCCCGGTACGCGTTCATTCAGGATCCTCCTTGTCGAGTGGCGCGGGGCGTGACTGCCCTTCTGGTCACGACTGTTATGTTCGTCTCACGCGTGTCGTCCAGCGATAGTGTCGGCACTTTCAAGGTATCGCCTACTCGAAGCCGGCTTTTGGTGGAGAGCCTCTGCTATCTGTCGACAGAGAGCGTCCCGGACGCCTTAGTAGCGCAGCGAGAGATAGCCTCCGCCATTCACCGCCAGCAACTCGCCGTTGATGCCGGATGCCGCGTCGGACAGAAGAAAGACGTTCGTCTGTGCGACCTCCGCCATCGTCATGTACCGGCCGGCGGCGGTCTGGGCCGCGAGATGATCGGTCGGATCGGGCGTAGGTGCTGCTTGCGCGGCCGGGATGTCGCGACGGAGCGGCGGCTCGCTCGGGCGCTCGGCACCAGCTCTCTGCGTGCGCACGATCCCCGGCGACACGACGTTGACGCGTACGCCGCGCGGCGCGGCCTCCAGCGCCATCGTGCGCGTCATCGGAACGATCGCGCCCTTCCCCGCCGCCTGCACGGCCATGCCGGCGATCGGGTGGAATGCCGCATCGGCGCTGGTGTTGACGATCGCGCCGGTGGCGCGCGGATACATCACCCGCAAGGCCTCCTGGCACAGGAAGAAGGTCGAGCGCAGGTTCGCGTTGATGACCGCGTCCCACTGCTCCTCCGTCACGTCCAGCGTCTCGCCGCGCCACGAGTAGCCGCCGATGTGGGCGGCGCCGTCCAGATGCGTGAGCAACTGCATCGCCTCGGCATAGGCCGCGCGGATCGAGGCGACGTCGCCGAGGTCGACATGGATCGCCCTGGCCTGCGCGCCCATGCCGTGCAGAAGCTCGGCGGTCGCCGCATTGGGCTCGTCGGCGATGTCCAGGCAGGCGACGTGGGTGGCGCCCTCGCGCACCGCATGAAGCGCGGTTTCGCGGCCGATGCCGCTCGCCGTGCCCGTCACCAGCACGGTCTTGCCTTTCAGGAGCACGTCAATTCCCTTCCAGCGCGGTCTCGGCGGCGATGGCGCCGAACGCGAAGGCCTCTCCGAGATTGGCGCCGGGCGACGGATAGAGCATGCCGATCGCCCCTCCAAGTTCGCCGGCGGAGAAGAGGCCGGGGATGGGATCGCCATAGGGATCGAGGATGCGCGCCTTGGCGTCGCGGCGCGGGCCGCCATTGGTCGTGGCGCCGCCCGGATAGACGGGGATCGCGTAGAACGGCCCCTGATCGATCGGGATCAGGGACGACACGGGACGGCCGAACTCGTCCTCGCCTCTTGCGCACGCCTCGTTATAGGCGGCGATGGTCGCGGCCGCCGCGGCCGGATCCAGGCAGCCGGCAAGGCGCGCGGCTTCCTCCACCGTATCGGCTTCCTTGATCCAGCCGAGCTCGATCTCGGCGCGATTGTCCTTGGACCAGGCATAATGGCCATAGGAGCCACCGGAGATCGGTCGCGCCTCGAGACGGCGCTTGTCGAAGATCCAGAAGGCCGGGATGCGCGGATGCTCAAGCAGGTCCGCGTCGTAATGAAGCAGTTCGTAGTAGAAGTTCGGCTTCGAGACGGCCTGGAGATACTCGTTCGCGAAGCGTCGGCCATATTTGTCGAGGATCGCGTAACCCGGCGGGTTCACCGAGATATTGAAGCTCAGCTCCCGGCCGTCTGGGTGTTTGAAATGGCCGACCGCGCGGCCGATCATCTGGTTCATGTGCCACAGATCGGCTCCCACCGCCTGCGCCATCCGGATGCCGTCGCCGGTATTCGCGGGCGAACCGTAGAAGTAGATCGGATATGCCTTGAGGTTGTTCAGGATCATCTCCTGATTCGCCTCGAACCCGCCGCACGCCAGGACGACGCCGCGGGAGGCGTGCAGATCCTCGCCGTTCACGCGCACGCCGACGACGCGTCCTTCGTTGGTCAGCAGGCGCTCGGCCACGGCTACGAACCGTGTCTCGATGTTCGGTTCGGCGCTCACCGCCTCGACCATTAGATCGTGCAGGGTCTGCCCGTTGCCGAACGGTATGGGCCCCTTGAACGCCAACTCGCCGGGCGCAGGCAGCGTCCATTCGACGGAAGCCGGATCGGTGCCTTTCGGGAGAGGCCCGTAGACTTCGATCGCCTCGCACCCATCCAGTTTGGGATACCACCCGCCAGCCATGTGGATCGACTCGATGCCGCACTCGCGCATCCAGTCCTGACACCGTACGGCGCGCTCCGCCCACGCGCGGCTCACATCGATCGGGATCATGCCGTCCGAGCAGGCATCCAGATAGACGGTCGCCTTCTCGACGTCGTTGGCGCCCATGACGAGACCGCCCGACATGCGGGTGCTGGAATAATGGACATCCTCGCCCTGCTTCTCAATCAGCAGGACGCTGGCGCCCCTCCGCGCTGCCGTCAAGGAAGTGGCGACACCAGCGGCACCATAGCCGACTACGATCAGATCCCAGCTTTGCTTCATGGCCGGATTGATGTGCGCGGATCGCGGCTACATCAAGCGCGTGCTCCGGTTTATCGAAATCGCGAAGGCGCGCGGCGCGCCTGATTTAAGTGTCGACACCCTGCCGACCCGTCCCTAACCTCATGCCATGACTGTTATCGCCGAGGCCATGGAGCCACTCACCGATTGCACATCGCTGATCGGCGATCGCGCCGCGCTTGATCGGGCCATAAAGGACCGTGGCTACTGGTTCTTCCGCAACGTGCTGGATCAGGACGCGATCGCCGCCACCCGCGAGATGTTCCTGGCGGAACTCGAACGCCGCCGCGTGATCGATCCGGGCCGAAAGGACGCCACCTGGAACGGCGCCGACCTCACGGACTTTCCTGTCAAGATCGAGCCGCTGCATGAGGCACGCACATGGCGCGGCTTCGTCGGCCATCCGGCGATACATGCCTTCTTCACCCGGTTGCTCGGCGTGGCGCCATTCTGGATCCCGAGCGTCGAATACAGGATCACGCCGCCTGCCGGCGCGCAGGTTCCGAACGACCTGCTCAGCGGTCGCCATCAGGACGGCTTCGCCAACGGCGGGATGGACCTGTTCACCTGCTGGGTGCCGCTGAACGATATCGGCGCGGACGTGGGCGGACTCACGGTCGCCGAGGGCCTGCACCAGCAGGGCTTCTTCCATGACCTTAACGACAGCCCACAATTCCGGGTGCCCGACGGGGCCATCCCCGACGACGTCTGGAAGCGCAGCGACTATGCGCCGGGCGACCTTGTGATGTTCGAGCCGATGATTCCCCACAGCGGCATGTTCAACCGCTCGAACCGCTTCCGCCTGTCGCTCGACATCAGGGTGATGCCGCTCGACGGCCACCTCCCGCTGGTCGGCACCGTGCTGGAGATCGGCAACGATCATGTCGTCATAGCGAATCATGACGGCCGCGACGTCCGCCTGATCCTGGACGACGATACCTATTGTCGCGGCCTCAGCGGCGCTCGCATCGCCCGATCCGAGATGGTCGCCAGGACCCGGATCGGCGACCCGATGCTGGTGCCCTATGAGGGCGATCGCGCCATACTGTTCCGCCCGCAGCGCTGAGCCCGCACACCAGACGATAAGGTGAAGGCCCGGCCTCGGCTTGCTTGCCGTTGGCCAAGTTCATCCGCATCGTCGGCGGCCTCTCGCCGCAGCGGTAGCCGCGCGACATCGAACGACGCGCACGATTTGTCTCCGTGTTCTCCGATGATCCACGACGTCCCTTGCGGGCTGCGGGACGAGCGTATGAACCCGCACTTACTCTCTCGATCGCCGAACTTGGATCTATCAACGGCCCGGAGGCCTTATAGGGAGGTAAATGACAAGCTGCTGCGGAGCTTTGCTTAAACCTTGTCGACGTACTCATCATCTGCGCTCGATAGCTAAACTTAATTGTCTTAGCCCCGATCGCCTTTCAGTTCTCGAACGGCCCAATCTGTGTTATCCAAAGTCACGACGGTTGACGACCATGCGACAAGCTTACTGAGTTTATGTTGCGCACGCCACATGGCGCACTCAAATGTTGTTGCATAATCATCAGCGCCAGCCCCGGCTCTCCGATGCCGATTTTAGCCTAAACCCTTGATTTCTGCCGCTATTTCTTGCGCTATAAAGGTTGGCACGGTTGCTGCTTTCACCCCTCGCAGGCTGCGTTGTTCGCGCCGCTTCACTTGGGGGAAAAAGGTTCGTGTCTCGTCATCTCATCCACGTAAGCCGCTCAGCCCTGGCAGCCGCCTTGGTGCCGGTAATGGGCCTGATCGGAAGCGTGCCGGCTCGCGCGCAGAATGCGGCAACCGCGCCGGCCACCCAGCTCGCCGCGGCCGACATCGGCGATGCCGCGACCGGCGGCGAGATCGTCGTCACGGCGCAGCGTCGGGAGCAGCGGCTGCAGGACGTGCCGACCGCCGTCACCGCGCTGAGCGGCAGCATGTTCAACGAAGGCGGCGTCGGGCGCTCCGCGAGCGAGGTGTTGACCTATGTGCCGAACGCATCGGCGGGCACGCAGCAGCATGGCCGCCCGCGCTGGTGGATCCGCGGCGTGGGTGCGGGCCAGCAGCAGCTCGACCTCTCCAACCCGGTCGGCTTCTACCTGGACGACATCTATATCAGCAACGCCAGCGCCACCGGCCTGCCGCTGTTCGATCTGGAACGCGTGGAGGTGCTGCGCGGGCCACAGGGCACGCTGTGGGGCAAGAACACCACCGGCGGCGCGATCAACGTCATCTCCAGACGGCCGACCTTCACGCCGCGCGACGACGACAATTATATCAAGCTCGACTACGGCTCCTATGACGACAAGACCGTGCAGGGCGGCGTCGGCACCGTGCTCGCGCCATGGCTTGCCGGTCGCCTGTCCTTCCATGTCGAGGATCGCGGTGGCCGCTTCGACAACCTGTTCACCGGCGATAACGACAACAAGATCTTCGACAGCCACTTCAGGGCCCAGTTGCTCGCCAGGCCGAGCGACACGCTCGAGATACTGCTCAGCGCGCATTATCGCCGCTACCGTACCGACGGCACCTACTGGACGTCCGCCAGCTATGCGTCGACCGGCATCTTCCGCAACGGCTTCGCCCCGTCGACCGACAAGGACGATGTCGAGACGAACGCGCCGGACTTCTCGCGCACCCATCAATATGGCGGCTCGCTGCACATCAACTGGAACGTGGGCGGGCTGACGCTGACATCCATCACCGGCTACGAGCGATACGGCGTGCGCGGCCCGAACGACTCCGACTACACCCCGCTCGAGATATCGCGTGGCTATACGGATGCGAGGAGCAAGCAGTGGACGCAGGAGCTGCGGCTTTCCTCGCCACAGAATGATCGGTTCAACTGGATAGCCGGCCTCTATTACTTCAACGAGAGGATCGACTCCTCCAACTTCTCGGCCCGCCTGCCCAACGGCACCGTGCCCGCCCGGCCGATCACGGCGGGTACGTCGCCGGCCAACGCTTACAGCGCCACGCTGTACGATCACAAGGCGGAGAGTGGCGCCGTCTTCGGCAGCGGCACCTACGATTTCAACGATGCGCTGCACCTCACCGTCGGCGCGCGCTTCACCCGCGAAACCAAAAAGCTCAATTTCGACCGGCTGGCCTCCACCACCGTCGCCGGCGCCTCCACCGCGTCGTGGAGCAACTTCGTCCACTGGTGGGATTCCTATACCGGCACCTTCGGCGGTCCGGGTACCTTCTCGGGCGATCTCAGGAAGACGTGGGACGCCTTTACCTACGATGCGACGCCGACCTGGAAGA
The DNA here is from genome assembly GCF_009739515.1 of Sphingomonas profundi. Lineage (NCBI taxonomy): Bacteria > Pseudomonadati > Pseudomonadota > Alphaproteobacteria > Sphingomonadales > Rhizorhabdaceae > Alterirhizorhabdus > Alterirhizorhabdus profundi. The sequence continues at coordinate 2,001,253 of NZ_CP046535.1, forward strand.
TCGACCGCAACAACCTCGTCTACTTCAAGTTCTCGCACGGTGTTAAATCTGGTGGTTTCAACACCGCGCCCACCCTGCGGATCGCGCTACAGACCGTGCGGCCCGAGAAGCTGAACGCGTTCGAGTTCGGCTACAAGTCCACCTGGTTCGATGGCGCGCTGACGTTCAACGCAACGGCCTTCCACTATGATTATAAGGACGTTCAGATAAACGTCGTCGGGCCGAACCCCGGTGCTGTGGGCGGTGCGACGATCTCCTATCTACAGAACGCGTCCAAGGCACATACGGACGGCGGCGAGATCGAGCTAGATGCCCGCCCGATCGAGAATCTGCACCTGAACGCCGCGCTCGGCCTGCTCTACACCGAATACGACTCCTTGCAGGTGGTGAACGGCGGCGCCAACCTCTCCGGCGCGCAGTTCGTCCGCGCGCCGCATGTCACGCTGAACGGCGGCGCCAGCTACACGATCCCGCTCCGCAACGAAGGGCGCATCGAAGTGGCGGCCGACGCGCGCTACACCTCGCTCCAATATTATTACATCACGCCGCAGGACACGCGAAATCGCTATCTGCTCGATCAGCCGGGCTACACGCTGGCGAATGCGCGGATCAGCTACACCGCGCCCGACGATCGCTGGACGGCGGTGGCCTATGTCAACAATTTCCTGAACACGGACTATCGCAACCACTCGCTGCCGATCGCCAACGCCGCCGCCGGCATCACCGGGGATGTGACCAACTATGGCGATCCGCGCACCTATGGCGGCTCGTTCATCTTCCGCTTCTGAACACGCTGCACGATCCTCCCCGTCGGGAGGATCGTGCAGCTCTTTGCGAAGATTACGGCAAGCCGACAGCGGGGGGCGGCGCCCCGCCTGCCCTATTCCGCCGCGAGCAGCGCCTGCGCCTGCCGACCCAGCAGCGGCAACACTTCCTCGCCGACCCGATAGGCTTCCTCCAGATGCGGCGTGCCGGCCAGGATGAAGGCATCGGTGCCGCGCGATATCAGCTCGTCCAGCCGGGCCGCGCACTGCTCGTAGCTGCCCACGATGCCGAGCGCAGGGCCGCCGCGCAGCAGGTTGAAGCCACCCCACAGGTTCGGCGCGACGATCAGTTCGTCATAGCGCTTCGCCTCGGTCGGCCTGAGCGCCGCCTGGCGGGAGGCGCCAACCGAGTCCGTCGGCTGGCCACGCCACCGCGCCCGCGTCTCGTCGCTGACATTCCCGAAGCCGATGCGGATGTCGCGCCAGGCCTCTTCCTCCGTCGGCCGGGCGACCAGATCGACGCGCACCGCGCACTTCTGCTCGCCGCCAAGCGCGGCCGTTCGCTCCTTCACGCGAGCGAACTTGTCTCCCAGCTGATCGAACGGCTCCAGCCATGACAGATAATAGTCGGCATGCTTCGCGGCGGACTGCAACGCCGCGTCGGACGAGCCGGAGAACCAGATCTCGGGAATGTCCTCGGCAGCCAGCAGCGGCGCAAGGCCGCCGCCCTCGACCTGGTAGAAGCGGCCCTGATAGGAGAAGTCCCGTTCCTTCCAGACGCCCTTGAACACGTCGAGGAACTCGGTCGTGCGGCCGTAGCGGTCGTCATGGCCGAAGCTGTCGCCCCACCAGAGCTGGGCCGGGCCGCCGCCGCCGGTGATGATGTTGAAGACGGTCCGCCCGCCGGTCGCGCGCTGGAGGCTGGCGGACATGCGCGCGGCCTGCACCGGGTTCAGAAAACCGGGCTGGAAGGCGATCATGAAGCGGAAGCTTCTGGTCTCGCGCGCCAGCAGCGGCGAGATCACCCAGGGGTCGTCCGTGTTCGGGAAGGAGGGGATGAGGCCGCCGATGAAGCCCGACGCCTCGGCCGCGCGCGCGATCTCGCCGAGATGGTCGATGTAGCGGAAGCCGTCGTCCGCGCCGTCGCGGTCGAGGCCGGGCGCGATGTTGCCGGCGGCGAGCGGCGACCAGTCGCCACGGTCATAGACGCCGTGGCGGATCGTGCCGTGGCAGCCGTGCGTCGGCAGGCGCCAGTAGAAGTCGATCGACATGCCTTTGCTCCTTCAGGCGGCGATGCGCGCGTCGCCGATGCGCGCGCGCAGACGGGGCAGCACATGCTGGCCGACGCGATAGGCTTCCTCCAGCGAGGGTACGCCGCCCAACACGACAGGATCGATGCCGAGTGCGATCCGCTCCGCAAGCTGCTCCGCGACGCCGTCATAGTCGCCGGTCAGCCCGTCCTCGCCGACGCGGCGTGCATCCCGCTCCGCCTCCTAGGCCGTCTCGCGCGCGATCACCTGCTGGGCGATACCCGGCGCGACATGGCGCCCGTGCGCGTGCGCCCTCTCGCCAAGCGCGGCCACCGATGTGGACAGCGAGCCGAGCGGCGTGTCCCGGAATATATGGACGTCGGCCGATCGCGCGGACAGATCGAGCGCTGCCTTCGATGCGCCCTCGAAGAACACCGCCGGGAACGGCACGCGGTTGAGCGGCGCGTCGAAACCGCCGCCCTGCACCTCGAAATGGCTGCCGGCGAAGGAGAAGGGTCGCCCGCCATGCACCCCGCGCGCGACGGTCAGGAACTCGACGATCCGGTCGGCAAGCGCGTTCTCCGGCGCATGATCGGCGGCGCGGGCGCGGGTTGCCGCATCCGCATCGGGTGCGATGGCCCAGGCAAGCCGGTTCCGCGTTGCGCGCTGGAAGCTCACCGCCTGCTTTGCGGCATAGACGGCCGAGCCGACCGAGGCCGGAAATTGCGGGATCAGCAGCAGGCGCGGCGCCTCGCGCGCGATCGCTGCGGCGACGATCTGGCTGTCATCCGCGTCGGCGCGATGCGGCAGGAACAGGCCGTCGAAGCCGGCCTGCGCGGCGGCACGCGCGACTTGCGCGTAATAATCGAAGCGGTTCTGCGATGCGGTGCGCACATCCCGCGCGAGATGGCCTAGCCGGCCGCGCAGCGAGGGCTCGCCCCGCGCGGGCTCGGCCGCCACATCGAGTTGCCAGTAGATCCGAACGGTCATGCGGCGCTCCTCTCGGCCGGGAAGGCGGGCGTGCCGAGGCGGCCGGCGAACACCGTCTGATCGAGCGGACGGCGATCGCTGGGCGCCTCGAGCGCGTGGAAATCGGGGTGAAGGCCATCGAGCCCGCCCGCGCGGCCGAGCGCCACCATCGTCTCGACGGCGAACGCCTCCGGGATCGCCAGCCGCTGGCGCGCGGCGATGCGATCGAAGCCGCCGATGCCGTGCGTGTGCCAGCCGAGCAGCAGCGCCTGATGCGCCAGATTCGCCCAGGCGGCGCCGGCATCGAAGCTGCGCGAGACGTTCTCGACGATCTCGCCGCGCCGCTCCACCTGCCGTTCCGCCACGATCAGGATCAGAGCCGAGGCCGCCGAGGCCCAGAGCGCGTTGCGCGGCTGGAGCAGGCTGGTGAAATCCGCCCAGGCCGGATCGTCGCGGCGCGACAGCAGGAAGCGCCAGGGCTGCGCGTTCGATGCGGATGGCGCCCAGCGCGCCGCCTCGAAGATGCTGAGCAGCACGGCATCGGGCACCGGCTCGCCGGAAAAGCTGCGCGGCGACCAGCGGTCGACGAACAGCGGATCGACCGGGTAAGCGGCGACGCGCGGCATTGTCAGCCCTCCCGGCCCGGAAAGCGGACCAGATTGGCTTCGGTCGGGGCCGTGGTGAGGTCGGCGAGGATCTCGTCCTTCAGGCGATGGAGCAGCGGCGCGGCGCGATCGCGCGGATGCGGCAGATCCACGTCGACGATGCGGCGGATGCGACCCGGGTTCGGCGACATCACGATCACGCGGTCGCCCAGATACAGCGCCTCTTCCACATCGTGCGTCACCATGATCATCGTCGATCGCTGCGTCATCCAGATGCGCTGAAGCTCGTTCTGCACACGCACGCGGGTGAGCGCGTCCAGCGCGCCGAGCGGCTCGTCGAGCAGCAGCAGCTTCGGCTCGGTGACGAGCGCGCGGGCGATCGCGGCGCGCTGCGCCATGCCGCCCGAAAGCTGGTGCGGATAGGCCTTCTCGAACCCGGTAAGGTTCACCAGCGCGATATGATCGGCGACGATCTGCCCGCGACGACCCTTGGGCACCCCGGTGTTGAGCAGGGCGAGCCCGACATTCTCCTCCAGCGTCATCCACGGGAAAAGGCGGTGATCCTGGAAGACGATGCCGCGATCGAGGCTCGTCGTGACGACACGCTCGCCATCCAGCCGGATCTCGCCGGCATAATCGTCCTCAAGCCCGACGATCAGGCGCAGCAGCGTCGATTTGCCGCACCCGGACGCGCCCACGATGCTGACGAACTCGCCGGGGCGCACGGCGAGGTCGATACCGTCGAGGATCACCCGCCGCTCGCCGCCGATGGCGAAGCTCTTGCGCAGGCCGCTGATCGTGAGCGCGCCACGCCCCGGATGCGCGGCGGCGGCTGCGGGCGTCGGGGTCGGGGTCGGGCGGAAGTGGGCGCTCATGCGATACTCCGGATCAAAGGGGCGCGGCCTGCCAGCGCAGCAGATGCCGGCGCAGGGCGAGGAACAGCTGGTTGACGGCGAGACCGATCATGGCCGTGACGAGGATGGTCACGAGGATCACGTCCATCCGCTGCTGCATCTGCGCGTTCTGCAAGGTGACGCCGAGACCGCCACCGGTGCCGAGCAGGATCTCGGTGCCGATCTCCGCGATCCAGGTGAAGGCCAGCGCCTGGGTGAGCCCGGTCAGGATCATCGGCATCGCGGCCGGCAGAAGGATGCGGCGGAACCGCTGCATCGGCGTGAAGCCGTAGATGCGGCCGACATCGAGGAAGCGCCGCTCCACGTTCGCCACACCGGCATGCGTGTTCAGCATCGCCGGGAAGAAGGCGGAGAGACAGACGACGATCGCCTGCGATCCCTCGGCCGCGCCGAACCAGAGGCCGAGCAGCGGCAGCCAGCCCATCAGCGGCACCTGGCGCACCGCGTGCAGGAACGGCCCGACGATCCGATCGAGCGGCCGCGAGAGACCGGTCAGCACGCCGACCGCGATGCCGACGCCGCCGCCGACGACGAGGCCGAAGAGGCTTCGCGTGAGTGTGGCGGCGATGTCGAACAGCAGCGCGCCGCTGGCCGCCATTCCGACGAACGCGGTGCCTACCGAGCCGAGCGGCGCAAAGGCGAGCGAGCGCGAGTCCCCCGCCGTCGCCTGATATTGCCACCACGCCAGCAGCAGCACCGGCGCCACGAGCCCGATCGCGAGACGGGCCGGCCGGCGCGAGAGGATCGCGCTCATGCCGCCTTCCACCGGCTCGCGCGGCGCTCGACGGCACGGGCGCCGGCATCCAGCAGGAAGCCGATGATGCCGCTAACCACCACGCCGGCGAGCACCGTGTCGATGCGGAAGAGCTGGCGCCCCATCTCCATCATCTGCCCCACGCCGCTGTCGGCCGCGAGCAGCTCCGCCGCGATCAGCACGAGCCAAGCCCGCGTCAGCGCCACGCGCAGCCCGGTCAGCACCGGCGGCACCGTCGCGGGGATCAGGATGCGGCCCACCAGTTGCAGCAGCGTGAGGCGATAGACGCGGGACACCTCGATCCACGCGCGCGGTATGCCGCGAATGGCGTCGAACGTCGCCAGCGCCACCGGGAAGAAGGCGGCGACCGCCACGATCGTCACCTTGAACGCCTCCTCGATGCCCAGGAACATCACCAGCATCGGCACGAACGCGATCACCGGCACCTGCCACAGCCCGAGGAACAGCGGCGACAGCGCCGCCTCCGTCCAGCGGGAGAGCGCGAGGGCGACGCCGAAGGCCAGGCCCAGCAGACCGCCGATCGCGAAGCCCAGACCGAGCCTGCCCAGGCTCTCGCCCACATGACGCTGCAACTCGCCGGTCTGCGCCAGGGCGGCGAGTTCGCGCAGCACGTCGCTCGGCGGCACCAGGATCTGCGGTGGGAACAGCCCGCTGGTGCAGGCGATCTGCCATAGGGCCAGAAGGACGAGCGGCACGATCAGCGCCTCGAACGCGCGATGGTCGCGGCCGCGTCGTGCGGCGGGCGGCGCTGCGCCGGCGATGGCGACGCTCGCCATCAGTTGCTCACCGCCGGCGCGACGGCCGCCGACGCCACGTGGGCCTGCCAATATCCTTCGAGCTTCAGGTTCCTGAGCGCCTGCTTCACGAAGCGGTCGTCGAGCAGGGCCGTGGCATCCACCTTGCTGCGGACAAGCCCGCGCGCGAAGGTATAGTCCGCCACGGAACGGTAATGCTGCACCACCGCCGGATCGAACAATGGCGAGAACCGATCCCGCCAGGCGACGCCGTCCTCCGCATAATCCTTGCGGATGATCGCCTCGGGCAGGGAACCGTGCGACGCGTCGCTGACCACCCGCGCCTCGTTCTCGGGCCGGGACGACCACGCGGCCGCACGCACATAGGCATCGACGACGAGCTGGGTGAGCGCCGGATTGGCCTCGACGAACGCCGCCCGGGCGAACAGCTCGGCGCGCATCTTCCAGTCGGCCGGCGCTTCCTTGGTGGACCAGATGACGCGGCCCGCACCCCGGCTGGTGAGGAGCAGTCCGTCCGACAGGAGGAAGGCCGCATCGACATTGCCCGACGCGATCGCGGCCGGCGTCGCCGAGGGATTGATGTTCACGATCTTGAAGTCGCTCAGTTTAAGGCCGTTGGCGTCGAGCAGCTTGGAAAAGGGCAGTTCCCATGGGCGGCCGCGGTGCAGCGCTATGCGCTTGCCTTTCAAATCCCTGATGCTCGTCGCCGCCAGCCCGTTGCGTACGACGAGGTAGCTGTTCAGGCCGTGACCGTATGGCGCCACCAGCTTCAGCGGCACGCCGCCCGCCACGGCGATCACCGCGGGAAAGTCGCCATAGGCGGCGAAGTCGATGCGCTTGCCCGAAAAGCCCTCGTTGATAAGCGGACCGCCGACGGCGGTGGGCACGGGCGTGAAGGTGAGGGCCACGCCGCGCTTCTGGAGCTCGCTTTTCAGCCAGCCCTCGCGGATGACAACGCCGGTCAGCGCATTGAACACCTGCCCGCCTTCGTACGGATAGGCGATGCCGGCGATGTTCACCACCTTCGCGCCGCCGTCGCCGCTCGCCGGCCCGGGCCTGCGAATCTGGAAGAAGAGCAATGCCGCGATCAGCAGGATCGCGATGCCGCCGATAACCCAGCCGCGTATGCCGGCTCCGCCCGTGTCTGTTCCGCTACTCGCCACGTACCTGATGCTCCGCCGTCGTCGGTACGTGCCGGTGCATGCCTCGTGCCAAACCGCTTTGCCCGCCAATCCGGCCATTCGGTGGATGGTCGCTGAGCAATTCCGGACAGGGATCCCCGATGAAGTGCGCAAATTTCAGCGGCGAGGTCTGCACCGGCGGCCTTTCGTCCTAGGGAAGCGGGTGGCACAAGGATTGCTGATTTCAGCCGATACCGGCCGGCATGTCCGGACCATAAGCGCGCGGGGAGAAGGCCAGGCGATGAACGGGCGATCTGCGCCGGATCAGATCTGGATCACGCGATGTCCGGTGCCGGCCGCCTCCAGCGTCGCCTGGGCGCTCGGCTGGATGGACGAGGCGTTCGCGGCCGACGGCATCGATGTGCGCTGGGTCCGCGAAGGCGGGCTCAACCTCGTCGCGCCCGATCCCGAGCGGCAGGAGCGACGGCTGTTCCGCGAGGGCGGCAACATCCAGGCGCTGGCCGCCCGCGCGCTCGGCGCGCCCACCCGCGTGATCGGACTGACCTGGATCGACGAGCGGCAGGCCATCATGGTGCGGCCGGACACGCCCGTGTTCGAGCCGCGCGATCTCGCGGGCCTCCGCTTCGCCCTGCCCGGCTTCGCGCGCACGCGCGGCGAGAGCATCTCGCGCGGCATGGCGCTTCACGGCATCAAGAGCGCGCTCGGCCTCGGCGGGCTGGCGCTTGGCGACGCCACTTTCGTCGACGTGCCGGCACCACCCGTGGAGCAGCCGAGCGTCGCCGGCATGCGGCGGCTGTGGGCCGGGCTGGACTGGCTGGCCGATGGCCGCGTGGATGCCGTCTACGTCAAGGGCGCGGCCGCCGCCGAGGCGGCCGATCGACGGGGCTTGGTGATCGGCATGGATCTCGACGCCTATCCCAGCCGGCTCGCGCGCGTGAACAACGGCACGCCGCGCCCGATCACGGTGCATGAGGACATGCTCGAACATCATTTCGATCTCGTCGTGCGCTTCCTCGAACAGACGTTGCGCGCGGCCGACTGGGCGTCGACCAACCTGGCCGCGCTGAAGCCGATTCTCGCGCGGGAGACCCTCTCCAGCATCGCCGGCGTGGAGGCCGCCCACCGCAACAACTTCCACCGCTCGCTCCACCCCGATCTGTCGACGGAACGGCGGGAGATGCTGGCGATCCAGGCGAAGTTCCTGCACCTGCACGGCTTCCTCGAAAAGGCCGTCAGTGTGGAGCGCTGGGTTGAGACGGCCCCGCTGATGGCGGCGCTCGAACGTCGCCGTCGCTCTCTGGCGTCGCGGGAAAGCCTTTGTGGGCAGGCGCCAGCTTTTTCTACTTGTCCGGTAGAATTGAGCCTGTGGTAACGCTATGCCGAAGCGACGGAGTTTCGATGTGCGCGCAACGGCAAAACAGGACATGGACGAGAGCGCCGACGCGACGCACGCAGCGCGGCGAGACGCGTCCCATGCAGTGCTGGCCTTCGATGCGAACGCGTCACACTCCCTCACCATCAGGGCACGCGCGTTCGTCTTCTCCGATCCGCGCTCGCGGGCGCTGCTTCCGCTGATCGACAAGGTCGCGCCAAGCGACGCGAGCGTGCTCATCACCGGCGAGACCGGCACCGGCAAGGAACTGGTCGCCCGCTACGTTCACGCCCGCAGCAAACGGGCCGGAGCGCCGTTCGTCGCGATCAATTGCGGCGCCTTTTCCGAGACGCTGATCGAAGGCGAGCTGTTCGGGTACGAGAAAGGCGCGTTCACCGGCGCGACGATGGCGCGCGCCGGCTGGTTCGAGGCCGCGAAGGGCGGAACGCTGTTCCTGGACGAGATCGGCGATCTGCCGCTACCCTTGCAGGTGAAGCTGCTGCGCGTGCTGCAGGAGCGGGAGGTCGTGCGGCTCGGCTCGCGCAAGCCGATCCCGCTCGACATAAGGCTGATCGCGGCAACCAATATCGATCTCGAACGATCGGTGGCGGCGGGCAATTTCCGGCAGGATCTGTTCTACCGCCTGCAAGTCGTCTCGCTGCCGCTGCTGCCTCTGCGGGAGCGGCGGGCCGACATCCTGCCGCTCGCCCGCCACTTCCTCGAACTCTACGGCGACCGCCTGCAACCACGCCGGCTCGACCTATCGTCCGCCACCGAGGAGGCGCTCTACGCCTATCCGTGGCCGGGCAACATCCGCGAGCTGGAGAATGCGCTGCATCGCGCGACGCTCACCTGCCAGGACGGCATGATCCAGCCTTCGGACCTGCGCCTGCCGTTGCAGCATGCCGCGCATCCGGCCGCCGCAGCCGTGGAGCCCGCCGACACGACGCTCGAACAGCGCGTCGTCGCGCTGACCTCCCGGCTCGTCGGCGAGGGGCAGGAAGATCTGCTCGACCGCATCGTCAGGACCGCCGTGACCGAGGCGTTCCGTCTCTCGGGCGACAACCAGATCAAGGCCGCCGCGATGCTGGGCGTGACGCGCAACGTGGTGCGGACCCACCTCAAGAATTTCGGCCTGATCTGATACTTCGCTTGCGCTGAAAACGCAGCAGCGAGGCTGCTGCATATCGCGCACGACGCGCGACCCCCCGCCTTTAACGCCTGTATTTCGGCCGACTTCGCGCTTGGCATGGTCGTTGCTCTGTACCGCCTCAGGCACCGACTCTGGTCGGCAACGCGGGAGACAGGCACCATGGCAACCACGCTGGAGCGCGCAGATCCCGGCCGGGTCGAGCCCGCGCTGGACGAACTCTGGTTCACCCGCTGCCCGGTGCCGACCGCCACCGGCATCGCCTACAAGCTCGGCTGGCTGACCGATGCCTTCGCTCCGCAGGGCGTGACCGTGCGCACGCTGCAGGAATCCGGGCCGGAACTGGGGCGGCACCATTACGATCACTCGCTGCCGTCCCTGATCCGCGAGGGCGGCAACATGCTGGCGATCGCCGCCCGCGCGCAGGGCGCCGACACCAGGCTGGTCGGGCTCACCTGGATCGAGGAGAGCCAACTCATCCTCACCCGCCCGGACACGGGCATCCGCTCCGCCGCAGACCTCGCAGGGCGCCGCCTCGCGCTACCCGGCTGGACCGCGAACCCGATCCCGGCGCATGTGCGGGGCACCAGCATCGCGCGCGGCATGTCGCTCGCCGGCTACAAGGGCGCCCTCGCCTCCGCCGGCCTCACGCTGGACGACGTGACGCTCGTCGAGACGCCCGACCGGCTGCGCAACATCGGCGGCAGCGGCCGCGATCTCGGCGGGGCGGACCGCGACGGCGCCCGCAGCGGCGTGGGCCGGCTGTGGCCGGTCGCGGCACTCGTCGGCGGCGAGGTGGACGCCATCTACGTAAAGGGCGCCGCCGCGCTGGACCAGGCCAGCGAGAACGGCCTCGTCGTCGCGGTGGATCTCGATGCGCTTCCCGATCGCCGCTTTCGCGTCAACAACGGCACGCCGCGCCCGATCACGGTGCACCGCAGCCTGATCGACGATCACTTCGATCATCTCGCTTGCTTCCTCGCGGTGACGCTGCGCGCCGCCGACTGGATTGCCGCCGATTCCGACCGCCTGCGCGAAATACTGCGATACGAGACGGACGGCAGCACGGCGGCCGTCGACCAGGCATACGCCAAGCTCCACGAAGGTCTGCATCCCACGCTGGACGACGAGCGGCTGGCGCTGTTCGCCCGGCAGAAGAACTTCCTCTTCACCCACGGCTTCCTCGACGCCGATTTCCCGCTGGCCGACTGGATCGACCCGCGCCCGCTGTATGCCGCGCGCAGGCTCGCCGCCGATCTTACCCTCTCCCCGCCCACCCTCGCTTAAGGACGCAGCCCATGTCACAGACCGGCCTCTCGCCCGAAGCCATCGGCTTCATCACCCAGGCGCAGAAAGACGCCAGCAGGGCCTTTCGCCTGCTGCGCGAGACGCGCACCATCTCGCCGTCCGGCACCCTGTTCTACGGAGTGCGCATCCCCGATGAGGACAAGCTGGTCACGCTGAACTATGCCGGCCTGTGGGCCGAGAACCCCGACGACCCGATCACGGCGGTGATCGACTTCGACGGCAACAGCCTCTGGAGCAACCCGCCCGGCGGCACCGCGCGCTACCTGAAGCTGTTCAAGAAGCACGCCGACATTCAGGCGGTCAGCCACGTCCACACGCCGCACCTCGGCGCCTATTCGCAGGCCCATGCCGAGCTGCCCCTGCTCTACGTGCCCAACCGGCGCTTCCGCTTCTCCAGCAAGCTGCCGGTCTACATCAACCGCCGGCAGCCGGAGGTGGACTTCATCCTCGACGCGCTGGAGCAGGATCGCGAGGTGCCCGGCATCGTCGAGGCGAATGGCGGCGCCACCGTGTGGAGCTGGAAGGGCCTGCGCGATCTGACCAACCAGATCGTGCTGCTGGAGGAAGGCGCGCAGTTCCAGATCCTCGCCAGGGCGCTCGGCGGATCGCAGCTCTTCGGCCCCGGCGTGCTGGAGCAGCAATGGAAGATGGGCAAGCTGGTGCCGCCCGACGCCGCCGTCGCCGACGACGGCACGATCAGCTACGCCGCCGCGCAAGCGGCCGAGTGACGAGGTCGCGGGCGCCGCGAACGAGCCGGCGCCCGCCCCAGCAGAAGTTCAGGACAGCGTATGACGAAACAGCAGCAGCGGCAGCTCACGCTCGGCGTGTTCCTCACGCGCCACGGCCACCATCCGGGCGCGTGGCGCCAGCCGGAATCGATCGGCAGCGGCCGGCCCGACTTCGCCCACTGGGCGCACATGGTACAGACCGCCGAGCGCGGCAAGCTGGACACCGCCTTCTTCGCGGACTTCGTCGGCCAGAGCGGCGCCAGCACGAAGGGCATCGAACGCCGCTTCGCCTTCCTCGAATTCGAGCCGCTGACGCTCGCTGCCGCGCTGGCCGCCGTGACGTCGAAGATCGGCCTCGTCGCGACCGTGAACACCAATTTCGACCAGCCCTATGCGCTGGCGCGGCGCTTCGCCTCGCTCGATCATCTGAGCGGCGGGCGGATCGGCTGGAACATCGTCTCCTCGCTGGCTGATGGCGCGGCCAGGAGCTTCGGCGCCGATCCGAGCTTCAGCCACGCCGATCGCTACGAGCGCGCCAGCGAGTTCGTCGATCTCACCCGCCAGCTGTGGGACAGCTGGGAGGACGACGCCTTCGAGAATGCGGATCGGGAGAGCGGCGTCTACCTCGATCCGGACGACGTCCATCCCGTCCACCACAAAGGCAGATATTACGAGCTGGACTCCGTGCTCGATATCGCCCGGCCGATCCAGGGCCATCCGGTGTTCGTGCAGGCCGGCAACTCGGATGTCGGCCGCGACTTCGCCGCGAAATATGCCGAGATGATCTACGCGGCGGCGCAGTTTATCGAGGATGCGCAGGCCTTCTACGCCGACGTGAAGGGCCGCATGGCCAGGTTCGGCCGCGATCCGGATCATCTGAAGGTGATGCCCGGCCTGTCCTTCGCCATCGGCCGCACGCGTGACGAGGCGCAGGACAAGTTCGACGCACTGGAGGCGGCGGTCGATTTCCGCGGCGAGTTGAACCTGATGGGGCAGGACATGAGCGGCTATCCGCTCGACGGGCCGCTGCCCGACCTGCCCGAGCCCGCCAACGGCAAGGGCCGCTGGAAGCAGCTCACCGCCCTCGCCCGGCGCGAGAACCTGACGATCCGCCAGCTGTTCCTGCGGTTCAACGCGGTGCGCGGGCACCGCGTGGTGATCGGCACGCCGGCCGACATCGCCGACCAGATCGAAGATTGGTTCGTCAAGCGCGCGGTGGACGGTTTCAACCTGATCCCGCCGGTGCTGCCGACCTCGCTCGACGAGTTCGTCGATCTGGTCGTCCCCGAACTCCAGCGGCGGGGCCTGTTCCGCACCGAATATGAAGGTAGCACGCTGCGCGAGCATCTGCGCCTGCCGCGCCCCGCCAACCGGAACCGCGCGGCAGCGCCTGCGCCGTCCCCCGTCCTCGAACCCGCTTCCTGACCTGAAGGATCTATCATGGCCGAGACACTCGATACGCTCTGGTACACGCGCTGCCCGGTGCCGACCGGCCTTGGCATCGCCATTCAGAATGGCTGGCTGGAGGAGGCGTTTCGCGCGCGGGGCATCAAGCTCGGCTCGATCCTCGAATCGAACGACTTCAAGACGCGGGAATCGCACTTCAGCCACACAGTCCGCAACTCCGTGCGGCACGGCGGCAACATTCCGGCGATCAGCGCGAAGGCGCTCGGCCGCGACACCCGCGTGATCGGCCTGTCCTGGGCGGACGAGACCCAGCTCATCCTCGCGAGCCCGGAGTCCGGCATCAGGACGGTCGCAGATCTGAAGGGCCGCCGTTTCGGCCTGCCGAAGTGGCGCAACGTGGAGATCGACTTCTCGCGCGCGCAGGCGATCCGGGGGCTGGAGAACGCCCTGAGCCTCGAAGGCCTGTCGGTCGGCGATGTCGAGATCGTGGATCAGGATATCGACGTCCATTACAGCGACGAGGCGGCGCGGAACGTCAACGGCACGCTGGCGCGGGGCACCACGAGCCGCGCGCGCGCCAACAATCTCGAGCTCATCGCCCTCCTGCGCGGCGAGGTGGATGCCATCTTCCTGAAGGGCGTGCACGGCGCGCAGGCCGCCAACCAGTTCGGCCTGACCACCGTGATCGACACCGGCATCCATCCCGATCCGCTGATCCGCGCCAACAACGGCACGCCGCGCACGCTGGCGGTGGACGGCAACCTGCTCGACAATCACTTCGACGCAGCCGTGACGATCGTCGAGCAGGTGCTGCGGGTGGAGGCCTGGGCGCAGGACAACCCCTCCGACGTTCGCCGCTTCCTCGCGCGCGAGACCAACTCCAGCGAATATTGGGTGAGCATCGCCTACGGGCAGGACGCGCAGACCCGGCTGAAGACGGACCTGTCCGAGCAGAACGTGACCGGCATCCAGGACTTCACGGACTTCCTGGCGCGGTGGAAGTTCATCCCCGACACGTTCGACGTGCGCAGCTGGATCGACGTGCGACCGCTCGAAGCCGCGCGCTCTGCCCGACTTGCGGGCTGAGCGTATCGGGCCGGCGCCGGCCGGGCGTGCCGACGCTCTCCCCTCCGCCACCCGCCTCGCGCGGTCCCCGCTCCTCCGCTGCCTCGTCATCTACGGCCAGATGCCCGTCCGCTTCGGGCTGACGGCGCTGATGTTCGCGGCCGTGAACGTGGCGCTCATCGCGCAGCAGGCGCTGGTCGGCCGCGCCGTGCACGAGGCGGGCGCCGGCATCCTCGTGTCGCGCACGGCCGACGGCGGCCTCGATTACGGGCGCGCCTGGTTCTGGGTCGCGCTGCTGCTCGGCCTCTCCACCGCCCGTGCCGTCGTGCAATATGGCGCCGGCCTGCTCTCGCTGACGATCGGGCAGGAACTGCTGACGGTGCTGCGCCGGCGCATCCTCGTGCAGATCCCGCGGCTCGATCTCGCCTACCATTGGCGGCACGGCGTCGGCGAGATGGTGACGCGAATGACCCGCGACGCCGACAAGGTGCGCGATGCGCTCATCAACTTCTGGCGCCAGATGTTCGAGACCGGGCTGATCGTGATCGCCTCGGTAGGCCTGCTTTGCTGGTACGCGCCGTGGCTCGGGCTGGCGCCGCTCATACTGATGCTCGCCGGCATCGCCCTGCTCACCGCGCAGGCGGACGCGCTCGTCGCGCTCGATCGCAAGGTGGGCGGTGCGTACGACGCCGTGACGCAGGATCTGTCCGAAGGCGTGAACGGCGTGCGCGTCATCAAGGCCTTCGCGTTGCAGGCGGCGCGCATCGCCCGCTTCGAAGCGCATATCGAGACCTTCCGGTGCGAGGCGCGTGCCGCCCTGCGCCATGCCGCGCGCACCGTGCCGGTGCCGCAGACGATCATCGCGCTCGGCCATGTCTGGGTACTCGGCTACGGCGCCTGGCTCGTCGGCGCGGGGCGGCTGAACGTCGGCCAGTTCGTGGCGGCGCTGCTCGTCGCGAACACGCTGGTGCTTCGTATCGAGGGCATCGGCCGGCTCCTCCAGATCGTGGCGGACGCCCGCTCGTCGGCGGCGCGCATCTGGGAGGTGCTGGACACCGCGCCGGAAATCGTCGGCGGCGACATGGCGGTGCCGCAAGGCGCGCTCGGCCTGCGCTTCGAACATGTCTGGGTGGGCGCACCGGGCGGCGGAGCACCCGTGCTGCGCGACACGTCCTTCACGATCCACCCCGGCGAGATCGTGGCGCTCGTCGGCGCGACCGGATCGGGCAAGAGCATTCTGACCGGCCTCATCCCCCGTCTCGTCGAGGCGGAGCGTGGCGCGGTGCTGATCGGCTCCGACGAACATGGCTGGCGCGATGTCCGCCAACTGAAGGAGGGCGCGCTCCGCCGGCGCGTTCACGTCCTCCCGCAGGAGAGCTTCCTGTTCTCGGACACACTGGCCGCCAACCTGCGGCTTGCGGCACCCGATGCGAGCCACGCCGAACTGGTCCGCGCGCTGGAACTGGCCGCGGCGGACGAGCTGCTCGAACGGCTCGACGAGGGGCTGGACACGCGCGTCGGCGATCGCGGGGCCACCTTGTCGGGCGGCCAGCGCCAGCGCCTGTGCCTCGCCCGCGCGCTGCTCGCCGACGCGGACATCCTCGCGCTCGACGATGCGACAAGCGCGCTGGATGCCGCGACCGAGGCACGCGCGATCCACAACATCCGTGGCTTGCGGGCACGACGGAGCAAGCCGGTCACGATGCTGATCGTCTCCAGCCGCCTGTCGACCGTGCTTGCCGCCGATCGCGTGCTGCTGCTCGCCGACGGCCGGATCGCGGCGCAGGGCACGCATGCCGAGCTGGAGGCGGGCAGCCCCGCCTACCGCTCGCTGATGGGTCTCTGATGGCGAACGCACTCGCCGGCGACCGGCCGCTCTCCGACATCGAGCTTGAGGAGAAGTTCGCCCGGACCGCGCTCGATCGCGGCATGCTGCACCGCCTGCTGCCGCTGCTCGGGCCGGTGCGCCCGCTGATCGCGGCGGTGATCGGGATCGAGCTGTTGCAGGTCCTCGCCATCTTCGCCCGCCCGGTCCTCATCGGCTGGGTCATCGATCGCGGGCTGCGCGGCCCGGCGGGGATCGATGCGGGCCTGATCGCCTTGGCCTGCATCGGCCTGGCGGCGACTTGGGGCGTGCGCTTCGTGCTGGGCGGCCTGTCGCAATATCTCGCCGGATCGGCCGCGATCAGCGTCCTCAACGATCTGCGCGCGCGCGTGTTCGCCCACGTCCAGTCGCTCAGCGTCGGCTATTTCGATCGCACGAAGGCCGGCCGCATCATCTCGCGCGCGGACCGCGACGTCGACACGCTGGAGCCGCTGCTTATCCAGGGGCCGCCCGAGTTCCTCTCCGCCATCCTCCGCCTGATCGTGTCCGGCATTCTGCTGTTCCTGATCGCGCCAAGCCTGCTGCTCAGCCTCGTCGGCGTCGTGCCGCTACTCGCGATCGCGACGCGCATCTTCAAGCGCATCTCGCAGAAGAGCTTCGCCAGGGTGGCCGAGAACCGGAGCCGCTTCACCGCGCATCTGGTGGAGACGGTGGCGGGCGTGCGGCTCATCAAGCAATCCGGACGCGAGGATGCCAATCTCGCGCGGTACATGGGCCTCGTCGGAGAGTTCAACAGCGCGCTGATCCGCGGCACCAGCCGGTCGGGCTGGTTCGCGCCGTTCACCGGCATGCTCACCACGCTGGCGCTGGCGCTGATGCTCGTCGTCGGCGGGCGCGGCATCGCCCTCGGCACGCTGACCCTCGGCGAGCTGGCGCAGAGCCTGTTCTACGTCTTCCTCTTTCTCGCCCCGCTTCAGGAGTTCGGCGACCTGTTCGAGCGTCATGCGAACGGTACGGCCTGCGCCCAGCGGATCTTCCTGCTGCTCGATACGCGCGCGGAGATCGCCGATGCGGCCGGCGCGGTGGAACTGCCGCGCATCCGCGGCGATATCGAGTTTCGCGACGTCAGCTTCGGCTACGTGCACGGGCGGCCGGTGATACGCAGCCTCAACCTCAAGGTCACGGCCGGCGAGGTGCTCGCCGTGGTCGGCGCGACCGGCCATGGCAAGAGCACGCTCGTCCAGCTGCTCACCCGCTTCTACGATGTCGGCGCGGGCGCGGTGCTGCTCGACGGCCACGACATCCGCGCGCTCTCGGAGGCGAGCCTCCGGCGGCAGGTGGGCATCGTGCTGCAGGACAATGTGCTGTTCGGCGGCTCCATCCTCGACAATCTGCGGCTCGCGCGCCCGGAGGCGTCGGACGACGACCTGATCGCCGCTGCGCGGGAGCTCGGCGCGGACGAGGTGCTGGAGGCACTGCCGCACGGCTACCGCACGCAGGTCGGCACGCTCGGCACGCAGCTGAGCCAGGGCCAGCGCCAACTCGTCTGCCTCGTCCGCGCCTATCTCGCCGATCCGGCCGTGCTCGTGCTCGACGAGGCGACCTCCGCCGTCGACGTGCATACGGAGCGACGCATTCAGCGCGCGCTGCGCCAGCTCTGTCGGGGGCGCACGGCGATCGTCATCGCCCACCGGCTGGCGACGATCCGCGACGCCGATCGCATCGCCGTCGTAAGCAACGGCGAGATCGTCGAGATCGGCCCGCATCACGACCTCGTCGCAGCAGGCGGCGTCTATGCGGCTCTCTACCGCACCTACGACGCTGAGCATTTCGCGCCTCAACGAGTGTTGCCGGCGGATCGCGGATGACGAGCGGCGGCATTGTCGTTCAACGGCCGTCTGCGCGACGAGTGCCTGAACACCCACTGGTTCCTGTCGCTGGAGGACGCGCGAGCCAAGATCGAGGAGTGGCGACGGGACTATAACGAGAGCCGTCCTTACACATCGCTTGGCGGAACCGCTCAAGGTTCCAGCGATGCGCAGCATCGTTGGAAAAGCGGTGGAGGATGGCTGACGCCGGTCGAATGTGCTGGTGCCGCCGCCACGATCGCGGCCAAATGAACACCGAAAACTCACCCTCGACTTGGATGAGAAACCGGGGAACCCTCATTCGCGGCACAGACTATCTCAGTCGATGGACCACTCGGACGGGGGCAGCTCACTCGCCGCTCGCGCGGCGGAGATCGGTGCCGACCGTGTCCGAGCTTGAAGTCGGCCTCCGCGACGGCCGCGTTTTGACGGAATGCAACGGGGCTAGGCCGGTGAGCCGGCGTTCGTCGCGCTTCGGACTGATTCGGCAACCGGTTCACGAGCTTATCCGTAACGCTATCAAACTGAGGCATCTGTCCGCCACGCGGTGAGGGGTCCGGTACCAGCCTGCGGTGATCGCCTTCTCAACACGTCCGTTGACGGGGTATGTTAGCTGCTGTACTTTTCCGGAAATCAGGCCGCTACCCGACCGAAGATCGGGAGTGGCTGGCAAAACGCTCGCGGCGAACGGGTTGCGGGTACGACAACGGGGAGAGTGATGTGCTGAAGCAAAAGGTTGGCATCGCGTCCGTGGTTTCGCTGATCGCGCTGGCAAACGCGACCGGCGCGCTGGCACAGACGGCGGACCCGGCGCCCGCCCCGACGCCTGGCGCTCAGGCGGACCCGGCCTCCGCCCCGGCGCCGAGCGCCCAGGCGGGATTGACCGGAGACATCGTTGTCACCGCACAGCGGCGCTCGGAATCGCTGCAGCGGACGCCGGTCGCGGTCGCGGTGCTGAGCGGCACCACGCTGGCGAAGCAGGCGATCGTCACCGAATCGGACCTCCAGGCCGCCACGCCGGGCTTGACGATCCGCGCCGGCCAGAACTCGAATCAGCTGAATTACGCACTTCGCGGTCAATCGCTCGACGCGTTCAGTGATACACGCCCGGGCGTGCTTCCCTATTTCGATGAAATTCAGCTTGATGGCGTGGGCGGCGGCGCGTCCGCCTTCTACGATCTGCAATCGATCCAGGTGCTGAAGGGGCCGCAGGGGACGCTGTTCGGACGCAACTCGACAGGCGGTGCGGTGCTCTTCACGACGACCCGCCCGACGGAGGATTTCGGCGGCTATGTGAGCGGTCGCTTCGGCAATTACGCTTCGCGCGAGGTGGAGGGAGCAATCAACGTTCCCCTCGTGAATGACAAAGTCCTGACCCGCTTCGCCGGCTTCTACGAGAAGCGGGACGGCTATCAGAAGAATGTCTTTCAGGGTAATCGCGCCGGCAACGTCGATCGCTACGGCTTGCGCGGCAGCGTCACGGTCAATTTCAGCAGCAGCATCAAGAACGAACTGGTCGTCGATTATCTGCATGCGGACGGCAACAGCCTGAGCGGCTTGATCTACAGCCTCGACTCCGCAGGTGCGGTGCCGCTGATCGCGCTCACGGCCTTCGGCAACCAGCCACAGTACAACTTCCTGATCAACGCGTTTACCGGCGGCGCGGCCGGGTGCAACGCGGCGACCAACAATTGCGCCGCCGCCTATGCTGCCGCCAATCCCAAGCTGGATCCGGGCGGCATAACCTCCTATCTTGCGACCCAGAAGGCCCGCGGGCCACATCGGATCGAGACCGACGGCCTGAACAAATATATCGGCCGCAACATCATCATCTCGAACATCACATCCTTCGAGGTCGCGCCGGACACGAGGATCCGTAACATCTTCGGCTTCACCAATCTCAAGGCCAATAGTTCGGGCGATATCGACGGCACGGCCTATGGGATCGACAGCAACGGTCCCGGCGGCGGCAAGAACGATACAACGCGCCAAGATTCCGAGGAACTGCAGTTGGCCGGCAAGACGTTCGGTGGAAACCTGGATTATGTCGTCGGTGGTTTCTACTCGCACGAGACGAACGTCGATCTGACGACGAGCCTTCTGCTGGAGTTCCCGCCGCTCACGTCCACCACCCGCTATCACAAGTTCACCACTCGTGACATGTATGCCGGCTATGGCCAGGGGACCTACGACCTGAGCGAGCTGACGGGCATCCAGGGCTTGGGAGTCACCATCGGCGCGCGTTACACGCATGAGCGGATCAAGTTCGATACGCTTTCCGACGATACTGCCTTCCAGGCACCGCCGGCGCAACAGGCCACCTTCGATTTCAACCAGCGCAAATCCTACGGCAACGTAAGCTGGACGCTCGGCGTGCAGGATCAGATCAACTCGAACCTGCTCGTCTACGTCGCCTCGCGCCGCAGCTACAAGAATGGTGGATATAACGGCATCGAGAATCCCGTACCTGGCCCGGGTTCTGCCGGCGGCAATGAATATGGCCGCGAGACACTGACCGATCTTGAGGTCGGCATCAAATATCGTGGTGAAGTCGGTGCCATCCCGGTGCAGTTCAATCTGGCCGGGTATCAGAACTGGATCAAAGACGGGCAGCGAGTGGCCTACACTCTGCTCGGCTCCACTCCCGCCGCCGTCACCGTTAACGTGCCGCGCTCGAAGATCACCGGTTTTGAGGCGGATGGGTCCGTCCGGCCGTCTTCGTGGCTTACGCTCGGTGGCGCGCTTAACTATACGCGCGCGCGCTTCACCAATAATCTCGTATCGATCGGTGGCGGCACCCCGGTGGAGTTCGGCACCTATCCCGACACGCCAAAATGGTCGGGTTCGGTCTATGGCGAGATCGAGGTGCCCGTCACCAACTCGATCGAAGCCAGCCTGCGGTCCGATCTATATTCGCAATCGTCCTTCTTTTTCTCCTCCACCGGCAACAACAATCCGGGCGCTCGGATTGACGGCTATACCCTCGTGAACTTCCGCCTGGGACTTGAGGATCAGACGGCGGGCTGGTCGATCGCCGGGCTTGTGAAAAATGCGTTCAACCGCACTTATTATGTAGGCGGCATCGCGACCGGCGAACTCTTCCAGTTCAACACGGCGGTTCCGGGGTCACCGCGCACCTTCCTGGCTGAGTTGCGCTACAAGTTCTGAGGCAGACTGGACTTACGCTGTGTGACAGAAGCGGGCGGGGGACGGACGAGATGGCCTACACACTCATCAATGCCCGGCCGAGCCCGTTCGGCCGCAAGGTCGCGATCGTTCTGCACGAGAAGCACATCGTGTTCGACGTGCATTATGATGTGCCGTGGGGGGACCGAACCTGTACGCCCGAATACAGCCCGCTCGAACAACTTCCGATCCTTGTTACGGATGAGAAGGAGGTCGTGTACGACTCGTCTTATATCGTGGAATGGCTGGAGGCGCGCTTTCCCGAACCGGCACTTCTGCCGTCGGCATTGCCGGCCAGACTGGCCGCGCTCAAGCGGCAGATGCTGGGCGAACGGTTGATGGAAGTCGCCCAATCACTGATATTCGAGCTGCACCGCCCCGATCCGAGCGCCGCCTGGGTGGACCGCCAGACCCGCAAGGTGCGTGGAGCGTTGGCGGAGCTCGAGCGCCTTTATGGTCTACGCGCCCGTGCTGCGGACAATGGCCTCGATCTCGGCGACATAGCGGTGGCCACGACCCTGTTAGGCATCGAGTTCGCCGTGGAGTCCGGCCTCAGCCCGAACGTCACGGCCCTCCTCTGGCGCCGATCGCACGCCGCGCTGGGCGAGGCGGTCTCCGCGCTCGAAGCGCGGCCCTCTTTCGCGGAGACCCGGCCGCAGATGATGGATGTAAACCTGCAGGCGACCGTCGCCTGAACCGGAACCCCGCCTGTGCGTCGATCAGTAGGGTGATTCGATCCCTGCGAGGAACAGTTCCGCATATATCTTGCCGATTTCACTGGCGCTCTCGGCGCTCTGATCCGGGCGGAACCAGCGATGGGTCCAGCCGACTATACCAAGCACGCCATAGGCGACGACGCGCGCAGGGCCTACATTGCGAAAGCTGCCGTCCGCATATCCCTGCTCGATGATCGAGATGACGGCATCGGTGGTCTGCCGGTTCAGCCCGCGCATGTCGCGCGACCATTCGGTGCGGCCCTCGCTGACCTGACTCAGGTTTTCGCGGATATAGATGTAGAATACCGGATAATATTCGCCGTAGGAGGACATGAGCGCGATTATCAGATCGCGCAACTTGCGGCGCGGGCTCACTCTGCTGGCCTCGATCCGCTTGACGAGAGCCAGGTTGCGTTCGACCACGGTTCGAACGCACTCGTCGAACAGCACTTCCTTGGAGGATGCATAGTAGTAGAGCGAAGCACGATCGATGCCGAGTTCCTCTGCCACGGCGGACATGCTGGCACGCTCGAGCCCCATCTTGTGAAAGACGCGGATGGCGGCGTCGGCGATCTCCTGACGCCGGGCGACGTAGGATGCGCTTGAGTCCTTCTTCGCGGCGACCCGTCGTTTGCTGATACCACTTTCCCGCGTCACAATCGTCCTGTCCAAGCTGCCCGGAGGCAATCGGTATACGAAAATCATCCGCCCCTGATAGCCCCAAACACACCGGTGTCGGCTCGCCCGCACAAGGCAAGTGTAGCTCAGCCGCGCTGCTCTGCCGCAAGCGCTGCCCGTCCGGAGGCCGTAATCCCGAATTCATCCGCCTCGTCAATACATGCGTTGACAGGTTCTGCGCCGCGCCTTAGGCATTGGACATAGATCGAAAAGGCTTTGAATTTCATTCGAGTCGAGAACAGAAACGGCAGTGTCGCGGCCTCGTTGAACAGGCTCGCGGGCTATATCGATGATCACTCTGCTCGCATCATAAACCGCCCGAGAAGACAAGGAACGCGGAGCGGCGAGAGGATGGCAAGGAGGATGCAAAAAGATGATCTGTCTTTCGCGCTCTTCCGAAATGCCGTCTGCTCGGACAGCTCCGCTTAGTTGAAAAAGGCCGCGCCGTCTTGCTCATCCAAGCCGGCGACGGTCGCCGCTCGCGGAGCGACACAGGAGGGAGTTCGGAATGACTGATAAGCTACGTTACGGCGTCTTCGTCGGCCCGCACCATCCCCTCAACGAGAACCCGACATTGTGCCTCCAGCGGGATCTGGAGCTGGCCGAACATCTGGAATATCTGGGGTTCGACGAGATCTGGTATGGCGAGCATCACTCCGCCGGCTGGGAGACAATCGCCAGCCCCGAGGTGATGATCGCCGCCGCCGCGGAGCGGACGAAGCGGATCAAACTCGGCTCCGCCGTGAGTTCCGTACCCTATCACCATCCGCTTATGCTCGCCGAACGCTACAGCCAGCTGGATCACATGACCCGCGGCCGCGTGATGCTGGGAATGGGGCCGGGCTCGCTCGCGTCGGACGCGGAGATGATGGGCATTTCCGTCGCCCGGCAGCGCGATATGATGGACGAAGCCATTGACGTCATAACCCGTCTGATGCGCGGCGAGACCATCACGCATCAGACGGACTGGTTCACGCTCAACAACGCACGCATCCACATGACGCCCTACAGCCGCCCCAGCATCGACATGATCGCAGCGAGCACGATCTCGCCGACGGGATCGCGCGCGGCCGGTCGCAACGGGATCGGCATGCTCTCCTTCGGCGCCACCGCCTCCGCCGCCTTCGATGCGCTGGCGTCAAACTGGGCGATCTGCGAAGAGATCGCGCGGGATAACGGCAAGGTCGTCGATCGCCGGAACTGGCGGCTCGTGGCGCCGATGCATATCGCCGAAACGCGCGAGCAGGCTCGTGCGGACGTGCAATTCGGCATCGAAGGCTGGGCGGACTATCTGCGCAACGTCGCGGCGCTGCCGATCGTGCCGGGCGGCGGCGATGTGGTCGATGCGATGCTCGATTCGCATATGGCGGTGATCGGCACGCCGGACGAGGCCGTCGCGCAGATCGAACGTCTCCAGAGGCAGTCCGGCGGGTTCGGCACTCTGGTCCTGTTCGGCACAAACTGGGCGGACTGGACGCAGACCAAGCGATCCTACGAGATGTTCGCGCGCTATGTGATGCCTCGGATCGATGCGGTGCCCGACAACCGCGTCATCTCCGAGGCTGAATGCCGCGCCTCGCGCCCGGTGCTGGCGGGCAAGATTGGGGCGGCCATCCAGGATCGCATTCAGCGGCACATCGACGAGAAGGGTGAGCGCAACATCGCGCCCGAACTGATCGTCGCGCTGCCCAGCCACAAATCGGGCCAGTGATCAGCGGGACAAGAGAACATGGCACGCCGGATCGTCGATCTCTCGGTCTATCTCGAAAATGACGTCCTCTCGGATCCGGCGCCTTATCGACCACGGATCACCTATATTGATCACAAGACATCGCTGCCCGACCTGATCGGCTTCTTTCCCGGTCTGCAAGGCTCTGACCTGCCCGATGGTGAGGCGTGGGCCATCGAGCGGGTCGAGCTCATCACCCACAATGGCACGCATCTCGACGCGCCCTATCACTATGCGTCGACGATGGATAAGGGCGAACGCGCGATCACCATAGACGAAGTGCCGCTGGACTGGTGCTTTCAGCCCGGCGTGAAGCTCGATTTCGCCAAGTTCCCGGATGGCTACGTCGTCACCGCAAAGGATGTCGAGGCAGAACTGGAGCGTATCGGCCACACGCTGTCCCCGCTGGAGATCGTCGTGGTCAACACCGCTGCGGGCAGGCGTTACGGGCGAGACGATTACGTCACTGCGGGCTGCGGCATGGGATATGCCGCAACGATGTACCTGCTGGAACGTGGCGTGCGCCTCACCGGCACCGACGGCTGGAGTTGGGACGCCCCGTTCGCCCATACAAAAAGCCAGTTTGAGGCCACAGGCGATGCCGGCCTGATCTGGGAAGGGCACAAGGCCGGGCGCGAGATCGGCTATTGCCACTTGGAGAAGCTGCACAATCTGGAGTCGCTGCCGCCAAGCGGCTTCACCATCGCCTGCTTTCCCATGAAGATCCGTGCGGCGTCCGCCGGCTGGACCCGCGCCGTCGCGATCTTCGATACCTGACCCTATTTCGAGGGGCCGGCATCATGCGTGAGCGGCCGACCCGCTCGAAATCTTCTGATCGAAACCAGATACAAGACCTGGGAGATGGATGTGCACAGACTCGGCGGCAAGGTCGCGATCATCACGGGCGCGGCGCAGGGTATGGGCACCGCCCACGCCCGTGCCTTCGTGGCGGAGGGCGCCAGGGTCATGCTGAGCGATCTAAATGGTGCCGCCGGCACGGCGCTGGCCAGAGAATTGGGTGAGAATGCGCGCTTCGTCGAACATGACGTCGCCGATGCCGCCGGGTGGCGGCGCGTCGTTGCCGAGGCTGAGGCCGCTTTCGGTGCCGTGACGGTGCTCGTCAACAATGCCGGCATCATCGGCCCCGTCACCAGCACCATCGATCTTGCGGAGGCGGACTATCTCCGGGTCTGCGCGGTGAACCAGCTTTCCACCTTCCTCGGCATGCAGGCGGTGTTGCCGGGCATGGTGGCGGCGGGCGGCGGCTCCATCGTCAACATCTCGTCCATCTCGGGCATGGTCGCGATCATCGGCTCGCCGAACCTCGCTTATGTCGGCAGCAAGTTCGCCGTGCGTGGCATGACGAAGCATGTCGCCGTGGAATATGGCGACCGCAACGTCCGGGTGAACTCAATCCACCCGGGCTACGTGAAGACGCCGATGATGGTGGCTGCCACCGATGAGGATGGCGGCGGCAATGTGACGCAGATTCCACTCCGGCGCATGGCGGACCCGGAGGAGATCGCCCGCCTCGCGGTATTTCTCGCCTCGGACGAAAGTTCCTTCATCACCGGCGCCGAACATGTGGCGGACGGCGGTATGACGGCGGCCTGATCGCTTGATCGATCTGGGAAAAGGACGTCGATGGTGCTCTGCCGAACATATGATCTTCTCGCCGCCGATGATCGGATTGAGGCGCTGCGTGATGCTTTGGTCACGCTCGCCGGACGGGTCCGTGCGATCGCCGGGTGCGAGGGGGTTCAGCTTTTCCAGGATGCCGATGTGCCGGCGCACTTCCTATTTGTGGAGCAGTGGGCGACGGCAGACGCGCATCGCGCGGGCGGCGTTGTTCTCGGCAAGGCGGCCCTGTCGCATGTGCTCGCGGCCCTCGCGACGCCACCGGCCGCTGCCACGCTCATGCCGATCGCCCTGCACGGCTGACGCGAACGCGACCGTCCGTTCAGAATTCGACCCGATCTGCCCCTTTCAAAGCAAGCATCTCGCGTGCCTCGGCTGGGGTTGCGGGTTCGTGGCCCATCTCGCGCAGGATGCGAACGATCTTCTCCACCTGCTGCGCATTCGATACAGCCATCCGCCCGCGTTCGATGAACAGACTGTCCTCAAGGCCGACGCGGACATGCCCTCCCATCAGCGCGGCCTGCGTGAGGAACGGCATCTGATGCCGGCCTGCCGCCAGCACAGACCACTGAAAGGCATCGCGGCCGAACAGCCGATCCGCCGTCCCCTTCATGAACATCAAATTCTCCAGATCCGGCCCGATCCCGCCCAGAATGCCGAAGATCATCTGAATGAAGAAAGGCGGCCGCACCGCGCCCTCTTCCACGAAATGCGCAAGATTGTAGAGATGCCCGACATCGTAGCATTCATGCTCGAACCGCGTCCCGCTCTCCCGCATCGTCGCCATGATCCGGTCAATGTCGCGAAAGGTGTTGCGAAAGATGAAGTCGTCCGAGCCCAGGACATAGTCCTTTTCCCACGGATGCTTCCACGTTTCGATGCGGCGCCCCGCGCCATGGAAGGAGAAATTGATGCTGCCCATGTTCAGCGAGCACATTTCCGGCTTGAAGCGCGCGGCGGCGGCAAGCCGGTCGTCCAGCTTCATCGTCGCGGAGCCGCCCGTCGTCAGGTTCACCACCGCATCGGTACGCTGGCGGATCACCGGCAGGAACTGCGCGAAGACGGCCGGATCGCCCGTCGGCTGCCCGGTTTCGGGCACCCGCGCATGCAAATGGAGGATAGAGGCACCCGCCTCCGCCGCGGCGATCGCCTGATCCGCGATCTCGCCGGGGGTGATCGGCAGCGCATCCGACATGCTTGGTGTGTGCGCGCCGCCGGTAACGGCACAGGTGATGATGATCTTGGCCATGTCTACCCCCGTCGATGGCGAGAAAGGCCGAGGAGCTGGCGGTGCAGCCCCAGCCGGTCGCCGGATACCTGCGCGCGGGAGACCACCCCGCCCGCCACGTCGATCATCGCCGCCATCCGTAGGATTACCGGCGCGCCGGCCAACGCGCGATCGATATCCCCGAAACCGCCGGCGTAGTGCCCTCGACACAGGATGTGCACGGCCGCCCGATCGCCTGCGGTGAAGATGTGGGCGATCTCGACCGTATCGACATCGAGCAGATCGGCGAAACCCGGCCCGCCAACGAGTACGGATTCCACCGCCGGATCGCCGACTATCCCGGGCAGCCAGGCGCGGACGATCGCCTCGGTGGTCGGATCGGGCGGCAGCACCGGCTGGTCCCACGCCGCCAGGGCCGGCGGGCCGACCGGATCGGGCACACCGCTTTTCAGCTGCCGCTTGCGCGCGAAATAATCCTCCTCCGCCCATCCGTGCGCAAGACGTTCGCCTTCCATGCGGAACAGGGTGACGCCGCGCCATGCGGCGACGCGTCCGCCGTCCCGGATCGAGGCGCCATGCTCGGTAAAACGCATGGCGAGGCCCGCGTCGCCGAGGATCACGTCGTGCACGGTCACGGTCAGCCCCGGAAACTGATCGAGTTGGGCGGCGGTGGCCGGCAGATAGTCCGCATCCCGCCCGTCGAACAGATGCCCACCGATCGACAGGCGGTAGCCCGGATCCATCACCCACGCGACCGCGTCATTGTCATGCGAGGTGAGAAAATCGATCGCGAAGCCGCGCAACGCGCGTGCCGGGTGTGGCAGTGTCATGCGGAGTTCTCCGGAAAATTCCGGTCCAGTTCGCGAAGATCCTTCTTCAGGATCTTGCCCGATGCGTTTTGCGGCAGGCCCTTCACGAACCGGATCGACGTAGGGCATTTATACGCCGCGATGCGCGTGCGACTGTAGGCGATGATCGCCGTCTCTTCGGGTGCCGCGCCGGCGCGCGGAACGATATAGGCGCGCGGGGTCTCGCCCCATTTGGGATGAGGAACACCGATCACCGCCACCTGCGCCACATGGGGGTGGGCGGCGAGTATGTTCTCAAGCTCGGCCGGATAGATGTTCTCGCCGCCGGAAACGATCATGTCCTTGTAGCGATCGCATATATAGATGAAGCCGTCCTCGTCGCGTGTCGCGGCATCCCCGGTCTTCAGCCAGCCGTCCGATGTAATCGCCGCCGCGCTTTCGGCGGGTTTCCGCCAGTAACCCAGCATCACCATGTCGGAGCGGATACGGATCTCGCCAACCTCGCCCGGCTCCACCTCGCGCTCGGTGGCGGGATCGACGAGGCGCAGTTCCACCCACGGCCATGGCCGTCCGCAGGATCGCAGACGCCCCGGCCTGGGACCATCGGGATCATGGTCGCCAGGCGACAGGGTGATGACGGTGCCGGCCGTTTCCGTCGCGCCATAGGCATGGCTGAACGCGCAGCCGAACAGCGCCAGCGCGCGGCGCAGCAGCGCTTCGCCGATCGGCGCCGCCCCGTACACGATGCGGCGCAGCGTTTCCGGCCTGCCGCCGCCCCCCTCGCCATGATCGACCAGGCGCTGTACCACGGTCGGCACGAAGAAGGCATGCGTCACGCCATGCCGGTTCGCGGCCTCGACGATGCTGGCCGGATCGAGCTGATCGAGCAGCACGCTGAGGCCGCCCTGGCTCAACGCCATCATGCCGTAGCCGATCCCGCCGATGTGGAAGAGGGGCATCGCGACCAGGTTCACGCTCGCCGCATCGAACCCCCATCCCTCGCGCGCCATCCGCTCGACGAAGGAGAGGTTCGTCTGACTGATGAGGACACCCTTGGGCATGCCCGTGGTGCCCGAGGTGTAGAGCAGCAGCGTCGCCTCGTCCGGATCGACGGCGCGCGTTGGGGGTTTGGCCGGCTCGTTCGCGGATGGGGCGAGAAACGCGCAGAGTTCGGCCGATGCCGTCGATCCGGGGACCCGGCCGGCCAATGCCTCCTGCACCAGGACCAGGCGCGGATCGGCATCCGCGAGGATCTGCGCGATCTCTTCGTCGGCCAGGCGCCAATTGAGGGGAAGCATGATCGCGCCGATCCTGGCGCAGGCGAATGCGAGTTCGTAGAATATCGTTCCCGTGTGCGACAACAGAGCTACCCGGTCGCCCCGCTCGACCCCCCGACAGATCAGCAGACCGGCGAGGCGACCGCTCCGCTCGTCCATGTCGCGGAAGGTGAGCAGCGTGTCACCGTGAGCGAGACACGGAGCACCGGGCGTCGTCTCCGCAAAATGCCGCATCGCCGCGAGCAGGGTGGGCTGCGTGCCGGCCACGTCAGTAGCTCTTGGGCAGTCCCATGCCGTGCTGCGCGACATGGTTGAGCACCATCTCGCGGCTGACCGGCGCCGTCTTGTGCAGCCGCGCGATGAACCACAGGTCGGCAAGCCCGTATTCGAAGCTCAGTCCGTTGCCGCCGTGCACCTGGATCGCCTGGTCCAGCGCCTTCAGCGACGCATCGGCGGCAGTGAACTTGGCCATGTTGGCCGCCTCCGCCGCATCCTCCCCCATGTCGTAGAGCTGGGCGGCGCGGGCATTCAGCAGGCGCGCGGCCTGTACATGGATATAGGCTTCCGCCAGGGGATGGGCGACACCCTGATGCTGGGCGATCGGGGTCGACCACACGGAGCGATCGCGTGCATAGTCCGCCGCCTGCGCCAAGCCGAAGCGGGCGATGCCGTTGTTGATGGCCGCCGCCGATATCCGTTCCGGGTTCAGCCCCACGAAAACCTGCTTCAGCCCGGCCCCCCGGCGGCCGATCAGCGCCGATCCGTCGAGCGCGATATTGTCGTAGAAGGTCGTGAACTGCTTCTCCGGCGTCATCACCGCGGAATCGATCGGCCGATAACTCAGGCCCGGTGCATCGGTCCGCAGCAGGAACAGCGACAACACAGAACGCTCGTCGGTCTCCATCTCCGGATCCCGCGCGACGATCATCACCGCGTCGGACACATCGATGCCGGACGTCCAGTATTTGGACCCGTTCAGCAGGAAGCCGTCGCCGCTTTTCGTGACGTTGGTCTTCACCTTGTGCGTGTTCGATCCCGCGTCCGGTTCGGTGATCGCGAAGCATATCTTGCGCGAGCCGTTGGCGATGCCCGGCAGCCATTCGGCCTTCATCGCATCGGAGCCGTGAGCGGCGATGATCGGCGCGGTGATTGAGTTGATGACGAGTTGCAGCATCGGGCAGCCCTGCGCCGCGCATTCCTCCACCACGACATTATAGTCCGCGATCCCGCCGCCGCTGCCGCCATGCTCCTCGGGAATGTGGACGCCCAGAAAGCCCGCTTTCCCCAGTTCACCCCACAATTCCTCCGGCTCCTCGGCGCGCCGCACGCAATCCTGATAGTATTTGCGTCCGAACCGGCCGACCAGCTTGCCCACGCTTTCACGCAAGGCGCGATGGTGATCGGCCGTATCGACCAGGGGCGAAAAGAACATCGGCTGCGCGGACATCGGCAAATCCTCGTGTTGATCAGGGCCAGTCGAAGAAACCGCGTCCGGCCTTCGCGCCGACCCGGCCTTCCGCAACCATGGCGGAGAGAATGGCGGGGGGCGCGAAGCGGGGACCGTGCGCGGCCTCCAACGTGCGCGCCACATCCAGCCGGACATCCAGCCCGACGATGTCGCTCAGGCGCAGCGGGCCGACCGGATGGCGATAGGCCAGTACCGCGGCACGGTCGATATCCTCGGCGCTCGCCACCCCGTCCTCCAGCATCCGCATCGCTTCAAGCGACGCCGCGAAATCCAGGCGACTGGTGGCAAAGCCCGCCACGTCGCGAACGGTGATCGTCTCCTTGCCGATCCTGGCGCCGAATATGCGCGCGTTTTCCAGCGCATCCGAGGCGGTGGCGGCGCCCCGCACAATCTCGAGAAGCTTGATCGACCATACAGGATTGAAGAAATGCAGCCCCAGGAAATTCGCGGGATCGCGAACGCTGCCGGCCAGCCGATCGATCGACATCGCGCTGGTGTTGGTGGCCAGCAGGCGGGGCCGCCGCGCTGCCGCCAGCGTGAGCACGTCGATCTTCAGATCCAGCCTTTCGGGAACGGATTCGACGATCACCGCTAGATCCTCCGGCAGATCGTCTATCGCGCCAACGCGGCGCACACGCGCCACCACGGCATCCTGCGCCCCCGTCTCCAGCTTCCCGCGCGTGACCGCCTCGTCCAGCTTGTCCGCGATCGTGCGGATCACCGCAGCGGCGCGCCCGTCGTCCGGCTCGACCAGGGCTACCGAGTATCCCGCCAGTGCCGATACATAGGCGATCCCGACCCCCATCGTACCGC
Organism: Sphingomonas profundi; assembly: GCF_009739515.1. Lineage (NCBI taxonomy): Bacteria > Pseudomonadati > Pseudomonadota > Alphaproteobacteria > Sphingomonadales > Rhizorhabdaceae > Alterirhizorhabdus > Alterirhizorhabdus profundi. The sequence continues at coordinate 2,032,692 of NZ_CP046535.1, forward strand.
CGCCGATCACCGCCATGCCGTCCGAGCTCGTCCGTTCGCTCATCGACCACTCCAGACCGGATCGCGCTTCTCGGCGAATGCGCGTGCGCCTTCCTGCGCGTCGGCCGATGCCAGCACCGCCTCCACCATCGGGCGCTGGCGCGCCCATCTGTCGGCCACCGGCCAGTCGGGCGCCTGCGCCATGATCGCCTTGCTCGCCATCACCGAAAGCGGCGCGTTGGCGGCGATCTCTCCGGCGAGCGCCAGTGCCGCCGCAAGCGCCTCGCCCGTCGGGACGAGGCGATTCACCAGCCCGAGCCGATGGGCCGTAACGGCGTCCATCGGCCGTGCGGTCATCGCATATTCCAGCGCGATCGCCGGCGGTATCCGTTCGCGCAGGCGGACCAGCCCGCCCGACCCTGCGACCAGCCCGCGCGCGGCCTCTGGCAGGCCAAAGGATGCGCCTTCCCCCGCGACGATCAGGTCGCAAGCCAGGGCGAGCTCGCACCCGCCCGCCAAGGCATGGCCCTCCACGGCGGCGATCAGCGGCTTCTTGGTGGGCGCCTCGGTCACGCCGGCAAAGCCCCTGCCCTCCAGCTCGGGCCGTTCGCCGTCGAGAAACGCCTTCAGGTCCATGCCGGAGCAGAAGCTGCCGCCCGCACCCGTGACGATGCCCGCGCGCAGCGCCGGATCGCCATCCAGCCTGTCGAGGGCGGCAGCCATCGCCAGCGAAACCGCGCGGTTCACCGCGTTGCGGCGGGCTGGCCGGTTCAGCGTCATGACCAGCACCGCCCCGTGCCGCTCGACCAGCACCTCGCTCATCGACCGACGCCTGCGGAGCGCGACGGCGCGGACGCGCGGCCGAGGTGATAGTCGGCGAGGTCCGCCGTTTCCGTCATCCGCCACATGTCGAGAATCCGGAAGGGATTGTTCACGACGATCCGCCCCTTTGAGTTGCGCACGTAACCCTCGACGCCGGGATAGGTCCAGACCAGGCCCGCATGGGTTTCATCAACCTTGGCGTTGTACGCATCGTGCACATCGCGCCGCACGTCGACGCTCGAAATGCCCCCCGCGAACATCTGCCGCAGGAGTGACATGACGTAATGCATCTGCCGTTCGAGCACCGAGATCAGGCTGCCGCCGTGGCCATATTGCGTGTTCGGGCCGTAGAGGCAGAAGAAATTGGGATAGCCAGGAACGGTCGTACCGAGATAGGCGCGGGCATCGTCGCCGTCCCAATCCTCATGCAGCTCACGTCCGCCGACGCCAAAGACCCGCATCGGTGCAAGCATGTTCACCACATCGAATCCGGTCGCCCAGATGATGACATCGGCCGAATGCGTGACGCCATCGCTGGTGACGACGGCGTCGCGCAATACCTCTGTGACCGCCCCATTCACCAGACGGACATGCGGCCGCGCCAGCGTGCGATACCAGCCATTGTCAAGCAGCATGCGCTTGCCGAACGGCGGATAGGCGGGCAGCACGCTCGGCAGCAGATCGCGCCGCTCGCCGAGTTCCGCTTCGATATAGGCGGTCAGCCCGCGCCGGTGCGTGTCGTTGATCGCGTTGATCGAGCGCCCCTGCCCGTCCCATGCCGGATCCTGGCGCAGCGCCTCATATTGCTTGTCGTTGAATGCCCAGCTCAGCCGCAAGCGATACCACAGGCGATACAGCGGAAATTCGGCAAGGAGGTGCTGGAGCGCCTCTGGGATCGTCTGCTTGAATTTCGGGAAGGGCGCTACCCATTGCGGCGTCCGGTTGACGATCGTCAGCGAGGCGACATCGTCGGCGATCGCCGGCCCCACCTGCATTGCGCTGGCGCCATTGCCGACGAGCACGACGCGCTTTCCCGACAGATCGAGCCCCTCGTCGGGATAGCGGGCGGTATGGACGCTCGGGCCATCAAACCTGTCCATGCCGGGTATGTCCGGCAGGCGCGGCTTGTTGAACGCGCCGACACCGCTGAGGATCATGCCCGCGGTCAGCACCTCGCTAACGCCGTTCGCATCGACGATCGTGGCATGCCAGACGCCACCCGCCTCGTCCCAGCGCGCCTCCGTCACCTCGACGCCGAAGCGGATGTGGCGGTGCACGTCCCACCTGTCCGCCACATCGCGGAGATAGGCGTGGATCTCACGGCTGCCGGCGAAATAACGCGACCAAGAGAAAGGCGCGTGGGAGAAGGAATAGAGGTGGCTCGGAACGTCGCACGCGGCACCCGGATAGCGATTCTCGAACCACACGCCGCCCAGATCGCCGCGCCGCTCGACGATCCTGTACGGTATTCCCGCGGCGGCGAAGGCGATCGCGGCGCACAGGCCCGAAATGCCGGCGCCGATAATCAGCGCGTTGAACCCGGCCGGGACGGGAACCGGCCCCTCGCCTTCGCGGGATCTCGCCGGATCGGCCAGTTGCAGTTCGTGCCGGATCATCGGCGCGTAGCCGCGCGTGATAGGATCGCCGAGCGAGACACTCATCATCTCGACGAGCAGGTCGTCAGACGGTGTCGGCAGCGCGACGGGATCGCCACGGAACCAGGCGGCGATGGCCCGGCGGGCCGCCGTCCTGATTTCCGCCTGTACCGCCGGGGGCAGGCCGCCATCGTCATTGTCATCGAGCCCGCGTGTGCGTGAGGGCACGAAGCGCCCCTCGATCCATGCGCGATCGCCGGTCAGGTGAACGAGAGTGCAGGCTAGCGTCGGGATGTTCGCCTGCGCGATCGCATCCTCCAGCCAGCTCGGTTCATCCTCTTCGTTCTCCAGGGGCATCGCTCTCGTTCCCAGCGAGCCGCCCGGAGTTCGGTGACTCGTCCGGTCGCTTGCCTAACGCAGCGCCACGTCATCGTCAACGGACATGTTGACGATGACGTGGCGGGAGATATCGTCCACCGCCTCGTCTGATTTCCGCGTGAGCATCGGCAGGCTGGCGAAACCGTGGATCATCCCCTTGGCGCGGGTGACTGTCGCACGGCGACCGGCGCTCGCGATCCCGGCCGCGAGCGCCTCGCCCTCGTCGCGCAGCGGGTCGCAGGCGGCGGTGATGATGCGGGTGGGCGGCAGTCTGGCCAGATCCGCCTTCAGAAGGGACGCATCCCCCTGGGTGGAACCGAGATAGGCCGTCCAAGCCCACCGCATCCAGTCACGCGTAAGGACATGGCCAGCGCCGAATTGCCGCCACGATTCGCTCGCGCAGCGCGGATCCACGACCGGATACAGCAGGCCGAGCGCGCTGACGGGTTGCTCCGCTTGCAGCGCGACATCCACCGCCAGATAGCCCCCGGCGCTGTCGCCGCATATACTTACGCGCTCGCCGTCGTCGGACGTCGCAAACGCCCAGGCGAGGGCCGCAAGGCAATCCCGCCGCGCGCCGGGAAACGGTTGCTCGGGCGCCAGGCCATAGTCGACCGCCACGATCCGCGATCCCGTAGCGACGGCGAGCGATCGGCACAGCGCATCGTGGGTATCCAGCGAGCCGATCACGAAGCCGCCACCATGGATGAACATCACGGTGTGCCGCGGCCGCGGCGATGCGCCATAGACCCGCAGGAAGAGCGTTTTCCCATCTCTCTCCACAGCCACGGTGTCGACCGAATGCACCGCCGGTCCGCGAACCGCTGACAGTGCCGCGTCAAGCGTCTGGCGATATCTGACGAGATCCGTCTTGGCGGCCGGGGGGCGCAGCGCCGTACGCGTATCGTCCAAAATGACAGCAAACGCCGGGTCGGGCTTCTCGACTGAGACCATCCGGGAATATCATCCGGCCGCCGCCGCCGTGTCAACGTTTTCGTTGACACACGCCGGTGCGAAGGCCGGTGCGGCGAAGCGATCCGTCATCCGCCATGAAGGTCCCCCGGTTTCTCATCCAGGTCCAGGGTAAGTATCCGGCGTTCGTTCGGCCGCGATCTTGGCTGCGGCAGCAGCATATTCGACCGGCGTCAGCCAACCTACACCGCTTTTCCAACGACGCTGCGCATCGCTGGAACCTTGAGCGGTTCCGCCAAGCGATGTGTGACGACTCTCGTTATAGTCCCGTCGCCACTCCTCGATCTTGGCTCGCGCGCCCTCCAGCTGTGAATCAGCGTGCAATGTTGACCCCGTTCGGGGCTGATCGGCGTGCAAAATTGACCCCCCTGAACTGAGCGGTTCACGCCCGGCGCTTTGCGCAGGAGCGGTCGGGGAGAATGCTGGTCGTGGAGACGGTGGCGCGCATCCGGCGCGAGTTCTACGTCAAGGGTAAGAGCATCAAGGAGATCGTGCGCGACCTGCGGGTGTCGCGGAACACGGTGCGCAAGGTGCTGCGGTCCGGCGAGACGGACTTCTCCTACGAGCGGACGGTGCAGCCGCTGCCGAAGCTCGGGCCATGGTCGGCGGATCTCGAGCGGCTGCTGGAGGCCAACGAGCGCAAGCAGCGGCGCGAGCGCCTGACGCTGGTCCGGGTGTACGAGGAGCTGCAGGGGCTGGGCTACCGCGGCGGCTACGATGCCGTGCGTCGCTATGCCACGGCATGGCAGCGTGAGCGGTCGGCGGTCACGGCCGCGGCCTACGTGCCGCTGAGCTTCGCGCCCGGCGAGGCCTACCAGTTCGACTGGAGCCACGAGGTCGTCGTCATCGCCGGCGCGACGACGACGGTGAAGGTTGCGCACATGCGGCTCTGCCACAGCCGGATGTTCTTCGTGCGAGCTTATCCGCGCGAGAGCCAGGAGATGGTGTTCGACGCCCACGACCGGGCGTTCGCCTTCTTCGGCGGCGCCTGTCAGCGCGGCATCTACGACAACATGAAGACCGCGGTGGACGCCATCTTCGTCGGTCGTGAGCGGCGCTACAACCGCCGCTTCCAGCAGATGTGCGGCCACTACCTCGTCGAGCCGGTGGCGTGCACGCCGGCATCGGGCTGGGAGAAGGGCCAGGTCGAGAACCAGGTCGGGCTCGTGCGCGAGCGCTTCTTCACGCCGCGGCTGCGCTTCAGGAGCTACGACGAGCTCAACGCCTGGCTGCTCGACCGCTGCACCGCCCATGCCCAGCGTGCCGCGCATCCCGAGCTCAGGGACTACACAGTCTGGCAGGTGTTCGAGGCGGCCGACCAGCCTGCGCTCATCGCCTACCGTGGTCCCTTCGACGGCTTCCACGCCTTGCCGGCGGCGGTGTCGAAGACGCTGCTGGTCCGCTTCGACTACAACAAATACTCGGTGCACGCGAAGGCGGCGGGCGCCCGGTCGAGGTGCACGCCTATGCCGAGCGCATCGTCATCCGGCAGGACGGCGAAGTCGTCGGCGAGCATGCCCGGCGCTTCGGCGCGACCAAACGGTCTACGACCCTTGGCACTATGTGCCGGTCCTCGAGCGCAAGCCGGGTGCGCTGAGGAACGGTGCGCCCTTCAGGACTGGCCGCTGCCGGTGGCGCTGGAACGCGTCAGGCGGAGGCTGGCGGGCCATGCCGACGGCGACCGCCAGATGGTGGGCATCCTGGCGGCGGTGACGACGGACGGACTGGACGCCGTCGAGGCGGCCTGTGCCGAGGCGCTGGCCGGCGGCACCGTCAGCCGTGACGTCGTGCTCAACGTGCTCACCCGCCAGCGCCAGACCGCCGCGCCCGCCAGCATCGCCACGCCCGAGGCTCTGCGGCTCGCCCGCGAGCCCGTCGCCGACTGCGCCCGCTACGACAGCCTGAGGAGGCCTTATGGAACGTCACGCCATCCTGGAGATGATGGGAACGCTGAAGCTCGTCGGCATGCGCCATGCCTATGACGAGGTCGTCGCCGATGCCGTGAAGCGGCAGCACTCCGCTCAGCGCGTCGTCGGCGACCTGCTCAAGGCCGAGATAGACGAGAAGCAGGCCCGCTCCATCCGCTACCAGATGACGACCGCCAAGCTGCCGCTCGCCAAGGAGCTCGCCGACTTCGACTTCGCCGGCACCGGCATCAACGAAGGCCTGGTCCGCGATCTCGGCACGGGTGCCTTCCTCGAAGCGCAGCGCAACGTCGTGCTGGTCGGCGGCACCGGGACGGGCAAGACGCATCTCGCCATCGCCATGGGCCGTGCCTGCGTGCGGGGCGGAGCGAGGGTCCGCTTCTACAACACCGTCGACCTCGTGAACCAGCTCGAGGCCGAGGCCCGTGCCAGGCGCCCGGGCGCATCGCCGACCACCTGTCGCGGCTCGACCTCGTCATCCTCGACGAGCTTGGCTACCTGCCCTTCGCGCTCTCGGGCGGCCAGTTGCTCTTCCACCTCGTCAGCAAGCTCTACGAGCAGACCTCGGTGGTGGTGACGACCAACCTTGCCTTCGGCGAGTGGCCCACGGTCTTCGGCGACGCCAAGATGACGACCGCGCTCCTCGACCGGCTCACCCACCACTGCGACATCGTCGAGACCGGCAACGAGAGCTGGCGCTTCAAGAACCGCGAAGCCGCCTGAAACCCTTCCCCCGGACCCCCATCCCCCGGGTTGACCCGGTGGGTCCACAGGCACCTCCCACGGCCGTCACCGCCTGCGCTCGTGGCGGCGCGCGGCGCCGGCCGCGGGGCCCTCCTGTGGACTACCGGGACAACCCGGCTGCCATCAGAAAAGGGGGTCAAACTTGCACGCCGATACGGGGTCAACTTCCCGAGCCGATTGACACCTATATCGCCGACGTCATCGTCAGGGTTGCCGACGACTGGCTCGCCAGCCGATGGGACGAGCTCATGCCGTGGAACTGGGCTCGCGAACCTGCCAGACTGGCGGCATGAGCGTCGAGACCGTTGCCCGCCTGCACATCGTCCTCGACGACATTGACCCCGCTATCTGGCGCCGGGTCGACGTGCCGGTCACCGCCAGCCTCAAGATGCTCCACGACGTCGTTCAGGCCGCAATGGGTTGGGAGAACTGTCATTTCTGGTACTTCGAGGCCGGCGACCAACGCTCCGGCGTGCCGGACCCGATGTGGCCCGACAGCGGCATGGCCGCCGCAAAGAACGTGAAGCTCGCCGCCCTCGTCGGCCGGGGCGTGCGAGAACTCGCCTACACCTGCGACATGGGCGACGACTGGCGGCACACCATCACCATCGAAACGGTTGGTCCCGGCGCGCCGGACGTCAAATACCCACGCTTCGTCGCCGGCGACCGGCGCTGCCCGCCCGAGGACGTCGGTGGCTTGCCCAGATACGAGATGTTCCTGGAGGCCATGGGCGACCCCACCCATGAGGAACACGACCGACTGCGCGACTGGCATGGCGGCCCTTATAACCCCGACGACATCGACGAACGCTTCACCAGGCGCGCCGTCGCCGCCATCGCCATCCGCCGTCATGCCGGCAAGGTCGCTTACCAGAAGAGCCGGTCAGAACAGCAAGACGGCCCACTGGCCACGCTTACCGTACGACCCTCACCGAAGGCTTCAAGTCACACCTGCCTTCAGCACGAAAGATCGCCCCTCCCAGCCCAAAGCACCCCACGTAGGACCCACGCGCGTTCCCACACGAACGCCCGTTCGCCTTGATCCCCGCCGCTAACCTACTGAGAACGCCTCTAGGGCGCTGGTGCCGCTTACAGGACTCGAACCTGTGACCCCCGCATTACGAACGAAGCCGGTAGTCCGGATTACAGCCACTTTCAGGCACCGAGACAGGTGACCTGATCCGGCCAATCCCGCAGAAAACCGTGCCTCGTCAGAGCTGACACCGGAACCTCACCGGAGCGGCGAAAACCACCGACATCGCACCAACAGGTGCATCGCCAACACGCAAGCGCGCGGTCGGACATCGTAGTTCGGCCGGCGCTTTCGTGCGCCCAATCGACTTCCGACCCGGAGGCCGACACGATGTCGTCTACTCTGTCGATCGGCGCTGCGATCCCCGCGCGCCAAACCCGCAATCTGATCAAGGCCACGAGCGCGCGTCTCACCGGCAAGCCGCGAGGACGCGACCGCAAGGTTCGACGACACAGCTTCGATGTCGACGACCCGCGTGCGCAGGTCTTCCGGCCGATCGGCGACGGCTCGAAGGCAGGAGCGATGCGCTGGATCGATGCGCTGATCCGGACGGCGAAGGAATTCGACGTGGTCCATCGCAAGCCCGGCACGCGCGGGCCGCTGACGCCCTATGGGATCCGCGTCCTGGAGGAGCTGCTGCGCCTGCCGGATTTTCGCACAGGTCGCCTCGACCCCGCGATCGCGCACCTGCAGAAAGTCACGCGGTTCGCTCGCGCGACGATCGTCCGCGCGCTTGCGCGCCTGAAGGCGCACGGCTTCCTCGATTGGGTGCGCCGCTCGCGCACGACAGGAAACGACCGCGAGGCCGGCCCACAGCGCGCGCAGACGTCCAACGCCTACTTCTTCGACATCGGCCGCATGGCGCTCAACGTGCGGCGGCGCTTCCTCGACCTGCTGAGGCGGCGCGAGGCCGCTGTGCAGGCTCGCGCCACGCCACAAGCCCCGCCCCCGTCGCCGATCGAGGCCGGACCGCGCGACCCAGCCCTGGCGGCCGCTCTCGCTCGCCTGGGCGCAGCTGTGGAGCGCGCGAGTTCATGATCGCGTCGCTATCCCTGGCGAGGAGATAGATCAGAAGGAATGGCCTCGCTTAGGCGAGGCCATGCGCCAGATTGTTTCTCCCCCAAGGCCGAAACGGCCCACCATACGAGCCCGACCGCGCAGACGCCGCTGTCGGCGCGTGGCGGCTTGCGCCGCCCCGGGGCTTTGCGAGGGGGAGGAGCACGAACCGTGCCACCCTGCCCTCGCCGAAGCGCCCGCGGCGGTCGGTCAGATCCCGTCCAGCTCGTCAGCCCACGCCTGGAACAGGCGCCGGCGTCGAGGCATGTGCAGGGCGCGGTTGTAGGCGCCCTCCACCTTCCGATTGATCCCCTCCTCCTTCTCGTCCCGGCCACCGCCGACGTGGCCCAGCGCGCGATCGATCGCGCCGCGCTCCTCCGGGAAGCTCTCGTTCAGGATCGTCGAGAAGGTGGCACGCCAGCCGTGCGGCACATGACGCCCGGCGAACCCGGCGCGCGCGTAGAGCGCGCCGATCGCCGCCTCACCGATCGGCACACCAGCGCCGCGGGCGAAGATCAGCGCATCCGCAGAAGGGGTATCATACCCATTCTTCGCTGCCCCGCGCAGCAGCTGTACCGCCTGCGCGCTGAGCGGCACCAGGTGATCGTTGCCCGCGTCCTTCTTCTTCGCCGCGGCGAGTTTCATCCGCGCCGCCGGCACGCGCCAGGTCGGCGCGTCGCCATCTAGATCCTCGATCTCGTTCCACCGCGCACCACGCACCGCAGCCATCCGGACGGCGGTCAGCGCCAGGAAGCGCGAGGCGAGCGCCACCGCCGGCGCAGCCCGTAGATGCTCGACGGCCGCGAGCAGCGCCCGCGCCTCGCCGATATCGACCAAGGCCGGCTGGCGGCGGGCCGGTGCCGGCGGCATCAGCGCACGGCCGATCAGCCCGGCCGGGTCGCTGTCGACGATCCCTTCGGCGATCGCGTGCTGGAAGACGGCCGAGATCCGCTGCCGCACGCGCCGCGCCGTTTCCAGCCGGCCGCGCCGCTCGACCAGGCGCAGCGCGTTCAGCACCACGGGCGGGGTGATTGCGCCGATCGGCATCGCGCCGATCGCGGGAAAGACGACGCGCTCGAGACTGGCGAGGACATCGCGGGCGTGAACCTCGCTCCAGCGTGGCAGCATGTGGGCGTGCCAGCGTCGGGCGATCGTCTCGAAATTAGCGGATTGCGCTATTTCGCAATTCCGGGCTGCGGCCCGCGGATCCTCGCCGCGGGCGAGCTGCTCGCGCGCAGCCTCGCACCGCGTCCGCGCCGCATCCAGCGAGATCTCCGGCCAGGTGCCGAACGTCAGCAGCTGCTCGCGTCCTTCCCAGCGGAAGCGCATGCGGAACGAGCGGCGACCGTTGGGCGCGACGTAGAGGTGCAGCCCGCCGGCGTCGGAGAGCTTGTAAGCGGCCGCGCGCGGCCGCGCGGCTTTCACCGCAGCGTTCGTGAGCATATTGTCCTCAGGTGACGAGCAGAGAATATCCAAGCTGGATCTGCGGCGATTGCGGATCGAAAATCGGACCCAGGATCCCGCGCTCCGCCACTTGGCATGAAGGCGACCTATGTGGCTGGTGCGGGCGCGACGTTGTGACGACCGAGCCGCGTGACTTCGGCTATCCGCCGGCGCCTGCCCCGACCGCGATCACCCGCTGACGATCAGCTCCGTCACGCGCTTGCCGCCGCCGGCCGCGGCGGTGGCGATCGTCCAGGTCGTCTCGACTTCTTCGATCCGGAAGCGGTTGAAGACCGTCCGCGCGCCCGGTGTGTCGTTGATCGAGAGGATGAAGCGGCCAGCGATCGAGCCGAGCTGCTCTGCCAGACGCTCGAAGTCAGCTTGGTCGAACCCATCGCCATAGTCGGTCTCGCAACCCCAATATGGGGGATCGAGGTAAAACAACGTCTCCGGACCATCGTAGCGGCGGATCAGATCGGCATAGGGCAGCTGCTCGATAACGACGCCGGCGAGGCGCTCATGCAGATCCGCCAGCATCGGTTCGAGCTTGGAGACGTCGAAGCGGCCGGCAGTTCGCCGGTCGACGCCGAAGTTTTGTCCCCTGACCTTCCCGCCGAACGCGAGGCGCTGGAGATAGAGGAAGCGCGCTGCGCGCTGAAGATCGGTCAGCCGATCGGCCGGCAGCGCGCGCAAGCGATCGAACTCGGCGCGGCTGGTGAGCCGCCAGCGCAGCATGTCAATGAAATAGGGATAGTGCTCCTGAAGTATGCGGAACAGCGTCGCGACATCGCCGGACAGGTCGTTGATCACCTCGGCCCGTGGGCGGGCGGTCCGGCGCAGGAACACGCCGCCCATTCCGACGAACGGCTCGACGTAGGTGGTGTGCGGGATTTTCGAGATCCGCTCGACGAGACGGCGTGCGAGATTGCGCTTCCCGCCCAGGTACGGGGCGGGCGGGGAAACAGCGAGGGTCGGTTGCATTTACGCTCAGCTCTCTGGTGATGAGCACGTCGGCTACGCGCGCTGAGTGGCCACCGATCGACACGATCGGCGGGCCCGCGGTACTCGCCGCGGGATCGGTGAGGCGGCGATTGCCGCGATGATGGTGAAGGATCACTGCGCGACCAGCCGACCCGAACCGGGTGGTTAGCCGCGCAGGACCACTGGAGGCTGCGCCCCGAGTATTTCCCCGAAGGGTCTTCTATTCCACGGGCCACCCGGCGAACCGGAGCCAGTGGTCAAACCGCGCGCGCGGGCCACTTCGTACGGCTACGTCCGAGGAGGCGCCGCTGCTATGGCACAGCGACAAGGGAGTGGTCTACCGGCCACTCGCGCGAGGTGCGGTGGGGACTCCCTGCCTCGCCCACGGCATCCTGCCGCTAGAGCCACCACAATACCCCGCCGGTAGATGCCCACTAGCGGACGTTCGTTTGCGCAGTTTACAATCCGCGGATGTCATCCAAGCTAGTTCAGTACCGAGGACACTTGACGCCGACCCAAGCAGCGGAAGGTATTGCTCACGCGCGGACCAATGCCTCACGGCTGATCGCGGACGCGGAGCTACTGCTTCAAGGCGACCGTCACGCCTCCGCCAGCGCTCTCGCGATCTTAGCGATCGAGGAGCTTGGCAAAGTTCAGATCATCAAGAGCATCGTGCTTCAAAGCGACAAGGCGGGCCTGAAGCAGGCCTGGAAGGATTACCGTAATCATAGAGCGAAGAACGTGCAGTGGATCATCCCGAAGCTTGCCGCTGAAGGAGCAAGAACAATGGTGCAGATGCGGGCGGCGGCTGATCCAGATGGGGAACACACCGAGATTCTCGACGCCGTGAAGCAACTCGCCTTTTATACGGATTGCTTCAATGCTTCACCGCGGTGGAGCGAGCCAACTGACGCTGTGGACCCCAATTTCGCGGGTGCCATTCTCTCGACCGCACGCATGCTCAATCGAGAATGTGAGACAACGGTGCGAGAGCTGGAGCTTTGGACGAAAATTGTCGGGCCGCACTATGCTAAGCCAACCATGGTGGACGCCTTACTGCGGTTTCAAAAGCAGGTGTACGAGGAAGGCCTCAGCACGACCACGCCGGAAGCAATGCAGGCTTTCGTGAACGGGGGCCCAGTCGACGAACGCGAGTAGAAAACGACAGGTTTCCACCGATGCTGGTCATTCGCGCCGGAGGACCCCTCCATCGCTGCCAGGCTACAGGGCAGGAAATCTGCGGTTTTCTGAAGGCGCATCGGTCCGCGATACCCCAGTCGATACCCGCATCAGGTGGGCCAGCTGTCCACCGCCAAGCGCCGCTTGTCGTCGCATGCCTTCAGATCGATGCGGCCATCACGGATCGTCGCCTCGGTATCAGCGCTCGCCGCCGATCCGTCCGGTTGGCGGTGCGCCGGCGTCGGCGTGCAGGGCTCGCGCAGCGCCGGCGGGATCGGGCGGGGTGAAGAGATCCCGGTCGAGCTCGTCGAGCCCATGCACGCGCTCAGCAGCAAGGCAGGGAGTGCGGCCAGCAGGTGTCTGCGCATAGGTGGTCACCGTGTCCTTCGAGCGGAGAATGATGGGCTGCAGCGCGGCGGTGCGCGCGGCATAGATGCTGGCGGCCGCCTCGCCGCGGCGCGCGTCGGCGGCGGCGCGCTCGGCCGAGACGCGCCGCGCATCAGCGATCGCCGCTCGACCCTCCGCCTTCACGCGATCGAGCGTGCCGCGGGTCAGCAGCAACGCCACGCCGAGCACCGCGATCGCGACATAGGGCCACGCCTTGCCCGCGATCCGGAGCGCGGTGCGCACCCAGCCGCCGCCCGGCACAAGACCGGCGGCGAGGTCGACCAACTCGCCGCCGTCAGATACCACGCTCACAGCCGCGCCGCCTGGACGTGCATCCAGTCATAGTCCCGTGCCCGGCCGAGGCTGATCCAGCCCTCCGCCTCCCACGCGTCGAGGAAGGCCCTGCACTCCGGCCGGGCGAACGAGGCCGTGCGATGATCGGCGCGCAGCGGGTTGCGGCCGGCGTTCCAGTCGATTGCGCAGGCATAGGCGTGCATCGACTTCGTCGTGCCGCCGCGCTTGTCGCGATCGTTGAAGCAGCCGGCGAACGCGTCGAAGCCGAGCCGGTGAATGTCGGCCGGGCTGTACGCGGCGGCGATCCGCTCCATGGCGCGCAGCGCGCTGTCGGCGCACTTGCCGTGGATCAGGATCGAGGAGACCTTCTGGTCGCCGAACCAGAGCTGATACGGCGGCCTGATCCGCACGTGCCCGGAGCCGGGCGAGCCGTAGAAGGCAAGCGCGTCCTTCTCGCGCGGGAATACCGTCGACATGGTGTTTCCTTTCGGGACGTGTCTTTTGCGCGGTGGCTGGATCGACCGGGTGCTCGATCTGTTGAGACCCGTCGGCGGAGACTCGCCGCGCGTTGTAAGGAGTTGATCGATGGCGAAACTGGATCCGACCCGAGCGGCCGAACTGGAGTTCGCCTTCCTGCTCGCGATCGTTGCCGCCGCCGCCGGCCTCTATTGGTTCAGCTGAGCTCTCAGATGTCGCACAGCTTTAGGTGCATCGGCGCTGGCCGACGTCACTCCCGCGCGCCGTGATGCTTGCGCAATCCAACCGCGGCGATGCCATCGATTAGCTCCACCAGGCCGAGCATGCCGGCGTCGAAAGAGTTGATCGGCACGTCAGACGCATGACACATCCGCTTAGTGCGCCACGTCGACCTTCTCGAGCAGCGCCGCCAATTCGCCCGGCACGGGTTCGCCAAGGCTGACGTTAAAGGCCTCATGGAGAACGACCGATATCGCTTCGACCCGGCAGTGACACGCGCGCGTAAGTGCGTGCGCGGCGGCGGTCAGTTCGTCGACTGCCTGGCTGAGGGCGCACATCAGTCTTAGCTCCTGGGCAGGGTCTGGACGGTGGTGGTCAACGCCGCAAGGCTCGCGGCCAGAGTCTTGTCGGCGTCGATGCGTCTATCGGCCTGAGCCTCGCGACGGTCTTCCTCGGCCTTCCGCTCTGCGCTGAGCCGCATCCGGTCCCAGATCAGGAAGCCGATGAACAGGCCCGGCGCGCCGAACAGCTGGCCGAGCTGGATGATGCTCGCTTCGGTCATCTGCACTGCCTTCCGTTTACAATGTCGTGCTAGGGATTGCGTTGGGTTGGCGAGTCCATCCTGCGCCCTCGCACTTGGCGTCGCAGGATGATCGTCTCGCATTTCAAGGGGTTGAGTATGAGGGAAAAGTACGCCGCGCAGTCTGACGAGAGCGCGCGCGATTTGCCGCTCGCTTCGGCCCCTCGCCGCAGCATGGGCACGCTGATCCTAGAACAAGTCGTAGATGTCTGGCGGTGCTTTTGCCGTTTGGGGGATATCGCTTCTGGGGCGACCGGCCGTTGTGAGGATTGCGATGCCAGCGGTGCCGAACTTATCCCCAAGGTCGGCCTCTTTTGTGAGAAATGCCGCAGGGGCTTAGAACTCTGATGCGTCAGTCTAGGATCGACGGGGATAGTCGCCCAGTTCAGCATAAGGGCTTATCGTTGAAGCGCGATGCGGCGTGGACCGCTATCGACACCATCGTCTCCGCGGGGCTCGCCTTCCTGTTCCGGCTGGTAATGGCGCGCTTCCTGGTGCCGGCCGAGTTCGGTATCTTCGCAATGGCGCTCACCACGTTTGCGGTAGTGCAGGTCATCAACGAGTTCGGCATGGCCGCCACCGTGATCCAGCGCGCGGAGGACAAGTTCACCGACGAGGTGGTCGATACCGCCTTCGCCGCCTCCACCTTCGTCTCGCTCGGCCTTTTCGTTATCAATCTGGCGGTGATCGCGCCGATCTCCGCCTGGGTATATGGCAGCGAGCGGGTGGGTATCGTCACCGCGGTGATCGGCATCTCCTTCCTGTTCACGCCCACGGTCAGCATCGCGCGCGCGCTGCTGTTCCGCCGGCGGGACTATCGCGCGGTCACGATCGCCCGCATCGTCTCCACGCTCGCCAGCATCGCGGTAGCGGGGGTGGTGCTGTTCGTGCTTCGCAATGTTTGGGCGCTGGTGGTGCAGGTGGTAGCGAGCCAAATATTCCTAGCCATCGCCATGCACTATGTCGGCAACTGGCGCCCCCGCTTCCGCTTCTCCCGCGGCGCCTTCCGCGAGATGATCGGCTATAGTGGTCTGGTGTTCGCGAATGATGCGTTTGCCGCGGTCTCGAAGAACTTTGATGTGATTGTGCTCGGTCGAATGTTGAGCCAGACCGAAGTCGGTCTCTACAGCCTCGCCTTTTACATCACCGATATCGTAAGGCTCAACCTTGCATCCATCCTAAACCGCGTCATGTTTACGCAATATGCCTCCGTGCAGTCAGATTTGAAAATGGTCCGCTCTTACATCGTAAAGACCATGTCGCTGAACGCACTAGTCATGCTGCCGGTCATGATATGCCTGATCTTGGCAGGGCCGGTGCTGCTGCCCAAGGTGCTAGGTCCGGCTTGGCTAGGCTCCGGTCCGACGCTTAAATGGCTCGCATTCTCTGTTATGCTTAGCTCGCTTGGCGGAACAACATCGACCGTATTCAAGGCTTTGGGCAAACCGGGCGTTGAGCTCGGCATCGCGATTGGAACCTCAACCTTCCTGCTCGTACCTGCGCTATTGATCGGTGTACATGAAGCGGGCATCGCTGGCGCGGCCGCAGCCGTAGCGTTCAAGGTTCTGGTGAGCGTCATCATCCGGCAGGTCATTCTGGATCGGCTGGTCGGATCGACCTTGGTTCCAATGCTGAAGGCAACTGCGGGCTCGCTCCTCGCGCAGCTACCCCTCTTGGCTGTGTGGATAGGTGTGTCCAATCTCTTGGCTGCAAGCGACGTCGTCGAGGCACTTACTTCGGCTGTACTCGGCTGCTGCGTGTATGCTGGCGTGTTGGTCCTGATCTCTCGATTAAACAGCGATGCTTGGCCGGCGTTCAAGAGGAACGCGGCGTCGGCTACCTGACGATCGCCGCCACGTAGGTCGACACCGGCGCTGCGGCGCGCTCGGCCTTGGGCGTGTCAACGCGAAAGATGTAGCGCTCCGGCCAGGCGCGGCCGCCACCCCAGACGGTGAAGCCCGCGATCGCGTCGGGGTTGGCCGTGACGTCGGCGAGGAAGGCGGCACCGCGGCCGGCGCACGATGCCGGCACGCCGCGCCAGCTGCCCCACGCCACCTCGGTGACATAGGCCTTCATCCCCCGCTTCCGCGCGCCCTCGGCGAAGCTGGCGATGGAGGTCGCCGGGTTGGGGGTCTTGCTCGTGCATTCCGCCTTGATGCCCGCCGTGCCGGTATCGAAGTAGCGATGGCCGGAGAGCGCCACGTTCGGGCCGAAGCCGCCGACGCGATCGAGCGCGCAGCCGGCGGTTGGGCAGGTGCGCCTCGGATCGGCCTCGATCGCGGCGACGCGGGGATCGTGGAAGCGGAAGGTGGCGGAGTAGTTCGGCCACTCGACCAGGATCTCGGTGCGCGGCGCGAAGGCGCGGATGCCGGCGACGATCGCCTTCGTGTCGCGCGCCCACTGGGCATACGGCGCACGCGGTTCGGCGAAGCCCTTCGGCTCGTTCATCAGGTCGAGCTTCACGTCGGCGCCGGCCGGCAGCGCGGCCAGCACGCGCTTCCAGAAGGCAACCTGCTCCTCCACCGGCGGCCAGCGGAACTCGTGCCGGTCGAGGATGACGGGCACGCCGGCCGCGTTCGCTGCCGCCACGACGGCGCGGATCTTCGCCCACGCCTTCGCGTCGTCGAGCTGGGCGGACTTGAACGGCAGCCGGATCAGGCGGAAGCCCTGCCCGATCGAGAAGCGCACGTCGTCGGGCGTGGGGCAGAGCGCGCCGTTCAAGACGCCCTTGAACTCGCAGCCCGAGAGGTTGACGCCGGCGAGCGGCGCGGCCGCCGTCGGCGAGGGAAGAAGGGCCAGCGCGAAGGCTGCCAGGAGGATGCGGATCATAGAGCGGTCGCCTTCACGTTATCGATCTGGATGCCAGCCGCATCCGTGGCGTTGTTGGGATAGTGGATGCCGATGCCGCCGATCGCCGCATAATTGGTGTCGGTCACGGTGCCGATCAGGGTGCCGTCGACATAGGCGCTGATCGTCGAGCCTACCGCTCTGATCTCGACATGATAGGTCTGGCCGCTGGTAGGCGTCGCGGCGAGCGTGGCGAGGTTGGTGCCGGTGCCGGTCCAGCGCATGAGCCGCCACTGCGCGTTGCTCGCGTTCCAGTAGAGGCCGTATCCCTGCAGCGCGCTGCTCGACAGGCGCAGCATGATGCCGACGTAGTTCGTGGACAGGTTCCCGACGAAGGTGAAGTCGGCCTCCACCTTGTAGTCGGCCTTGGGCGGCACGACGCCGTTGATGATGCGAGGCGACGATCCCACCGTGGTCCCGCAAAGCCGGCCGCTCTTGATCGACGGGACGCTGGTCGATCCGTTGTGCTTGGACCAGGCGGAGCCGATGATCGGGGTGTAGCCCGACACGGTGATGTCCTCGCCGTCCGCCGCCTTGAACTTGTCGTAGAGGAAGGCGGTGGTGGCGGCCTCGATCGTCACCGGCGTGGCGTAGGGCGAGCCCGCATAGCCCGCCAGCGTCTCGACGAACGCGTCGGCGATCGTCCCCGATGCGGTCGGCGTGCCGCTGTAGGTGCGGTTCGCGCTGTTGACCGCGATGCCGGGGATGTTCGACGTGATGGTCGAGCCGTTCTTCGCTCCGGTCAACGTGCCGGAGACGGCCACGCCCTGGATGAAGTCCGTCGACGGCGTGAGCGCCACCAGCGCGTTGCTGTTGTCCTTGGTGCGGACGACGATGCGCTGGATGCGCTCCTGCGCGGCGGCGCCGACGCCCCGGAAGCCGACGAAGGCGTAGAAACGCTGGGTCAGGTCCAGCCCGGTGAGCAGCCCGTTCTCCATCCGCACCTCGGTCCGGCCCAGGCCGAGGCCGAACAGCCGTCCGGCCTGTGGGAACCAGCGCAGGCCAAGATCCTTCACCTCCTGCGTCGCCCCGCTTGCCCCATATCCGATCGCCTCGTAGCTGCCGCCGGCCGCGTTCCACGCGCCGCCGTTCGTCGCGGTGCCGGCGACGATGCCCGACAGCAGCACGCTGCTGCTCGCCGCCTCGCCGTTGCCGACGAACAGCGCGTTCAGCAGGCCGGAACGGATCGCCTTCTCCCGGGCGAAACCGATATACGGATAGCGCTCGCCGGAGGTCAGTCCCTTCCAGCCTTCCAGGAACAGGTCGACATAGGGGGTCTGGCTCGGCAGGAAGCCGTCATTCTCGAACAGGTAATATTCCTGCCCGCTCGACACCACGATCGTCATGCCGTTCGCATCGAACGTCGGCGCCGCCGGGCTGCCGCCCGTGACGGCGGTGAACCCTGCCGGCACGGCCGACGCGCCCTTGAGGCTGCGCGCGATCTCGCTCGCGCCGGTGGGGATCGCCGGGTCGAGCGGATCGAACCAGGTGTTCGCGGGATTGCGCTTCGGCGAGCTGGCGATCAGCAGCATGTTCTGACCCGCGCCGTTGCTGTTCGGGTTCGCCGCGGAGCCCTGCCCCTCGTAGACGATCACGCGCCGATCGGCGAAGTTGACGATGCTGGCGGCGTGCGCGCTGCTGCCGTCCGGATCGCCTGCCGTGCCGCTGCGCACCAGCACCGGGTTCGGGCGCCCGAGCATCTCGCGGCCGGTGCTGTCCAGCAGCACTTCGTAGACCGAGCGGTTGGCGCTGCCCTGGCCGGCGGTGCCGGGGCCGCCGGTCATCAGGCCTGCGAAGCCCTGGCGGGTCGCGCGGAAGCTCGACAGGTCGAGCCAGCGGGTCACGAGCCGGCTGTCGTTGGTGCTGGCGTTCGGATAGTTCGGCGCGGCACGTCCGCCCCAGGGGCTGATCTGGGACAGCAGGGTCCAAGGATTGGTCCCGTTGACGACGGGCGTCGCTCCCGGATTGTCCGATCCCCACTGCGTCTCCGGGCTGTTGCCGCCGCCGCCCTCGGAAGCGTAGCCGACATACTTCCATGCCCCGCCGGTGGCCGGGTTGACGAGGCCGGTGAACGGGTTCGGCCCCCAGTTGAAGTAGCCGCTGTGCCCGTCGCCGATCGCGTCGTCGGGAACGGCGGTGATGTTGATGTTGTTCGCCGACGTCCAGTTGAGCAGATCCGGCGACGTCGCCATGATCGTGCCCTGGTTGCTGTAGGTGGTGCCGTCGAGCCGCACCGACCGCGCCGCCGTGACCTGGAAGGTGCCGACCCAGAGGCCTGCCTCGGGCACGTAATTGACCCACATCGTCTCGGCCTGCACCGGTGTGTTCGCCGGGAAGGGGCCGATGTAGAGCGGCTCGGCCGCCGGCCGCGACGGAACGTCGTTCCACCAGCCCGCCGCCACCGCGTCGGCATAAGTCTTCCAGTTGGCCGCGACACCCGGATCGGCGACGCAGGTCATTACGTAGACGCCGCCAGTGCCGGAGCCCGGATAACCGGAGACCGCAGCATCGTGGTCCGTCGTGTAGAAGACAACGTGCCGGTCGGGAAAGGCGGTGCTCGGCGCGTAGACGATCTTTGGCCAGTACGGCCCAAGCCCGTCACCGCCGCGCGCCAGCATGGCCGCGTTCTTGCCGACGATCGCACCCTGCTTCGTGAAGACGTAGGACGAGCGCAGGCTGGTAATCGCGGGCGAGATGACCGCTTCCTCCGGCTGCTGCGGTGTAGCGATCAGCGTGGGCGGCGGCACGACAACGCCGGTGCCGAGAGAGGTGTCGATCACCGGGAACACGGCGGCGCCGGTCGCGACCAGCGCGTCGGCCGCCGCGTCGGCGAGCCGGATGCGGATCGATGGCAGCCGCGGGTTGATGGGGTCGAAGACGATAACCGTCTTGGCCATGATGGTTCTCCAGTATTGAAGGCGCTGGCGCCCGGATGGTCATCGCGCTCGGATGGCGCGTCAGGCGGCGGCCCAGTTGATGGCGGCATGGGCGGCGCGTTTGGCTGCAACGGTGGTCGCGGCCTTGATGGCGTCGACGCCGGCCTGCTCGATCCCCTCGAGGCGTGCCGCCTCGTTCTGGCTCGCATCGGCGCCGGCGACGAAGCGGGCGATCGCCTTGTCGACCGAGTCGCCGTGGGCTTTCGCGTCGGCGATCGCGTAGCGAAACTTGCGCGCGCGCACGGTCGTGTTCAGCAGGTTGAAGGCGGCGAGCAGGGCGGAAGTCGCGGCACCGACGCCGCCGAGCCCGTACCAGTTCTCGACCTCGACCGCCTTGGCGGCATATTTCGTCTTCTTCGCCCCGCCCGTGGACATGACCAGCATCGAGCGGCGCTCGCCTTCCGCCTTCACCTGGCCGACCAGCACCGCCTCGATCTTCGCCGGATCCTCGACATATTGCCGTGCCGCGACGCTCCAGCTGTAGGTCGATGCGTCGTACCCGACCGGGATCGTCTTCTGTCCCTTGCCGGTCATGTCGATGCCGGACGTGGCGACGACGTGCTCGAGCACCGCGCCGGTCGCGCTGTTGAAGATCGCGATCATCAGGGCGCCCACGAGCAGAAGAGGGTGACGGTAACGCTCTTGTCCGCACCGGCATGTTTGCGGACCTGCAGCTGGAACTCGTAGACCTTCAGCTCGGCGGGGCCGCTCGCGCTGCGCGTCGTGCTGACCTGTCCGTCATTGCCCGGCTCGCCAGCCGTTCCGGCGCTCGACGGCTCGCCGATCTGCTCGGCGCCCAGGTCGATCCAGGTCGACGTTCCCTTCTCGCGATACTGGACCTTGGCGGCCATGTTCGTCGCCGTGCCCGCGCTCCATGCGACGAGCACCGACGCCGAGATCGTGCCGTTCGGCCCGACGATGATCTCGGCCGGGCCGAAGTTGCTCGAGCCGTAGGTGGTCGCCGAGACGGTCGCTGGGCCGCCCGTGTAGCGCTTGGCCTGGTTCGGCGTGGCGTCGCGCACCTTGGAAAGGGTGAAGCGCTGCGTGGCGGCGCCGCCGCCATATTCGGCCGTCACGTCGACATAGGCGGTCTCGTCGGTGATCCCAGTGACGGTGACGACGCCGCTACCGCTCAGGGTCGCGTAGCAGCCGGTCGCCGACATGTGGAAGACGCTGCTGTTCGTGACGTTGAGCGTGCCGGAGATCACCGCGACAGCGGCGCTGCGCGGGAACTGATTGTCGCGCGGGATGCCCGCGGCATCGCACCCGATCGTCGTGGTGGGCGGCGCGATCGCGACGCTGAGCGCGTTCGCGCCGGGAGCGCCCGTCGCGCCGTCCGCGCCGCGCAGGCGGGTCCACGCATAGTCGGCCGGATTGCTGCTCTCGCCCGGCGTCGGCTTGTTCGGGGCAATGCCGATGTAGAGCCGCCCATCCGGGCTGCCGGTGGTGAAGTTCGCCGAGCCGTCGGCCGCGTCGGCATAGGCGAACCAGGTGTAGGTCGGCGAGCCGTCGGCGCCGGGGGTGCCGGGCACGCCATCGGTGCCGCGGATCAGCGACCAGGTGTAGGCGGCCGGGTCGGTTCCCTCCGTCGCCGTGGTCCTGTTGTTGGCGATGCCGATATAGGCGCGCCCGGCGCTGCCGCCGATCGTGAAGTCGACCGACCCGTCCGCCGCATTGGCATAGGCGATCCAGGTGTAGAGCGTCGTGCCGTCGGTGCCTGGCGGGCCGGGCAGACCGTTGGTGCCGTCGACGCCATCGACGCCGTCGCCACCGGCCGCGCCCATCGCCGACCAGCTGATCCGGTCGATCCGCGCGCCCGGGTAGGCGAAGCTGCTGTCGAGGTAGAAGGCGCGGCCGGCGGCGACCGGCACGACCCGCACCGGGATGCCGTCGGTCAGGTAGGTCACCCGGCGGCCGTCGTAGATGATCTGGAAGACGGTGGTGGTGGCGTAGACGGTGCCGGTCGCGCCGATCACGTAGGCGCCATCCTCCCAGATCTCCCAATGACCGTCGTCGGCCAGGAAGAAGGCGTGGTCGATCGAGACATAGTCGGCGTTCGTCGCCGGATCGGTGTTGATGCCCATCATGATCTGGGCGTTCGTCTGGCCGGCGCGGAAGCTCAGCTGGCATCCGCCGGTCCACGTCACGTCCGAGTAGACGTCGCTGTCCCAGGCGGCGGCCCCGCCATTCTTCAGCGCATAGTCGGGCCCGACGACGCAGTTGCCCCGCGCGACCAGGCCGAACAGCGCCGGCCCGCGATAGGGCGCCCACGCATAGTCGGCCGGGTTGATGCTCTCGCTCGCGGTCGTCCGGTTGATCGCAGTGCCCTGGAAGCCGCGCGCGCCGGGCGCGCCGAGCGTGAAATTGACCGAGCCGTCCGGCGTGTCGGCATAGGCGACCCAGGTGTAGAGCGTCGCGCCGTCCACACCGTTCGCGCCCGGCGCACCGGCGGTGCCGTCGGCGCCGTCCGCGCCGTCGACCCCGGCGCGCGCGAGGACGCGCCACCAGGCGTTGCTCTCGGTCGGCAGTGTCGGCGGCGCGTTGCCGGCGGTCGCCACGGGGTTGATGTAGACCCACGACGAGCCCTGATACTGGACGATGTTGCCCTCGCGGTACGTCCGCCCGGGATCGTAGGCGCCGAGATCGATCAGCGCGCCGTAGAAGGCAACGTCGCCGAGCTGGTGCACCGTCTCGGTCCGCTCGGCGCCGATCGCCAGCCGCCACCAGGGTGCGGCACCTGGTACCTGCGTGACCGAGGCGACCGGCGGCAGCGCCGATCCGTCGGCCGCGAGCGTCAGCGCCGGAGCGCCCAGCCCGACCGGCGCGACGAACAGCTTGCCGAGCCAGGAGACGCCGGCGACCGCGTTGACGCTCGCCGCGACCCGCTGGATCGTGTCGCGCGCCGTCGTCTGCGCCGTGAGGT
Source organism: Sphingomonas profundi (assembly GCF_009739515.1). Classification (NCBI taxonomy): domain Bacteria; kingdom Pseudomonadati; phylum Pseudomonadota; class Alphaproteobacteria; order Sphingomonadales; family Rhizorhabdaceae; genus Alterirhizorhabdus; species Alterirhizorhabdus profundi. The sequence continues at coordinate 2,055,462 of NZ_CP046535.1, forward strand.
TCAGCGAGAGATTGTACGGCCGGGCCGCGTCCAGCGCCGCGAGCGAGGCGGCGTCGATCCGGCCGGCGCCGCCGGACAGCGTCGCGAGGCGAGCGACGATCCTGCCCGGCCGCCTGATCCAGCCATCGGCGCCGCCGGCGTCGCCCTGGACGAGGAAGCTCACCTTCCCCGTCGGCGGCGCGCCGAAGCGCGCGAGACCGGCCGCCTTCGCGGTCGCCCACCGGCCCGCCGGGATCGCGGCCGCGACGAGCGCGGCGTGGCCCGGATAGTCGCCGGCCGAGGCGCCGTAGCGCGCGAGCCGCTCCAGCGCCGCCGGCACGTCGTTGATCGGGCCGTTCGATAGCTGAAAGACGCTGCCGGCGACGTCGACGAGCGTGCCCGCGACGTAGCGCGGCGCGCCGATCGCCAGCGGCTTGACCTGCCCCTTCAGCGACGCCGGCCCTTCCGCCCCGGTCGTGCCCGCATAGGCGGCAAGCAGCGGCCCATCGAGCCAGCGATCGTCGACCGCGAAGGCTATGTCGGCGCGACCGTCGGCGCTCTGCGGCTGCGCCGTCACCCGCCCGTCGAAGCGCAGGGTCCAGCTGGTCCAGGCGGCGCCGACCTCGCCGGTCCATAGGCGAAAGCGCGCATCGGCGAGCATGTAGCGCGGCAGCGCCGGCCACGGCTCGATGCCGATCGTCAGCGAGGATGAGGGCGCCGTGATGCCGCCGCCGAAGCTGCCGTCGAACAGGTCGTAGCGCAGGGTCGGCAGCTTGGCGATCACGGGCCACCAGTCCTGCCCGTCGAGGTGGCAGACGCGCATGTCGTCGTGGCTCGCCGCGCGCAGCGTCACGGGCGCGCCCGCGACGGGATCATGGCCGTCGATGCGGACGATCACGCCGAGCATCAGATCAGGCTCACGAGGTTGGCCTGCCACTGCCAGCCGGCCGCGTTCCGTTGGATCGCGCCCAGGTCGCCGATCAGCGGGCCGAAGAAGGTGCGCCGCGTGCGCATGGAGTGCGGCGCGGGATCGGTGATCAGCGCGACCGGATCGGTGACGTTGAACCGCTCGAGCAGCGGCAGCACCTTCGCCTCGATCTCGTCGCGGCTCGTGCTGGCGAAGGTCAGGCCCGTCGTGCGCAGCGTCGGCGCCCGCCGGCGCAGCAGCACGCCGCGGGCGGAGAAGTCGGTCGCGCCGAACGGACGAACGCCGACGGCGCGGCCAAAGCTGAAGTTCCGCTCGAGCACGATCCGCTCGCCGAGCACGATCCGCCGCGCCCGGATCGATACGCGCGCCGGCGTGATCCAGGCGATCCGCCAGTAGCGCGCCGGCAGCGGCGGCGTGCCGTCGTCCGGCGCGCTCCACAGGAACATGCCGTCGCCGTTCACCAGCGCCTCGGCGCTCGCATAGGGCAGCAGGTTCGGGCTGCGCCAGTAGTTGGTCGTGAAGGCCGCCCCCTGCGCCTCCGTCGCGGCGAAGACATAGCATTGCGTGCCGGCGATCAGGCCCGCGAGGCCGAGCAGCAGCATCGTGTCGACGGTGCGGTCCGAGCCGAGATCGACGTCGACGGACATGAAGTAGCCGCCGTCCGTCGGCCCGCCCAGATCGCCGCCGACCTCCCAGACCATGCCGCGATAGTCGTTCGCCAGGTATGCGGCGGCGCCGGCCGACGTCGGCGCGCTCACCGCTGTCATCGGCAGCGGCGGGATGATCCACGCATTTGCCATGGCCCTACCCGAACAGCTCGAGGGAGGTCGTACCGGCCTCGAGATCGACCTCGACGCCGGTGACGATGAAGGTGCCGCCCGCCGCCTGCTCGCTGTCCGCCAGCGTCACCGTCGGCGTGCCGAGCGAGGGGTCAAGCCAGAGCACGTCCTGCACCACGACGACGAAGCGCCGCCGCTCGACGCCGAGCAGGCTCGCCCGCGCGTCGATCACCGCCTGGGCATCGCCGATGGCGTCGAAGAAGCCCTCGGCCGGCGCCGCGATCGCGTCACGCGCCGAGGGATAGCGTGAGCGGATCGCGGTATTCGACCAGGTGGCGACCACCTGGTCGCGCAGGCCGGCGGCGTCGAGGGCGGGATCGAACGGCATCAGACATAGCCTCGCGCAGCGCCGAGGCCGCTCAGCGCCGTGCCGCCGCGGGCGACGATCGCCTCCAGCGCGGCGCGGATCGCCGGCAGGTCGCCCAGCTGGCCGCTCATCTGGTCGAGCAGGTCGGTCGCCGTCGACGTCGCGGTCGCCGTCTTCTCGGCCGCCGCGGCGGTCGCTTTCGCGAACGGATCGGCCGCAGCGGCGCCGGTGATCGGCGTGGCATTGCCGATCGTGGCGATCGCCTTGCCGGTCGCCGCCTGCACCGTGTTCAGCGCGTCGAAATAGGCCTGGGTCGAGCCGTAGAGCTCGCGCTCGACGTCGAGGAAGGACTGTGCGGCGGCGAGGTACTTCTGCTGGTCGATCGAGACGCCAGCGTTGATGTCGGCGAGGTACGGATCGAGCGCGGCGCGCGCCGCCGTCTCCTGGTCGCGCAGCGAGTAGGGCGAGTCGCTGCCCGTCTTCATGCCATCGAGGAACGCCTTCAGGCTCTCGGCCGCGTCGCCGGCGCTCTTGCGCGCATCCTCGAGCTCTAGCCGGTAGAGCTTCTCCGCGTCGGCGCGCTGCTCGGCCGAGGCGCCGCTCTCGTCGAGGATCTTGACCATGCCGGCGAACTTCTCCGTCACCGCGTCCACGGCCGCGCCGACCGGATCGAGCCGGGCCTTCAGCAGCTTGGGGATGCTCTCCAGCGTCACCGCCTTCTGCAGCTGCGCATCGAGGTCGCCGCCGCTTTCCAGCAGCCGCTTGGTCGCAGCCGACACGCCTGTCAGAACGCCGTCCTTCAACGCGTCGGCGATGGCGTATTTTACCGCCGCCTCCTGGTCGCCATCGAAGTCGATCGCGCCCTTGGCCTTCTTCGTGATGCCTCGGCCGGAGGTGTCGACGCGATAGTCGCCGTGGCGCACGCCGATCGAGACGGACGGATTGCCGGCCAGGCTTCCGCCCAGCTGGTCGGCGATGTTCTGCAGTCCCTCGATGACGCTCCCGGCGGCATCGATGCTCGCCGCCTTGAACTTGGCGCTGTTGCCGGTCGTGCTCGTGATGCCGAGCTCGTCACCGGTAAAGCCGATCGTCGACGAGCCCTTCTTCGTCTTCTTCAGGAGCTTGGAGATGACCGGCAGCGCGACCGCGGCGACGGCCAGGTACGGCGCGGCGGCCGAGAGGCTGCCGGCGAGGCCGCTGGCGCCGCCGAGCAGGCCGCCACCGGCGGCAACCGCACCGCCTCCGCCGGCGGTCTCAGCAAAGCCGAGCACCTGTGAGACGTTGTTGATCCCGCCGCCGGCGGCAGTGGAACCACCCTTCAGCAACCCTCCGATGCTGCCGATCGAGCCGAGCAGGCTGCCGAGCGGCGAGCCAGTCCCCGATGCCGAGGAGATGATCCCGCCGAGGTTCGTCGACTTGCCCGACAGCAGCGCGAGCGTGTAGCGCGCCGCAATCTCGCTGATCACCGCCAGGCCTTGACGCTTGAAGCTCTTCCAGATCGAGCCCGAGCCACCCTCGAACGCACTGGCGTAGAAGTCCGCGAGGTCTCGGACATTGTCCTCCTGGCGGCGGTACGTCTGCGCATCGATCTCGGCCTGAGCTCGCGCCGCCTGCTCGCGCCGATCCTGCTCGTCGTTGAACCTCCGATCGCTCTCTTCGTCCTGACGCTTGATGACATCGCTGATGCCGGGGGCGTCGCCGAGCGACTTGTAGAAGCGCTGCGCCGCTTCGGTAGCCTTGTCGGCGCCGAGCTCGACGTCGGTCCACTTGACCTTGACCCCGTTGACGGCTGCCGAGATCTTGTCGATCTCCGACACGGCCTCCTTCGCGCCTGCCCTGACCTTCGTCGTGTCGACCTCGGGCGCGAGCTTCGGCTTTGCAGCTCCGCCGCCGAACAGGCCCGCGCCGATCCCGGCGGAGTTGAGCTTGAAGCGCGCATTGATGTCGCGATCGCGCGCATCGGCCTGCAGCTGGTCGCGCGTGGCCTGAGCGCCCTTGTTATAATCCGCGAGGAGGCTGGTGCCGCTGGCCTTACCGGTCAGCAGGGTGAGCGGGCGGGTCAGCGGGCTGTTGTTGAAGCGGCTCGCCAGCAAAGCGGTCAGCCGGTCGATGTCGGCGAAACTCTTCTGGATGTCGCGCTCGATGTTGATCCCGGCGCTGTGCGCTCGTCCTTCCAGGAGCGTGAAAACCGCGTCGCCGGCACGGTAGAGCGGGTCGAACGCGTCGGTGAGACCCGCCAGCACACTGCGGGTTTCCACCCCGAACTGCGCCGCCCGCTCCTCGAGCGATGCGAAGTCGCCGCTCGCGTCGACGACGAAGTTGGAGATGATCTTCGAGAACTCGCCGCCCCGGTCGAAAGCCCCGAACGTGACGACGGCCGCGTCGTGGATCTTCTGCGTCGCTTCGCCGAAGGTCACAGGCAGCTGGCCGAACTCGGCATCGATGCCGGCGGTGAACTTGCGGTCGGTAAGCGCCTTGTAGAGCACATCCGCGCTCAGCTTGCCGTCCGCAGCCATCTGGCGCAGCGCGCCGCTCGATACGCCCAGGCTGTCCGCCAGCAGCCGCAGGATGCGAGGAGACGCCTCGGCGATCGAGTTGAACTCGTCGCCGCGCAGAACGCCCGAAGCGAGCGCCTGGCCGAACTGCAGCGTGGCGCTGGCGGCCGCGTTGGCGTCGGCACCACCGATCTTGAGGGCCTTGCTGAACGTCTCCGTCGCGCGCGCCGCATCGGTCTGGGATTTGCCCAGCCCCTCGGAGGAACGGAGAAACGCGGCGTAGAGGTCCGTCGTCGCGGCAAGGCTGTTGCGCGTCTCACCGGCTATCCGCGCGACGTCGGATTGAGCGGTGCCGAGTGACCCGAATGTCGCCGTCGCCAGCCTCAGCTGGCTGTCCAGCTTCTTCGATTCGTCGGCGAGCTGGAGATACTCGCGCGCAAGTCCCGCAACGCCGATGCCCGCGAGCGCGCCGGTCACGGTGCGACCGAGCGCTGAGAATGTTGCCCCGACGCGATCGCCTGCCTGCTTGGCGCGCTGCTCCAGGCCGCCGAAGGTGCTGTTATAGTCCGAGGAGAACCGCTCGCCGGCCAGCTTCAGCCGGGCGATGATGTCGAATGATGGCATCGGTCGCTCCCGCTATCTGAGGTTGCGGATGCGGGCGAAGAAGTCTTGCGACAGCTCGCCCTCGGAGGCGTTGACGATCGGCTCGATCGAGAACCGGTTCGCGTGATCGACGAAGGGCACGAGGAAGAAGATGACGATCGTCGTGTTGCCGCGGCCCGTGGCGCGACGCTTCTCGGTGTTCAGGCCGGCGATTTGCTTCTTGCCGCGCAACACGCCTTCGTCGAGGACGAGCAGCGACGCGCGGTGGCCTGGCCGGTAAACGAAGCGGAGCCGCGCGCCGTTTCGACGCTCCCACTCGCCTGGCGTCAGGTCGCGCAGCCGCCCGCGGGATCCAGCTGCGGCGGTCGGAATGGCGAGGTACTGGCCGGTCTTGCCGCGGATGCGACCTGGTATCGTGAAGAAGGCGAGAGCGCCCTGGGTGCGATCGCGCCCCTTGAGGAACAGGGTGCCGACCGGCTCCCGCGCGATGCCGGTAGCGGGATAGGCCTTCGAGTTCCACGCGCGCCACAGCCGACCGGGTACGGCTGCCTGGGTCGCCTGCTCTAGGCGACGCTCGAGCGCCTTCGTCTGGTCGCGGATGGCACCGGTGCCGGCGCCGAGCACCGCGCGCGCCGAGCGGTCCCGCTCGGTTCGGAGCTTCTCCAGGTCGACGGAGAACTGGCCGACGAAGCCCATCAGCCTTCCTTCGCGTTCAGCCAGGCCTCGAGCAGCATGAAGGCGTCCATCAGCGCCGCGGGCTGGTCGGCCGGCCCGCCGGCGCAGGGCAGCGCCCGGCCGCCCATGGGCCCGCCGTGGGCACGGCAGCTGAGCCAGAGATCCACGACCGAGAAGATGCCGCGAGGGATCGCCAGGAGCGGGTTCTGCTCCCAGATGCGCCCGGCGATGTCCCAGCCCCCGCTTTCCTCGGCGCTATACTCGAAGTCGGCGGGGTGCTGCCGGCAGACGAGCGCGCCTCTCAGTTTCCCAGATGCTGGCCCGCGTAGGCGAGATTGTAGGCGGTGCGGCCGGCGACGCGCAGCTCCAGCGGATCGATCGCCGCCATCGCCTCCGGCTTCACGCCGGACCAGTCGCGGGCGAACGGCACGTCCAGGTTCTCCACCCCGACGCACCACTTCTGGAACGCGACGATCGGCGCCAGCGCCTCGCGTCGCTGCTGTTGGGCGATGAGGCTGCGGTAGGCCGGATAATGTTCGATCAGCACCGCCTCGGCCGCCTCGAGCAGCGCGATCTCGTCATCGGCCAGGCTCTCGCCGTCCTTCAGCGCCGCCTGCTGGGCGGACAGCTCCTTCAGCCGCGCCGCGTCGTCCGGTGCCGTCTCGCCGATCAGCGCGTCGATGCCGGCGCCGAACGCCGCACGAAGCTGGAAGCCGTAGACGATGCCGGCGCGATGCTCGCCGGAGAGCTCGCCCTCCAGGATCTCGCGCTCGGTGACGGACGGCGCGCGCAGCAGGTAGACCGGCTTCGGCTCCTCCTGCTCGCGCCAGGGCGGGGTCCAGCGGATCGGCTGGCTCGTCGACATCGCGATCATGCGGGTGCCCTCAGTCGAACATCAGGATGCTGTCGCCGTCGCGCCCGTAGGCGTCGACGGAGAGGCTGCGCGCTTGGGCGGTGATCTGCTCGGACTGCAGCTTGCCGCGATCGCCATCCTCGGCCACGGTCTTCTGCACCCGCGGCAGGGTCAGCGCCCAGCGGTTGCCGGCGCTGATGCCGCACGAGAGCGAGGCGTTCATCAGCGTGCCGCCCTGGATGTCCGCGATCGAGTTGCGGTACGCGATCAGCGTCGCCAGCGGGTCCATCTTCAGCAGCGGGATCCGGTCGGTGATGACGCTCGCGCCGAAGCCGTTGTTCGTGTTCGGATCGTCCGGCGTCTCGAGCGTGCCGCCATTCTCCAGCGACCACTGGCTGATCGGCATCGGCAGGCGGTTGAGCAGCACGACGGCATCGAGGGCGGTCGACTGGGCGAGGATCGGCGCCGAGTGGCTCGGCAGCACGAGGCCGGAGGGCATGGGCGAGTCAACATCGCCCACATAGATGCCGGTGTACGAGAAGTCGGCGAAGCCCGCGCGCGCCGTGTTGCCGCTATAATCCACGGTGCCGCGGCAAGCGACGAACTTGCGCAGCTTGCCGTCGCGAGGCACGTAGATCGTGGCGGAGGGATGATCGGTCAGCCGCGCCGTCAAATCCAGCGGACTGGTGCCGGCATAGGTCCAGTTGTCGTTGATCGCGACGCTGGTGGAGGCATCCAGCGGCGTCAGGAACGTCTTGGTCAGCAGCGCGACGCGGCCGGCGCTGTACGAGCTCACCAGGGCGGTGCTGCCCGCTCCCGCGCCGGCCGTGATGATCAGCCGCATGCCGCGATAGGCCTCGGCGGTTGCCGCATGGGCCGCGTTCAGCGTCGCCGAGGTGGCGGAGCCCGCGCTGCAGAGCGACGTCGCCTTTGCGGCGGTGAACTGGCCGCGCTTGCCGCAGGCCTGCAGCGCCTGGTGCAGCGGCGGCTTCACGGTGGGGCTGTAGGTCACGCCGGCACCGGCGCCCTTGATCTGCGAGCGGAAGCGGATCGTCGCCGGCTGGCCGATCACCAGCGGCGCGCCGCCGACGAGCGAGCCGGTCGCCTCGCTCGATGCCTCGGCGGTGAACGGCGCGCTCGTCTGCACCGAGTTCGCCTCGACGTTCACCGCATCGGTGACGCCGGGCAGCGCGTCGACACCCTCGGTGGCCTCGAGCTTGAGCAGCACCGCGACGTTCGCGGTGCGGATAATCGGGTCGGACATGTCGATCTCCTCAGATCAGGCGAAGCGCGACGGGTCGCCGCGAGGGGTCGCGAACTGGATCGCGAAATCGGTGGCGAAGGCGATGCGGCCGGTGGAGGCGAGCTCGGCGACGTCGACGCGGGTGTCGCCCTCATCGATCCGGCTGACGCCGCCGGCGAGCTCGTCCAGCGGCGGCTCCGTCACCAGCGCCGCGACGACGCCAACGTAGAGCTCGCCGATCGCTTCGCGCGCGCCGTCGCCCTCGGCGAAGCCGTCGACCGTCACCTGCAGCTCGTAGGTGGTGCTGCCGGCCTCACCGTCGACGATGCGCTGGCCGTGATCGTGCACGCCGAGCGCGGGGAACGCGTCGGGATCGCCCGACGGCATCAATTCGACGCGATCGGCGCTCATGCCGGCCACTTCGGCCAGGCGCGCGACGATCGCGGCGAGGATCTGCGAGCGGGCGGCGGTCACCGCTTCATCACGACGACGTAGCGGCCGATGTCGTCACGGTCGGTCACGTCGTCCACCTTCCAGGTGACGCCCGCCCGGACGATCACGTTGCCCTTGCGCGGTCGTTCCGGCAGGTCGGCCTGGTCGAGCTCGAAGCTCACCTGCCGCAGCGTGCTGCCGCCGCCGACGAACGGCTGCGCCGCCTCGTCGGCGTAGATCGCCCGGATCGGCGCGGCGTCGAGGCCGGCGCCGGTATAGACGACGGCCTCGCGGAACACCGCGTCGATCGCGGCCAGGCCGGCGGCGAACGGGTCGGCCATCAGGCCTCGTCCACCTCGACCGCGCGCAGATCTTCGACGAGCACGGTGGCTTCCTCGATCGAGATATCGGCCTCGGGCGCGTCGCCGACGGCGAGGATCGCGCCGGCGTCGACATAGAGGCCGTTCTTGTCGAGCGCCGGGCCGTGCAGTTGGACGTTCGGCATAATGCCCTCCTCGGATGCGGCCGGCGACAGCAGCTGCGCCGCGATCGCCGGCCGTTGTTGGTGGATCAGGCGGCGACGCCGTTCAGGCGGACAGCGCAGGTGGCGTCGCCCGCGGCCGCGTCGCCCAGGGCGGCGCCGATGAACAGGTTGGTCGACGCCGTCTTGGTGACGAGCTTCGCCGCATTGTCCCAGTAGAGCTTGGTGCCGGCGGTGAAGTCGGTGCCGGCGGCGGTGCTCTTCGGCAGCGTCCAGACGCCGACGACGTCGCCCTCGACCGGGGCGCCCTGGGCGGCATCGCACTGGGCGACGGCGAACAGCGAACCGACCTGGAAGCCGCCGCCGGAAGCGACGGCATTGGGGGCGGTGAAGGTGCAGGTGTCGCCCTTGTGGCGATAGTTCTTGGCCATGGTCTGTCTCCAGAAGCGACGACGCGCAGGCGGCTTACCGCCGGCGCGTCGTCAGATTGCGGTGGTGGCGAAGCGCCGGCGATCAGGCGCCGGTCGACTTCCAGAGGCCGCGGTGATCGATGACGGCCGCCGCGAAATCGAGGCTCGCCTTCATCTCGACGCCGTCGACGGTGAAGCCCATGCGGCTGGACATCTGCACGCCCTCGGAGCCCTCGAGATAGGCGTACTCGACCGTATCGACCTGGGCGTTCGACGCCACGCCGTACCAGGCGGTGGTGGAGTTGCCGTCCAGGATGGCCTCGACGATCGGGTCGAGCGCGGTGCGGCCACCGGCGCGAAACTCGTTCACGTCGGTCGCCTTGGCCGGCACGAACTGGCTCGAGGTGAACTGGTAGGCCAGCTGCTCCTGCGTCGCCGGCGCCAGCAGATGCTCCGGCATCAGGTTCAGCTCCTCCGACTGGAGCCCCTTCTGCAGGCGCATGTCCTTGCGCATGGCGGCCAGCGACGTCGCCGAGATCGCGCCCGAGCCGAGATTGCCGTGATCGGCGTGGAACAGCGCCTTGCCGTCGGGCATCGTCGGGTTGGACGTGATCTGCGCATATACCGTCCGGTTCTCGAGTCGGGCGGCCGAGCCGGCGAAGCCGGTCGTGATCCGCTCGAGCGCGCGCAGATCGTCGTTGATGATTAGCTGGCGGGTCACGGCGATGATGCGGCCGTAGGTCACGACGGCGTAGCTGACCTTGCCGTCGCTCGCGGTGCCGTAGCGGAACTCACCGGCCTCGTTGACCTTCACCAGGTCCGGCATCGCCGACATCTGGATGACGTCGACCGAGCGGAAGTCCGGCGCGTTCGGCGCGCGACGCGCCCAGGAGCGATAGCTCGGCTGGTTCTCGTCATAGGCGGCGCGCAGGCGGCGGTTGAGGCCGTTGCCGACCAGGTTCGAGAAGTCGCTCGTGCTGTGCAGCGCGCGCTCCGCGATCTCGTTGGGGGTGAGGCCGCGGACGCTGACGCCGCTGGCCGCCAGATGCTCCTCGGCCATGCGCAGCAGCGACATGCCACGATAGGCCCGACCAACGTCCGCCAGTTCCGAGCGCGGCGACATGCGGTGGAACAGATACTCTTCCATGCCGCGGCGCATGGTGTCGCCGGCGTCGCGCGTCACGGTCACGCGGCTGGTCGTCGGCGCCTGGCTGTCACGCTCGGCGAAGCGGCGGCCGATGTCGGCCATCAGCGCATCGCGCGTCAGCGGCGTCGCTTCGTGGCGCTCGATCAGCTCGAACGTGGCGTCGTCGGTCAGGCCGGCGTTGCGCGCCGCGGTGCGGATCGCCGCAACCGTCACGGCCGCGGGCACCTGCCGCTGTTCGATCACGACAGGCGCGATCACGTCAGCGACGACTTCGACGGCGCGGGCATTGTCGACCGGGGTGGAAACGCTGGCGATGGCAGGAGCGGCCGCAGCCGCGCCGGTGGGGAGGTTGCGTCGCATATCATCTTCCTCTTGGCTGCCGTGTGCGGGGGTGCCCGGTGCGGATCGAACCACGGCGTTCGGATCGGCGGGAACGGGGACGAGACTGGCCTCAAGCAACTCCCAGGCGACGGCGCGCCAGGTCTCGTGATCGGTGTCGTCGGTAGCGGTGATCTGCCAGCGGGTGACCCGGTAGCCGATCGAGATCGCGCGCAGCTCGCCGGCGGAGACACGCGTCTCGATGGCGCGGCCGGCTTCGGTGTCCGCGAACTGCAACACGCCGATCAGCTGGCCACCCTCGATCCGGACGGAGAGGATGCGGCCGATGACGCCGTCCAGCTGATATTGGTTGTGCGTGTCGAGCAGCGGGCAAACGCCACCAGTCACGCGTGCGAGGTCGATCGCGTCCGCCGAGATCTCGAGCTCTTCAGTGAAATAGTAGCGGCGTACCGCAGTACCGGCAGAGAGAACCGCCTCTACCGTGCGTGCGGTTGCGTCGTAGCTGTCCGGCGCCACAGCAAGGCTGCGCACGCCGCGGCCGCCTGCCTGCGGCTGCCGGCGCTCCTCCGGGTCGATGCTGGGCGCGCTGCGTGTCATCGGTATGGCGTCGCGCAATCGTGCGGCGACGATCGCCGCTGCAGTGCCGGTGCTCGCGCTCGTAACGATTAGGATGCGCTGAGTGGACGGCGCCGGTGGCGCCTTCGGATTCTTGTCCATGTTGGTCTCCGGATCAGGCCGCGTCGGCGGCGTCAGCGCTGTCGTTGGCGGCCGCGTCGGCCTTCTTCGCGTCGCCGCTCTCCGGCTTCGGCGGGTTGACCAGCTTGCGCGGATCGCCGTCGAACATGACGCCGGGCCCAAGCGCCGCCTCCGCATTCGCGAGATCCTCGGCATATTGGGCGAGGAACTCGAGATAGTCGTAGCCGCGCTCCTCAACGAGCTGGCTGAGCGTCACCTTGCCCATCCGCAGGTTGGCGAGATCCGCCTGAGCATCCTTGTAGGGGTCGACCGAGATGAAGCCAGGCGGCGTCCAGCGCCAGCCGAAGCTCGCGACCGGCAGCAGGCCGGCGGCGAGGGACGCCTCGCGGTAGCGCTGCGCGATCACGCGGCAGAGCTTGTGCACCACGACGAGCCACTGGATCCGCTCCATCCGGCGGCGGAAGCCATGATGCCCGGCGCGCCAGCTCGAATAGTTCACGCCCGAGAAGTCGCCGGTGGCGTGCTCGTACATCACGCCGGCGGCCGCCGCGGCCTCACGCAGGTAGAATTGCGCCGCCTCGGCGATGCCTGGCGCGCTCGGCGGCGTCGCCATGGTGACATCCTCGCCCGGAAACAGGCGCGTCATCATGCCCGGCTCGAACTTGTCGACGAGCTTGCCAAATTTGCGCTTCAGCGCCTCGCCCGTTTTCGGATCGGAGAGCGTCACCGGATCGCCGTCGCCCTTGTCGGTGATGAAGCCGGCCATGCACGAAGCGATGCGCTTGCGGACGAGCTCGGCGTCGAGATAGCCGCGCAGGTCGCGCAGCGTCATCACCGCGGGCGCCAGCAGCGGCATGCCCCGGTCCTGCCCGGGCCGCAGCTTGTTGTAGAGGTAGACGATCTCGTCGGCCGGCACGCGATCGCTGACGAGCGTGCGGGCGCGGAACTGGGCGACGTTGCCGGGATGGTGCGGGAGAAGCCAGTAGGCGACCTTGCGGCCGCCGGCGTCATATTCGATCCCGCGATCGATCAGGCCACCGCTCCGCGTCGTGCCGTTCTTCAGCGGATCGAGGAAGTCGGGCTCCATCACCTGCAGCGACAGCGGCGCGGTCGTCACCTTGGCGTCGAACTGCAGGCGGCGGAAGCGGACGATGGCGGCGCCCGATTCCGCCATGCCCTTCGTCGCCGACCAGAGCAGCCCGTTCAGGTCATGGTCGCCGTCATGATCGCAGACCTCGCCCCAGCTCCGCCAGTCGCCGGAGACCTTCTTCGCGTTGCGTCCCTTCAGCCCTGTCGGCGCACCGACGATGCCGGTGCCGACGACATGGTCGGCAAAGGTGTCGACGATCTGCAGCGCCCAGCCATTGTTGCGCACCAGGTCGCGCGAGCGGTTGCGGACGATCTCCTCGTTGGCGCCCGCCTCGGCATTGGCATCGGTGCCGCCGGCCTGCCAGCTGGCGGTGCGGTGGTCGCGACGCGCCGCCTCGTAGGCGCGGCCGTGCATGTCCATCTGCCGCCGCGCAGCCAGACGCCGCGCGCCGGCGACGGGCGCCACCCAGCCGATCGCCTGGTCGAGCCAGGTCACCTCAGAACGCCGCCACGGACGTGCGGCAGCGGCCGCTCAGCGCGTCGCCCTGCATGTCCGCCTGGATCATGCGCAGGATGTCGCGCATCTCGCCGAGCGATCGATAGGTCACCTCGCGGCCATCGGCGTAGCGCACCTTCAGCGCTCCCGTGGCGATCGCGGCGCGCAGCTGCTCTGCGTCGTTGCTCGTGAACGCCATCGGCAACTCCTCATAGCCAGCTCTCGCCACCGTCGGCGCCGGACCGGCTGATCCAGGCATCCTCGGCGGCCGGCGCCATCTCGGGCGCCGCGATCGCGACGAACCGCGTCGCCAGGTCCTCGGTGCGTTCGTTCAGGCGCAGGCCGAAATGGATCAGGCCCTGCAGCGCCGCGTAGGCATAGACCCGGCAGTCCAGCGCCTCGTTTGCCTTGCCCTTCGGGCACTCCCAAACCGTGAAGCGGGAGCCCGCCATCACCTTCAGGATGCGGCGCTCGACGATCAGCTGCTCGTACCAGGCCAGCTCGCGCTTCGCATGGAAGTGCATGAACCCGGGCCCGGGCTCGCGAACCTCTTCCAGCCTGGCGCGGATCGTGTCCTTCGCCGCATTCACCCCGATCACGGTCGGCTTGTACTGCGACCGCTTCCGCGTTGACGGCTTCACCGTCGGCCAGATCGGCGCGCGCTGGCCGCTCTTCTCCGACGCGCCCTTGATGGCCCACACCTTGCGGCCCAGGCGCGCCTTGGCGAACGCATAGACCTCGTTGGTGCGGTGACCGCCCGAATCGATGCACGCCGCCTCGACCGCGAACGCGCGACCGTCGGCGCGGCGAAAGGTGCGCAGCAGCTGCTCGTCGACGCGATCCCAGAGCTCGAAGCTCGAGGTGTCGCCCTCGATTACGACGTAGCCGAGCGACCAGCTCTCCTCGTTCGTGCCCCAGCCGACGAACTCGAGCTCGACGCGATCGTCCTGCGTGTCGCCGCCGACGGTGATCAGGCCGACCCCGTCCGGCACCTCGCCCGGCCAGGTCTCGGCTCGCGCCGCCAACGTCTCCGCCTTCAGGTCCTTGCCCGTCGCACGCCGGTGCGGCCGGCCGCGCTGCGTGTTGTCGAACACGACCCGCTGATCCGGGTCGTCCTTCATGTCGAGCCACTTCGTCGCCTGCTTCGGCGGCGCATCCTTCGGCCACGGCGAGAACAGCTTGCCGGCGGTGAAGCTGGCATGCTCGTTGTCGACCGGCCACTTGCCGCAGTGCTGGCATCGCGCGCGGTAGACCGCCCAGCGCGGGCCGGCCCACCAGTCCCACGTCTGCAGCACCGGGTCGGCTGGCCGGCTGTCGCCTTGCCGCCGCCATGCTTCCTCGTAGACGGCGAGCGGGTCCTGGTGCTTGCCGCAGCACAGGAACGCCTTCGTCTGGTGCCAGCGCGTCGTCTTCAGCGCCTGTAGTCGGGCACCCTCGTCCCAGCCGACGCCGCAGGCCTCGCAGTAGATCTTCGCCGTGCGCGGGTGGTGCGCGATGACGTTGCCGGCCTCGTCGAGCTCCTTGTCCCACTCGACGTGCCTGAAGAAGTCGATGAAGTTGCGGTGGCGGCAGTGCGGGCACTCGACCGAAGCCTGCCGCTGGTCGCCGGCGAGATAGCTCGCCTCGATGCGGCTCTCGCCCTCGATCGTCGGCGAGCAGACCCGGACCGACAGATATTCCGAGAAGGTGGCCTGGCGCTCGTCGCCGAGCCCGATCGCGTCGCCCTCGCGCGTCAGGACGTATTTGTCGACCTCGTCGTACATCGTGATGCAGACGGGTCGCCGGGCGAGGTTGTCGGGCGATCCGGCGCCAGCCAGGGCGAGGAAACCGCCCGGAAAGCCCTTGTAGAGCAGCGTCTCCTCAGCCGACCGGCTCTTGCGCGAGCCCATCAGGTCCCGGAGCACCGGCGTCGCCCGGATCATGGGCGAGATACGCTCCTTCGAGAACTGCTCGGCGGCGGCTTCCTTCGGCTGCACGAGCAGCATCGGCACCGGCTTGATGTGCGCGTGGTAGCCGACGATCGTCTCGAGCAGCGCCGTCTTGAGCAGCTGCGTGCACACCATGGCGGTGAGCACGTGCACCCCCGGCTCGGTCACCGCGAGCATCGGCCCGCGCGCCACCTCTACGGTCGAGGTCCGCCATTTCCCCGACGTGGAGCCCGCCTCCTTCGCGAGCCGTCGGTAGCGATCCGCCCAGTCGGGCAGGTTGATCCAGGGCGGAGGCGTGAGGCCGCGGCGCCAGGCGCGCCGCAGCCGCTCATCCTTCGCCGGCTTCTGCGAACTCCGCTTCCGGCTCTCCGAGATCCTGGAGCTGCTGCTGGACATGCTTGTTCAGCGCCTCCACCACCGGCTCCGGCGCTACACCCAGCTCGGCGGCGATGAGCGGCCCGACCCGGGCCGGCCAGTTCATCCAGGCGTCACGGATTTGGCGCGCCTGCTCGAACAGGATCGCCTCGGCCACCTCGATGTCGACGAGGTCGCCCGCCTCCTTCCGCGCAGCCAGCAGGTTCTTCGCGGCGAGCGCATTCTCCTTCACCTGCTCGGCGACGCCGGTCAGCGCGAAGCGGCCGGCGAGCACCTGCGCGATGAAGTCGACGACCTCCTCCGGATCCGGCTGATCGCCGATCGCGGCCGGCGGCGGGAGCACTGCGGACAGCGGCGCCGTCACTGCCTGGGTGCGGACATTCGGTGCGGACATTTGCGTGGTGTCCGCACCGATGTCCGCACCCGCAGCGCCGCGGCGGTTGGTTCGTCTCCAGCCCGATCCGACCAGCGCCGCGTCGAGCTTGCCGTCTTCCGAAAGCCGCAGCTTTCCGGCCGTTATCGCCCGGCGCACCAGCTTGTCGTCGCACCCGTCGAGCCGCGCGAACTCGCGCACAGACACCAGGTTCAGGGGTGCGGACATTTCAGGTGCGGACCCCTTTCAGAACCCATAGCTGGGAACGCTTCGAGCCTTTGCGCCCCGTATACGAAACTGGCCGGGAAGGACCCGAACCGGGGGGGATGGCCGGTTCGGGGGCGGCCAACCGGGGGCGGCGGCCGGTGTCGAGGTCAATCGAACTCGGTTCGTCGCATTTCGGCGGGCGACGCTGCCGGGCTGATCGTGATGGCGGTCTCGATGAGGGCCATGACCCTCGCCCGGGCACGCGCACCATCCTGCTCGTGTCTCGCGATCTCGGCGTCCAGCCGGTCGCGCCGGCCACGAGCACCGGCAGCTTTGAGATCGGCCACGGCGATCTCGCCGATCGCGTCGTCGAGCACGCGGGGATCGATCCAGCGGCCGCCAGGCAGGCGCTTCATCTCCTCGCGCATCAGCGGGAACTCGAATGCCTCAGACCTCATGCGATGCGCTCCCGCACCCAGTGCAGGACCTGCTCAGCGGGCAGGCGCACCAGCGGCTCATCTTTGGCGAGCAGCAACATCACCGCGATGCCGACGCACCGGGCGAAGAGACGAACGCCCTCATCCATCAGCGCGTCACCACACCGTCCTGAACGACGCGCTCGAGCAGGAAGACCTCCTCGGCCGGCGGGACGGAGAAGCCGAGTGCGTACAGCTGCTGCGCATGCTTGCCTTCGAGCCCCTTCTTCGTCTCGACCTTGTCGACCGAATAGCTGACCCGCACGTAAGGTTTGGCCCAGCGATGCTCGCGCAGCTTGGCAAGGGCAGCCGCGTCGTCGCCGCCGGCAAACTCCAATCTGGTGCGTCCGGCCTTGCTGCCGATCATGCAGCCGCCGAGCTCCAGCGTCTTGCGCTTGCCGGTGAGCAGGGCGGCGCCCGATCGGCCCCACCAGGCTGCCAGTTGCTCGCGCAGCTCGCCTTGCTCGTGGAGCAGCGGCACGACGATGCCGTCTGCAACGGCGTTGCTCCGCGCGATCGCCTCCTCGCGGCCAGCCTCCGCCAGTGCGATCTGATGGCCGAGCGCCGCGAAGCGCTCGAGCAGCGCGGTCGCCTGCTCTACAGGCGCGGTGATCCGCAGCTTCATGCCTGAAGCCCTCCCAGCGCGTCGGCGGGAGCCGAGCGCATCTTCAGCTGGCGCGTCGCGACATAGCCGCGCTCGACGTCATCAAGCAGTTCGCGGATCTGCGCCTTGCTGAGGGCGACGATATCGCCTGGCGCTTCCTCGACAGAGGCGCGAATCTTGCCCAAGTCGATCATCGGCTCACCAGATGTAGCCGCGGCCGCAACGGCCGATCGGCGGGTTTTCGGGACGACCAGGCCCGCGCACCGCGCGACGCATGCGGATCGCGAGCTGCTCCACCTGGTCGACATGGCCGTCGTGCTGTGTCTGCGACGGACGGCCGGCACGCATGGCCCCGATCAGCTTGTCGAGGTCGGCACTCACGCGCTCGAGCTCGTCGGCTAGGGGCGATTGCGGCTGGGCCATGGAACGGGAGCTCCGGAAGCCGAAGCGTTCAGGCTCCGGACGCGGCTGTGGCGGGGCCGTTCCTGCCGCTTACGTGTCGATTTCGCGCCCTTCCCTTGCGGGAAGTTCCCGAAAGGAAAGGGGTCAGGCGGCCCGTCTTTCCCGCGCCAGGCAGGTCCACCAGAGATCGAGCGCGACCGTCAGCAGCCGCCGTGCGCGTGGCATTGAAAGGCCGTGGCGGCGTGCGGCGATCGTCAGGCCTACGTCGTGAACGATGATATCCAGCAGCGGATCGGCGAAGCGCGCGATCGTGTCGCGCCAGCTGTCATAGGCACGCTCGGCCTGGATCCGCCCGAGCCGTTCCTCTTCCAGCCGACCATGCACGCCGCCGTCCACCCGCGCCTCGAGGCTTGCTGTGCGAACCGCGACATCGGCGACGATGATGCGGTAGGCCTCGCCGATCTGCTCGGCGGCGGCGAGCTGATCCTTGTCGAGCGCGCCGCTTTCGAACAGCCGCGCCAGCGAACCCGACCGGCGTCGTTCGGCATGGTCGTGTGTCTCGGCGGTGCCCTGCTTGTGTGACCAGCGCTCCCGCAGCGCGACCCGGGCCTCGATCGCAGGCGCCAGCGGCATTGGCGCGGGCGAACTCGGCAGCCGCACCACCACCCGGCGGCTGCCCTTCTTCTTCCTCCGCGGCATTTGCGAAGCCGTGTCGATCCGCGGCCGCGGGCGGCCGAGCACCAGATGCTCGAACCGTTGTCTCTCGCGCTCGATGATTGAGATCGTCATGCTGCCCTCCGCTCAGTCCTGCTCCGGCAGATGCTCGAACGCGGGCAACAGCGGCAGCTTATCTTGCGGGAAGGGCCGCATCGCTTGATGTGGACCAACGACGACCCAGCCAATGCTTCGCAGCGTGCTTTCCAGCAGCACGCGCGAGCGGGCGACGTCGAGCACCTTCAGGCTGCGCTGCGCGCCGGGCGTCTTCTCAATGATGCCGCGGTCGATCAACTCGCCGACGAGTTCGCGCGCCCGCGGCTTGCTCACGCCAAGATGTCGCCCGATCTCGTCGAAGCTCGGGCTGGTGCCGGAGCGGGCGATCCGCTCGATGATGAAAGCCAGCGCCTGATCTCGACGGGGAGGCGCGGACGGAACCTCCTGCATGACAGGAACATAGCGTGAAGGTGAAGCGACCGCCAGAGTAATGCCTCCGCTCGTCGCCCGAACAGCGACGGAGGGACCCTCCGCCGTGGTGGCGCAATGCCGCACAGATCCGCGTCGTTTCCTGCGCCCGATCGCCTAGATACCCTCGTAATACCCGAGGGTCGGGATCGGTAATACCGATTACGAACCCGAAGCGATCAGCGCGAGACCACCGGTGATGCCGCCAACCGTCAGCGCTATGATGGCAATGGCGGTCGCCACCCACTGCCAGCGCCACGTGTTGAGGTCGGCTTTGGTCGGCAGGTCGTTCAGCCGATCAAGGATCGTCGCTTGGCCTGCGCGCAGGTCGTCGAGATCGCGACGTACATACTCCATATGGGTTTCCAGCCGGGTGACGCGCTCTTCCATGGGTTCCGAAGTGCCCCCGCCGCCGCCGCCATGCAAGAGGCCCTCGCCGCGGGACTGCTCGCGGATCTGCTTCATCGTGGCAAACTGCACACGCAGTCGATCGTCAACTGTCATCGGTATGCACCCCGATGGTACGGACCTTCTCGAGGAAGATCCCCTCGATCGTATCGAGCTGGCGGCCCGCCGACTCGAGTGCATCGACTACACCGGGCGATGGGTCGCGTTGCCCCCGTCGAGTTGCCGCGATCAGGTAGCTAATCGCATTGGATAGGCTCGCGATCATGACGAGCATATCGGAATTGGAAAACCTCAAAGTGTCGTCTGAAGCGGATTGCGTGTCTTCAGTCATCTGAGCACCGGTTAGACAGCATAGCTAGATGATCGGCAAGCTCCATGCCCCAGCTCATTTCATTCGCGCATACCACACCATCCGCCGCGATCAGGTCGGCAACCGCTCGCTTCAGGACCGCCGTTGACGTTCGACTTCGCGCATAGTGCCTGAGCGCTGCAAAGAAGGTGTCGGCATCAGGTGCCAATCGGCGCGCGTGCGCGAGGATCTCGTCGATTGGCGGATCGCCGGCCCACTCCTTGCGTAACCATATCGAGCAGACGAAACGTTCGATCGGCTCCAATTCGAGGAGATGCCACTTTCCGTCGCAGTGAGCTATGAACGCAAGCACGTTCAACCCGGCGATCAGCGTCGCCTTCTGCGTTCGATCAAGCCCCCACGTCGGCGCCTTCTCACGTATCGATCTGGGCTCGAAGCGTGCGAAGTAGCTGCCATCGCCAAGCACTTCGCCGGTGTAGGCGTCGGCAACGGAAACAATCCTATCGCAACGGAACTGGCGATAGCCACCCGCGACCGAGCAGATCGCGCCGACATAACCATGCTCGCCGAAGATGTCGTAGCGGCGGCAGGTTATTAGCCGAGCTTCACCCACATATTCGATCACGCATACGAACGCTGTTATCGGATCAGGTTCTGCCTCACGTGCCGGCTCTTTCATGACGAGCGCCTCTTCCCGCTCGATCACGTCCGCCACGCTAACACGTGTTGGAGGAAGGATCGCCTCTTGACCAGAAAAGCGTTCTACTAGCCCCATGACTCCCCCTGCCTCTAACGCCTGACATCCCCGCGATAGTCGGTCTTCGAGCTGTGGATCGTCGGCCGATCCTGTGACGGGGCGGTGCAGGCCACACCCATGGCCTCCGCCAGATCCAGCAGAAGGCGTCGTTGCCCAGCGTCGAGCCCGCGAAAGCGATCGACGAGCCGCTCCTCGCTCGCGGAAAGCTGGACAGGCTGAAACTCGTCAGCGCCGACACCGGCCAATGCCATGACGTCAGCTGGGTCGATGCCGCGATCGGCAAGTATCACCGCCACTTTGCGTGCAAATTCGAGCGGAAGATGGGGCTTCTTGAAGTCGTTTGCATCTTCATAGCGCGCGTAGGAGGATGTCGGGACCCCCAGCTTGTCCGCCATCCCACGGATCGTGAGAGGAGGGTTGGCGCTCTGCCGCAAGCGCTTCAATCCAAGAGCCGCTGAGGACATAGGACGATGGTGTGCGGATATCCCGCACACGTCAGCACCGATTATACGTTGACTTGCTGTCCGGTTTTCCCGCACAAGTCCGCACATGGCTTCGGGACTGCCTCTCTTCACGCGATTCGGCGGCATTCGGCCGATGGCGAAGACGCTCGGAGAAGCGTCATCCAATGTGCAGGACTGGAAACGGCGGCGCCGCATCCCGACGAGCAAGCAGCCGAAAGTTCTCGAGATCGGAAACAGGATCGGCCTGAACCTGACCGCCGAAGACGTGATGTTCCCGTTTCCGGAGGATCGCCCGGCCGATCACGCCCGCAAGCCCCATCCCGACTTCGGCGACATGGAACCGGCGCGATGAGGCTCCCGACACACGCTCGTCATCTACCTTTCTGCCGCCGGCAGACCGGCCGTTGCCTGCACCAAGTGATCGGGCGCGTTGACCGTTTGCCCTCATCCTCTGGAGCTCACCGGCGCCGGTTGTCCCCGACAATCGGCACTGCCTTTTCTCGCGGAGGCCGTGGATGAGGGGGCCGGGCAGCTGGTGCGAGACCTGCCACAACACGGGCGACATCGATTGCCATTGCGGCGGCGATCTGTGCGTCTGCGGCGGCGGCAATGGCGACGGCACCGATCCCTGCCCCGACTGCCACGGCGAGCCCGGGCATGACGGCGATTTCGACGACTGCTTCGGTGAGCCGGCGTGACGAAGCCGCGCCCGCCCCTCTCGATCGATCTCGCGCTCGCCCGCATCGCCGGTCAGATCGAGGGCGGCTGGGCCGAGATGGCGCGCCTGGTCGACCGGCACGAGAGCACTGTGCGACGCTGGGGAGACGAAGCCCAGCCTGAGCAGCTGCCGCTCCCCGCCGCGATCGCGCTCGACATCGCGTACGAACGTGCCGGTGGCGTTGGCCAGCCGATCTTTCAAACCTACGAGCTTCAGCTGGGGATCGCGCGAGAGCACGCCTTCGCGGATCAGGTGGCGATCGGCCATCAGACATGCGTCGTGATCCGGGAGAGCGGCCAGGCGCACGAGGCGATGGTGCTCGCTGCGCTGCCGTCCGCGTCCGAGCACGACCGCGTAAACGCCCTCCGCGAACTCGAAGACGTTGCGCGCGAGGTTAATACGGCGCTCGCGCTACTCAGCCGTGCGCGCGCGCCACCGGACACCAGCTGAGCCCCACTCCCACGAGACTGCCCGCCCGATCCGGCCGCCCTGCGACTTCCTGACCGCAGGGGCGGCTTCGTGCTGCCCGAGAAAGCTGCTGCCGTGCCCTTGCACCCAGACGATTGCCGCTGCTCTCGATGCGTCCACCCCGCCGATCGCCGCGGCTGCACGCGCTCGGCGCTGGTGCTCGTCGCTGCCACGCTCATCCTCTGGCTGCTGCTGGCGGCGATCGTCGGGCTGATCCAGCGATGACCCTTTTCTCCCCTTCACCCCTCGTCGGAGCACCTGCCATGCTGCCGAAGACTGTTCCCCTCACCGAAGCGGCGCGCGCCGGATTGCGCGCCGCCAACGCCGTTCTCATCCAGTCGATCGTCGCGGACACCGATCGCGCCGCTCGCGCCGATCTGCACGCCCAGCTGGTTGAGAATTGCGCGCTGCTGGGTCTGCTACCGCCGGCGCTCGCCGCGTTCGGCACCGTGCCGGCGGATCGCCGGCCATGAGCCCCGGGACGTATCTGCGCCTCCGTCGGGAGGCGACCGGCCTCTCTCTGCGCGAGCTGGCCTACCAGTTCTTCACTCCGCCGCTCGACTTGGCTGAGGTCGAACAGCTGCTCGTCAACGCCGAGGCCGATGATGCGCCGTTGGATGCCGGTTCGCTCCACCGAGTGAACCTGTTCGTCCCGCTCGACATCGAGATCTACGCCTCCCTGCTCGCCGAGCTGCCGACGCGATCCGTCTGTCGACGCTGCGCCTGCTCGTGGTTCGATCCCTGCCAGGACAGTTTCGGCCCCTGCGCCTGGGCGGACGCCGCCGCGACGCTCTGCACCCGCTGCGCCCGCATCGAGGCGACGGCCGAGAAGCAGAAAAGGCCGGTGGCATGACCGGGTCGACCATCTTCGACCGGGTCGATCCCGAGGGTCTCGCGATTGCCACGAACGCGTTCGGCCTCGCGTTCATCGGCGCCAACCTTCGCGTCTCGCCGGCGATCGTCGCCAGCGATAGCGTCTCGCCTGCCGCATTGATTGTCGGGCTCTGCAAAGCGCACGCGGCGGGTCTCGCCAGCGCGATCGTCGCCGCCTCGCGGCTTGATCCTGCCGACGCGGTCCTGGTCGCTGCTTTCGAGGAAGCGGTGATCGCCGACTGCACTGCCTACATTCGCGCCGAGCTCGCAAACGCGCGCCTCGAAGAGGGGCGACGCTGATGGCCCGTCGCCCCGCCGATCGAGCATGCGCGGAGTGTGGCGCGACAATCACGCACCAGTCGAAGACCGGCCTGTGCCAGCTCCACGCGATGCGGCGCCTGCACTCCGATCCCGTTTACAACGAGCGGCGCCTCTCCGGCCTTCGCTCGCATTTCGCAGCTCCGGCCGCCCGCGAACGGCTGAGCCGGCAGCTGTCCACGTGGCGAGCGGGAATGACCGACGAGCAGCGCGATCGCCTACGCGAGAAGGGCCGCCGCCTGGTGCGCGATTTCCTCTCGCAGCCGGAGATCCACGCCCGGTCGCAAACGCCCGAGGCGCGCTCGGCCGCCGTCGCCAGTACCGACCGGGCCAAGTTCGGCTGGTGCCCACCCGAGCTGCGACCCGCCTACCACCGGCTCGTGAGGACAAAGCGCATCCCGGCGGCGGAGGCGCGGCGGATCATCGAGGCGGAGATCGCGGGCACGATCGAGCACGCCCGGCGCGAGATCGCCTCGCGCGATCTTGCCGTGCGTCTGCGCCAGGAACGCCAGCGGCGGGAGGCGTACTGATGGTCCGCGCCTGGCGATGGTTCGTGGGCCTTCTCCGCGCGGAGCGGGAGCAGCGCAAGCGGCGGCGGGACGAGGGCCTCTGCCCGGAGTGCGGCGTACGACCACCCGAACGCGATGGAATGTGTCTGCCTTGCTGGCTGCACAGCCGGTGGTGAAGCCGGTCCGCAGCGCCGCCACCTCGCGCGAGGTCCGCGCCGGTTGCTTCACCTGCCACGGCGAGGATGCCCGTTGGCGCGGCCCACAAGCCCAGGGAACGGCCGCGCGCCACCATGACCTGACCGGGCATCCCACCTGGTGCGACGTGAGGCTGCTTGTCCGGTACGGCCAGGCGCTTGCCGATCCGCGCCAGATCGACATCGAGGACAGCATCGCCGCCCTCGGTTCGGGGGACCGGCCGGAAGCGGTCCCCCTCCCCGTTCCCGACGCACCGGTCGCTGCCACGGCCGGTGTGAGCGCACGCAAAGGCCGCTCGTCGAGATCTGCGCTCGCGGCCGTAAAGCCGGAGCACGCCCATGCCTAGCACGACGTCCAAGGGAACCGTCACGTCCGCGACGATGACGATCGACCAGATCGAGGTTTCGCCGCTCAACGTCCGCCGCCACCGCGCCACGATCAACGCGATCGCGGCGATGGAGGCTTCGATCCTCGGCCGCGGTCTGATCCAGCCGCTCAACCTCCACCCGATGAAGGGCACCAAGAAATTCGGCGCCTTCGCCGGCGGCCGCCGCGCGCGCGCCATCCGGAACCTCGTCGATCGCGGCGACCTGCCGGCCGACTGGCCGGTGCGCGTGGAGATCTACCGCGACTATTCCGACATCGAGATCATCGAGCTGTCGCTCGGCGAGAACATCCAGCGCGCCGATCTCGAACTCTACGAGATCTGCGCCGGCATCCGCGCCCTCGACGCGCGTTGCGAACCTGCCGAGGCGATCTCGACCGCGCTCGGCCAGCCGCTTGCCCTCGTGCGGCGCTGGCAGCGGGTCGGCCAGCTGGCCGAGCCGATCTTCGTCGCGTTCGCCGAGGAGAAGATCTCCGGCGACCTGGCCCGCGCCTTCGCCGCCACCACCGACCACAAGCTGCAGCTCGCCGTCTTCGAGCAGTTGCAGGGCTGGCGCGACTATGAGCGGACGCCGGAAAAGGTCCGGTCAGCGCTGAAGGTCGGCGATCGCGCGGCGGCCAGACTGCTTCGCCTGGTTGGCGCCGACGCCTATCGCGCCGCCGGCGGACGCTTCGAGCTCGATCTCTTCGCCGACGAGGCGGAGCAGCGCGGCCGGATCGTCGACGAAGGTCTGCTGAGCCAGCTGGCCAACGCACAGCTGGACGAGGCGCGCGATGCCACTCGAGCTGCGGTCGGTCGCAGCATCCGCTTCGTCCCCAAGCCGCCGGTCAACGCGTCGGGCTACCCCGACTATACGCTGCAGGTGACGCCGAAGAAGGGCGCCGAGGGCAAGCTGGTGCTGCCAGAGGGAGAGGTGGTCGCCGCGATCGACCTTAGCGAGGCCGGCGAGCCGCAGGTCACCTACTGGTGGGAAAGCCGCAAGGCCAAGTTCGGCTCCGGCAGCTCGGCAGAGGCGCGCGACACGGCGAAGGTCAAGGTGAAGGGCGCTGCCGCATTCTCGGACCCGTACCATTCCGCGGCCCCGGCCCGTGCACTGGCGAAGGAAGAGCACGGCGTCTCGGCCGATGCGCTCGAGGTGATCCGATCGACGCGCCGCGAGCTTCTGCGAGCCTTCATGGTCGAGGACGCGCAGCGCGGTGGCGACGCCGGCCGCGATTTCGCGCTCTGGGCTCAGCTGCGGGCGCTGTTGGCGCGTGGTAGCGGCCAGCTGGTCGGGGCACGATCGCCGGCGCCGACGGAACATACGATCGGCATCGCATTCGGCGCGCTGCGCGCCGCCGACGAGCAGCTGGAGCAGCACGTCGCGCACGATGTCTGGCTCGGCGCGGTCCGCGAGATCTCTGCCGAGAGCTTCATCACCGAGCCCGACCTCGCTGCGGCGTTCGTCGACTTTCTCAACGCCGGCGCCAGCACCAAGCGGCTCGCCGGCGCGGTCCTCGCCGGACTCACTCTCGAGCGCAGCGCCAACGCACCCGGCTTCACGCTCGCGCCCCACGACGCCCTCGCGCAATTTACCCGGGGCGTCCACGCGCCGCTGGTGCGCAAGCTCTGGTCGCCGACGGCCGAGTTCCTGGCTCTGCTCCCGAAGGCGCAGCTGCTGGCGATCGCAGAACCGCTCGTCGGATCGGAGACGTTGGCGCGCTGGAGCAAGGTCAAGGCGGCCGAGCTGCCCGGGCTCCTCGCCCAGGCGCTGAATGGCGCGGGCAACGCCGTGGCCGCCCGCAACCGCCAGGCGGCGCTGGAGTGGATCCATCCGCTGCTGGCTTTCCGCCAGCTGGACTTCAAGCAACCTGCGCCCTCGGCCGCACTCGCGGAGGCGGCGGAATGAGCCAGCATCGCATCGCCGAGGATCTCGGCCGCAAGATCGCGAGCGAGCTGCAGGAGAAGCTGCAGCGGGAGATCGACCTGGCCCAGGCGGTCGGGCTCGAACCGCCCGCGCTCACCGCGATGGTGATCGAGCTCGCCGCCGGCATGGCGAATGCCGCCTGCCTGATTGGCGTCCAGATGCGAAAGGACGGCGTCTCCGAGCAGGCAATCTACGACACCACTCTGGCGCTGGTGACGCAGCGCGCGCGCATGATGCAGGCGCGCAGCCTTCAGACGCTGCGCGCCGCCCAGGAGCGTGCGCGTTGACCCGGCAGACCGTGGCTCGCGAGATCGCCCGGCTGGATGCGCTCAGCCGCACGCGCGCGCTCGACGTGGGCGAGACACAGCAGCTCGCCCGTCTCGTGCAGACCGAGCGGGCATATGGGCGGATGCAGGCGGCAGAGCCCCGGATCGCGCCGGCAAGGAAGACGACGTCGCCACGATCGCCGATATCGATCGTTGAGCGCCTCGACGCGACGATCGCCCGGATGGTGCGCGAGAGCCTGTCCATCCGCGCGATCTACCTCACCGAGGCCGATCGCACCGCGCTTCTCGCGACAGTCGGCGACTGTGGGGCGACTGGAAACCAGCCTCTCTCCTACCGCGGCTACCCGGTTCGCCAGACGTCGAGCGGGACGCCAAAGTCGACGATCTACTCGATCCACGGGATCGCGCGGAGCGTGTATCTGGG
The DNA here is from genome assembly GCF_009739515.1 of Sphingomonas profundi. Classification (NCBI taxonomy): domain Bacteria; kingdom Pseudomonadati; phylum Pseudomonadota; class Alphaproteobacteria; order Sphingomonadales; family Rhizorhabdaceae; genus Alterirhizorhabdus; species Alterirhizorhabdus profundi. The sequence goes on from NZ_CP046535.1 coordinate 2,082,040, forward strand.
CGGACGCAAGTCGCCGTCGTCTGCCCAGCCGGCCGAGGCGGTTGCACCATGACGATCGACGCGATCCTCGACACCCACACCGCGATCGTCGGCGCGTCCGGCGCCGGCAAGACGGTGACGGCCAAGGGCTTCGTCGAGCAGCTGCTCGGCGATCGCCGGCACGTTGTCGTGATCGACCCGACGGGCGCGTGGTGGGGCATGCAGTCCAACGCTGCCGGCGACGGTGCGGGCTTTGCGATCCCGGTGATCGGAGGTCTTCACAGCGAGATCGCGATCGAGGCAGGCGACGGCGCGGCGATCGCCGGCCTTGTCGTCGAGCAGGGCATGTCGGCGATCGTCGACCTGTCCGAGCTTCACGACGAGGAGGATCTGCGCGGCTTCATGCTCGCCTTCGTCGAACGTCTGCGCGCCAAGCCGCCGGCGAACCTTCATCTCGTCGTCGACGAGGCCGACGAGTTCTGCCCGCAGATCGCACCTGACAGCGTCGGCTACCGCCTGATCCGGCAGATGACCTGGATCGCCAAGCGCGGACGCCTGCGCGGCTTCGTACTCACCGCGATCACGCAGCGTCCCGCCGACATCGCCAACGCCGTCCTCTCGCAGATGCAGACGATCGTCGCGCACCGGCTGATCCTGCCGCACGATCAGGATGCGATCGATCGCTACCTCAAGCGTCACGCCTCCAAGGACGTTCGCGCCGAGGTCATGGGATCGCTGGCGGCGCTCGCGCGCGGCGAGCGCTGGATCTACAGCCCGGCTGAAGCCCGGCTGGAGCGGGGCATCTCGCCTCTGCTCACCACGTTCGACAGTTCGTCGACGCCGGTCGCCGGCGAGAAGCGCGCGCTGCCCCTCCCATCCGGTGAGATCGATATCGCGGCGATCCGCGCGGCGCTCGCCAGGCCGGCCGCGGGCGCCAGCGCGAATGCATCGCCGACGGACGTCGACCGACGCGTTTTCGAGCTCGAGGAGGAGGCTGCGGGTCTGCGCACCGAACTTCACGCGGCGACGGTCAGATCCGAGCAATATGAGGCCGGGCTCGGCATCATCGAGGAGCTGCTCGTTGCCGTGCGCGACGGAAAGCCATGGCCGAACCTGCAGCCGGAGAATGCAGGATCGGCCGCGACAACCGATCTCGGGACAACGCGCGGAGCGGCGGCCAAGCGCCGGCCATGCGTTGCGGACGCGCCGCCGCCGGCTCCCCTCTCCGGTGGCGGCGCGTCCGGTCTTCTGCCCGGGCACGGCGCACGCGAGATGCTGGGGCTGCTGATCGTACTGCACCCGGAGGGCGTGAGCTGGGCGGATCTCGCGCTCCTCGCCGTGCGCAGCCCGCAGGGAGGTGCGATCAACGTCGACCGCAAGGCTCTCCGCACTGCAGGCCTGGTCGAAGAGCGCGATGGCCTGGTCTATGCGCTGAAGAGCACCGCCACGTGGGCGGCGGCATCGCCGGTGGGATTGCCGCGCCCGGCCGAGCTGCGCGAGCGCTGGTCGGCAAAGCTCGGCCGCGTGCCGCGCGCGATCATCGAGCTGCTCGGCGACACACTGACAGGCACGGCGCCGACGGCGGCGATCGGCGCAGCGACCGGCCGGGCGACCCGCGGCGGCTCCTGGAACGTGGCGCTCAAGGCGCTCCGGACCGCGAACGTCGCCCACCTGAACGACGGTGAGCTCGCACTGCACCGCTTCATGGTGGATCCCGCATGAGCGACCAGCTTCTCTGGCGAAGCATGGACAGCGCGCCTCGTGATGGCCGCGGCTTCCTCGCGTTCGGCATCCACACCGATCCGGTGCCCGCCAGCGCCGGTCGGGGCGTGAAACCCGGCGATCACTGGTGGGCGATCCTGCTGTTCGACGTCTGGCGCGTGCAGAAGCAATTCGTCTTCGCGAAGGACGGCACCGCGACTTGGTCGCAACCTCTCGCCTGGGCCGAGCTTAGAGTGCCCACGATCATCTTGGGAGAATTGGCATGAGCGCGTCGCCGATCGTCCGTCTTGATCAGCGGCTGAGCCGCGCGGCGGAGGAGGGCCGCGGTATTCGCTTGGAGCCGGCCGACCTCGACGTCCTTGTCAGCCTCGGCTGCTTGGACAAGCTGCACGAAGCCAAGGCAATCTTCATCAAGGAACAGACGCGATGCCGGGACGCGAGACGCCGCTCTATCGGCGCGGGAAATATTGGCTCGGTTGGGACCGGCGGAACGATGGGAGCCTTCGCTCCCCCAACCTTACGATCTTCTGGTACGATCCCGCCGCGAGACGCGAACGAAGCGCGAGCACGGGCACGGCAGAAGAGCAGCTCGCCATCCTAGCTCTCGATCGCCGCTATCTGGCCGACGCCGACGAGGCACCCGCTTTCTGTCACGCCTGTGGCCAGCCGCTCGCACAAGCGGAAGCGTATTTGCTCACCGACGCGATCGCGGACTATCGCCTCGAGTGGGGGAGCACGCGCGTCTCGGCCGACACCATCGAGGGGCGGATCAAGCACGTCCTCGACTTCCTCGATGCGGAAGACGCCCGCGGATCGGACGGGCGATTCGGTATCGCGACCAGCTGCGCGGCCGCCTGCACGGTGGTGTTCGTCAACGCGTTCCGTAGCTGGTCGCGGCTTCAGCCTGTGACCTGGCGCAACGGTGCCGGCGCAGTGACCGTGTCCAAGCCCCGCTCGCCGGCAGCTACGGAGGCGGCGATCGCGCAGCTGATCGCCGTGCTCAACCATGCGGCCAATGCTAGCCCACCGCGATCCGACAAGCGCCCGACCTACCGGCCGCTGCCGGGTAGCCAGGTGCAGCGCAAGCGCAGGACGCGGATCGGCGTGGACGAGTTGGCGCGCATTGTGGCGTACGCGGCAGAGCCGAACAAGAGGCGCGGCTCGCTCCACCGCTTCGTGATCGCATCGATCTGCACGATCGCCCGTCCTGGCGCGGTGGTGGACATCTCCGTCGCTCCCGACCGGCAGCAATGGTGGCCGGGGTCGCCGACGATAGACCTCAACCCGCTGGGCCGATCGCAGAACAAGAAGCGCCGGCCAGTGCTGCCGGTGCTGCCGCTCCTCGCCGATTGGCTCGAGGCCGAGTGGGAGGAGTTCGTTGCCCTGAAGCCCGAACAGCGCGTCGGACGAGGTTGGCTGGTCAACTATTACGGGCGCTCGGTGAAGAGCATCGATTCCGCCTGGGCGGCGATGCTGGTCGACCTGAAGATGCCGACCGGCCGTGACTGGCAACCTTATGTCCTTCGGCACAGCCTTGCGACGCTGGTTCGCAACCGCGGCGCCGAACGCTGGGATCTCGAAGGCTTCATGGGGCATCGCGCCTCGAGCCAGACCGAGGTCTATGCGGTCGGCGAATTTCCCAGCGTTGTTCGCGCGCTACAGACACTTCTCACGGAGATTGAGCGGCTGGCTCCGGGCTCCCTGCACCGGAAACGCACCGGAGCCAGCCGCTCCTCACCGCCAGCGCGGGAGGCAAATATGCCGTAGAAACCAGCTTTTCGGTGGTGCCGCTTACAGGACTCGAACCTGTGACCCCCGCATTACGAATGCGATGCTCTACCAACTGAGCTAAAGCGGCATGGTTCGCGCGCCTTATCAGCGGGCTCGGCGCAGCACAAGCTCCCGCGCAAGCCGCGCACGGCGTTTACCGAACGGCAACCATGTCGCGCGCATGACCGGCGGGCACGATCCTCCCACCGGCCGGGAGGGCGGCTGGGGCGATGATATGGACAGCATGGGTTCGATCGACGGCGAGGATGTGGAGCGGGACTATCCGGCCGCAGACGAGCCCGCCATGGAGCCGCCGCCCTCGATCGGGTCGGACGAGCGGCGCATGCACGTCCGCGCGTATAATCACTGGGTGTCGCTGCTGCACGGCCGCTCCTACCCGGTGATCGCGGAGCTGCGGCCGGAGACCGTGCCCGATTTCGGGCCGCACGGCGTGGTGCTCGATTTCTCGGCCGGCGCGGACGATCCGGCGATCCCGTTCGTCGGCCAGGCGCTGCGCGACGAGGGCGGGCACGATCGGCCGATCGAGCATGTGTCGGATGTGCCGCGCGGCTCGCTGCTGTCGCGGCTGACGGATCATATCGACGAGATCATCGCCAATCACGCGCCGATCGGCTTCGAGGCCGAGTTCGTCAACCAGCGCGGCCGCAACATGATGTACCGCGGCATTTTGATGCCCTTCTCGTCCGATCAGCGGACGATCGACGCGATCTACGGCGTGATCAACTGGAAGGAGGCGCCGGCCGCCTCGGAGAGCGCGGCGCTGGCGGCGGAGGTGGATCGCGCGCTGCGGCAGGCGCCCGCCCCGCTCGCGGTGCCGAGCCCGGTGTGGGCGGACGGGCCGAATGCCGGCCCGCAGGGTGCCTTCCACGCCGATACGGATCATCAGTCGCTGGACGATCTGGGCATGCCGATGGCGCCGGCGGATACGGCATCGCCGTTCGATGGAGCGGAGCCGGCGCATCAGGCACGCCGCTTCCTGCGCGATGCCGCGCCGCGCGCCACGCTGGCGCTGAACGGCATCGATGCGGACGAGTTCGTCCTGCTCGTCGCGCGGCGGCTGGCGGATGGCACGTTCGGCGTGCTGGCGCCGGTCCACGATCCGCTGCTGCTCGATCGCGCGCTGCGCCGCCTGGCCGATTGAGGCGGGCGGCCGGCCGCCGGGCGGGATGCGCCGCCTTGCCCGTGTCACGCACGCGGCGCATATAGGCGGCCGTTCGAGGCGGCGGCCATCCGAGACCGCGCCCGGTGGTTTGCGGAGCGGGACGGAACGATGACGGCAATCAAGGCGAAGTCTGCCGGTGGCGCCCCCACCGGCGCCGAGGGCGATTCGGCATCGGGCGCGGCGCGGACCGATCCGGCGGTAAGCGCGGCGATCGCCGAGGCGCTGCTGGCCGGCGCGCTGCCGGGCGAGACCGATCGCTTCGATCGGGCGGCTCGTGCGGAGGCGGCCGCCTTCGTCGCCGATGTCGCCGCCAGCCGCCCCGCCGGCCAGCCCGCCCTGCGCATAGAGTCCATCGGCGGGGAGGATGCGCGCCGCCGAATGCGCCTGGCCGCGATCAACGACGACATGCCGTTCCTCGTCGATTCCATCGCCGCCGCCATCGCCGCGCACGGCCTGGACATCCACCGGCTGCTGCATCCGGTGGTCACGGTGCGGCGCGACGCGGCGGGCACGCTCACCGCCATCCTGCCGCCGGACGAGAGCGGCGAACGCCGCGAGTCGATGATCTATATCGAGATGGAGCGTGCCGACGCGAAGGCCCGCCGCGCCCTGGCCGACGATCTGCGCGACGTGCTGGGCGACGTGCGCGCCGCCGTGCGCGATTGGCCGCGCCTGCAGATCGCGCTGCGCGAGGATGCCGAGAGGCTGCCCGATGGCGAGGGCGCGGCGCTGCTGCGCTGGTTCGTCGATCGCCACTTCACCCTGCTCGGCCATCGGGTCGAGACGAAGGAGAACGGGCGCGAGAACGGCCTCGGCATCCTCGCCGGCGATCGCGCGCCCATCTGGGATGCGGCGGCGCGCGACGCGGCGATCGCCCATTTCGAGCATGGCGGGGAGGCGCCGCTGATCCTGAAGGCGGATTGCGTCGCGACCGTGCATCGCCGCGCGCCGATCGATCTGATCGTGCTGCCGTCGCGGCAGGAGGGGCGTGTCGCCGGCGTGTCCGTCCATGCCGGCCTGTGGACCAGCGCCGCGCTCGCCACCCCATCGGAGAAGGTGCCGGTGCTGCGCGCGCGTCTCCGCGCGATCGAGGAGAAGTTCGGCTTCGATCCGCAGGGCCATGCCGGCAAGGCGCTGCGTCACGCCCTCTCCGCTCTGCCGCACGATCTGCTGATCGGCCTCCGCTCGGCGGATCTGGAGGCGCTGGCGCTCACCGCCATGTCGCTCGCCGATAGGCCGCGGCCCAAGCTGATGCTGGTGGCGGGATCGCTGGCCCGCCACCTGTTCGCCTTCGTCTGGCTGCCGCGCGACGAGCTCACCACCGGCCGCCGCGTCGCGATCGGCGAACTGGTGGAGCGGGCCGCCGGCGGCACCGTCTCCAGCTTCGCGATCGAGCTTGGCGAGGGCGGCGTCGCCCTCGTGCGCTACATCCTCGATCTGCCGGACGGCGCCGCCGTGCCCGATGCCGCACCGCTCGACGCGCAGGTGGAGGCGATGGTGCGCGGCTGGGGTCCGGCGGTGGAGGCGGCACTGGTCGATCGGCTCGGCGCGGGCGCGGCCGCGCGCCTCGTCATCAGCTACGGCAACGCCTTTCCGCCGCCCTATCGCAACCGCTACTCGCCGGAGGAAGCGGGGCAGGACATGGTCCGCCTGCGCGGTTTGGCCGGGCCGGAGCAGCGCGGCGCCCGCCTCTACCGCAACGAGGCGGACGGGCTGCGCCGGCTGCGCCTGAAGACCTACCGTCTGGGCGACTTCATCCCGCTCTCCGATGCGGTGCCGGTGCTGGAGAATTTCGGCTTCCGCGTGCTGGAGGAGAATCCCACCGCGCTCGATGGCGGCCGGCTGGGCTACGTCCACGATCTGCTGCTGGAAGTGGACGAGACCATCGACGCGGACGCGCTGATGGCGCGGGCCGATGTTGCCGAGGGCGCGATCGCGGCCGTTCTTGAGGGCCGCGCCGAGAATGACGCGTTCAACCAGCTGGTGATCGCGGGCGGGCTCGATCCGGTCTCGGTCGTGCTGTTCCGCGCATGGTTCCGCTACCTGCGTCAGACCGGGCTCGCCTACGGGCTGGATACGGTGGCGGCGGCGCTGCGCCGCGCGCCGGTGGTCGCCCGCCGCCTGATCGATCTGTTCGCCGCGCTGCACGATCCCGCGCGCCAGAGCGAGGACGCGGCGACCGCCGCCGGCGAGGCGATCGATGCCGCGCTCGCCCAGGTCGCCGCGATCGACGACGATCGCATCCTGCGGCGGCTGCGCGCCGTCGTCACCGCCACCTTGCGCACCAACGCCTATACCCCCGCCGCCGACGAGGCGCTGGCCTTCAAGTTCGACAGCGCGCTGATCCCCGGTCTGCCTGCGCCGCTGCCGTGGCGCGAGATCTGGGTCTATTCGCCGCGCGTGGAGGGCATCCACCTGCGCGGCGGGCCGATCGCGCGCGGCGGCCTCCGCTGGTCGGACCGGCGGGACGATTTCCGCACCGAGATCCTCGGGCTCATGAAGGCGCAGGTCGTCAAGAACGCCGTCATCGTGCCGACCGGCGCGAAGGGCGGCTTCTACCCCAAGGCGCTGCCGCCGGCCGCCAACCGCGACGCCTGGCTGGCCGAGGGCACGGAGAGCTACCGCATCTTCATCCGCTCGCTGCTGTCCGTCACCGACAATATCGTCGAGGACGCGGTGACGCATCCGGCCGGCATCGTGATCCGCGACGGCGAGGACCCCTACTTCGTTGTCGCCGCCGACAAGGGCACCGCCGCCTTCTCCGACGTCGCCAACGCCATCGCCCTCGATCGCGGTTTCTGGCTCGGCGATGCGTTCGCCTCGGGCGGTTCGCAGGGTTACGACCACAAGGCGATGGGCATCACCGCCAAGGGCGCGTGGGTGTCCGTGCAGCGCCACTTCCTCGAACTCGGCGTGAACGTGCAAAGCGATCCGGTCACGGTCGTCGGCTGCGGCGACATGTCGGGAGACGTGTTCGGCAACGGCATGCTGCTGTCGAAGACGCTGCGGCTGGTGGCCGCCTTCGATCACCGTCACATCTTCCTCGATCCGGCGCCCGATGCCGGCCGCAGCTGGACGGAGCGGGCGCGCCTGTTCGCCCTGCCCCGCTCCTCCTGGGCGGATTATGATGCGGCCCTGATCTCGCCCGGCGGCGGCGTCTTCCCGCGCACGCAGAAGGCGATCCCGCTCTCGGCGCCAGCGGCGGCGGCGCTTGGCGTGGAGCCCGGCACCTACGATCCGTCGGGGCTGATCGCCGCGATCCTGAAGGCGCCGGCGGACCTGCTCTGGTTCGGCGGCATCGGCACCTATGTGAAGGGCCGTGCGGAGAGCAACGCCGAGGTGGGCGATCCCGCCAACGACGCCAACCGCGTGAACGGCGAGGATGTGCGCGCCCGCGCCATCGGCGAGGGCGCCAATCTGGGCGTAACCCAGGCCGGGCGCATCGCCTTTGCCGCGCATGGCGGCCGCATCAACACCGACTTCATCGACAATTCGGCCGGCGTCGACTGCTCGGACAACGAGGTCAACATCAAGATCCCGCTCAATCGGGAGATGCGCGAGGGCCGGCTCGGCTTCGACGATCGCAACGCCTTCCTGGCGGCGATGACGGACGAGGTCGCCGCGATCGTGCTGGAGGATAACCGCCTGCAGACGCTCGGCCTGTCGCTGGCCGAACATGGCGGCGCGTCGGCGCTGCCCGCGCAGGTCCGCGTGATCGAGATGCTGGAGGCGTCCGGCCGCGTCGATCGCGCGGTGGAGGGGCTGGAGAGTTCGGACGAGCTGCTGCGCCGCGCGCAGGACGATCGCGGCCTCACCCGGCCGGAGCTGGCGATCCTGCTCTCGCACGGCAAGCTCGCGCTGCAGGCGGCGATCGAGAAGACCGATCTCGCCGCCGATGCCACCCTCACGCCCCTGCTGCACGCCGCCTTTCCCAGAGCCATGCGGGATCGGTTCGCCGAGGCGATCGATCGTCACCGGCTGCGCGGCGAGATCGTCGCCACCAAGATGGCCAACCGCGTCGTCAACCGGCTGGGCGTGGTGATCCCGTTCGAGCTGGCCGAGGAGGAGGGCGTCTCGCTGGCGCAGGTCGCCGCGACCTACTTTGCCGCGGACGCGATCTTCGGCCTGGAGGATATCTGGACGCAGATCGAGCAGGCGAAGGTCGCCGAGAATGCGCGCCTCTCGCTGATGGAGGCCGCCGCCGGCAGCGTACGCCTGCACATCGCCGATCTCGTCCGCGCATCGACGCCCGAGATGAACGCCGGCGCGATCGCGGAGCGGTTCGGCGCCGGCGTCCGCCGTCTCGACGACGCGGCCGAGGCGCTGCTGCGGCAGGAGGCGCTCGTCCAGGCCGATGCCCTGCGCGCACGGCTGGCCGGCACCGGCGCTCCGGACGATCTGGTCCGCCGCATCGTCCGCCTGAACGAGCTGGACGGCGCCGTCGGCACCGCCGCCGTCGCCAGCCAGCTGGGCGTCGACGAGGTGGCGGCCACCCACGCCTATGTCCGGCTGGGCGAGGCGCTGGGGCTGGACTGGGCGAAGGCGCAGTCGGTCCGCTACGTCTCGTCCGATCCGTGGGAGCGGCTGCTCACCGCCGGCCTTTCGCGCGATTTCGAGCAGTTGCGGCTCGATTTTGTCGCCCGCGCCGGCGGCACCGATCCGGTCGGCGCGGTGGAGGCGTGGCTGGAGGCGCAGCGCCCGCGCGTCGCCCAGTTCCGCACCGTGGTCGACCGCGCCCGCACCGCCCCGGCCACCACCGCGGCGATGCTCGCGCAGATCGCCGGTCAGGCCAGGGTGTTGCTGGCGCGATAATCTCCGGCCGGGGCCGGTTGATACGCGGCACTACTTGCGAATGATTATCACCCGCGTTATGCGCCTTCCAACGGGGAAGGCGAACAAGACGGGGCATGTCCAGCACGACGCGACCAACCGGCCGGGCCGATCGGCAGCGCCGTGCCTTCTGGCTGAAGCAGCTCCACCAGTGGCACTGGATGAGCTCGGCCCTGTGCCTGATCGGCCTGCTGCTGTTCACCCTCACCGGCATCACCCTGAACCACGCCGGCGACATAGATGGTGCGCCCCGGGTCACGACGACGCGGGGCGCCCTGCCCGCCCCGCTGCTGCGCGCGATCCGGCCGGATGATGCGGCGGACGCGAAGAAGCCGCTGCCCGCGCCCGTCGCCGCCTATCTCGCCGCCACGCTGAGGATCCACGCCGGCGGCCCCGCCGAATGGTCGACCGACGAGATCTACCTCGCTTTGCCGCGCCCCGGCGGCGACGGCTGGGTCACGCTCGATCGCCGCACCGGCGCGATCGAGGCCGAGGTGACGGATCGCGGCTGGATCTCCTGGCTCAACGATCTCCACAAGGGCCGCAACGCCGGGCCGGCGTGGAAATGGTTCATCGATGTCTTCGCCGTCGCCTGCCTGGTCTTCGCGATCACCGGCCTGTTCCTGCTCCAGCTCCATTCCGCCAGGCGCCGGCTGACATGGCCGATCGTCGGCATGGGGCTGCTGATCCCCGCCATCCTCGCCGTCTATTTCGTCCATTGAAGGGGCAGATATGAAGCCTAACCACATCCTCGCGCTCACCGCGCCGCTGATCGGCGGGCTGGCCGCCAGCCCCGCTCTCGCCGCCGGCATCGACCTCACCGTCACCATACCGCAGCTGAAGGTCGCCGAATATCACCGGCCCTATGTGGCCATCTACTTGGAGCAGCCGGGCCAGCCGGTGCGCAATCTGGCCCTCTGGTACGATGCCGACAATCGCGAGGATGGCGGCCGCAAGTGGCTGACGGAACTGCGCCAGTGGTGGCGCAAGAGCGGCCGCACCCTGAAGCTGCCGGCGGACGGCATCACCGGCGCCACCCGCGCGCCCGGCCCGCAGAAGATATCCTTCGCCGCCGGTGCCCGCCCGCTCGGCACCCTGCCGCCGGGCCAGTACATGCTCGTGGTGGAGGCGGCGCGCGAGGTGGGCGGCAAGGAGATCGTCCGCCTGCCCTTCGCGTGGCCGGCCAAAACGCCGCAGGTGGTGAACGCCGCCGGCACCACCGAACTCGGCGCCGTCACCGCCACGATCAAGCCCTGAAGGAGCGCGCAGCCATGATCCGCGTCACCAAGATCCGCCTTGCCCTCGCAGCACTCGCCGCCGCCGCGCTCGTCCCCGCCGCCGCGCAGGCCCATCGCGGCTGGATGCTGCCCTCCGCCACCACCGTTTCCGGCGACGATGCGTGGGTGACGGTGGACGCTGCCATCTCCAACGACCTGTTCTACTTCGAGCATCAGCCGCTCCGCCTGGATGGCGTGAAGGCGTGGGCGCCGGACGGCACAGAGGCGAAGATCGAGAACGCCTCCACCGGCCGCTACCGCAGCACCTTCGACGTCCACCTCACCCAGCAGGGCACGTACCGCATCGCCACCAGCATGGGCGGCATCATGGGCGGCTACACGCTGAACGGCGAGCAGAAGCGCCTGCCGCGCGGCCTCACGCCGGACAAGCTGGCCGCCGCCATCCCCGCCGGCGCCACCGACGTGAAGCTGTCGGAGGGCATGAACCGCAACGAGACGTTCGTCACCAACGGCGCCCCCAGCACCAGCGTGCTGAAGCCGACCGGAAAGGGGCTGGAGTTCGCCCCCGTCACCCACCCGAACGATCTGGTTGCGGGCGAGCCGGCGACCTTCGGCTTTCTGCTGGATGGCAAGCCCGCCGCCGGCCTGAAGGTCACGATCATTCCCGGCGGCATCCGCTACCGCAACGCGCTCGGCGAGATCGACCTCACGACCGACGCGAAGGGGCAGGTCACGGTCAAGTGGCCATATGCCGGCTTCTACTGGCTGAACGTCACCGCCAGCGACAAGAAGGTCAGCGTGCCGCAGGCGACCGAGCGGCGCCTGGGCTATGTCGCCACGCTGGAAGTGCTCGCGCCCTGATCGAGCCGCGCCTCGCCATCCCGACGACGCTGTCGCCCGCCGGGCTGGCCCCGCCGGCCGGCGTCGTCCACCGGATCGGCGGCGCGACGATGGGCACGACATGGTCGGCCCGCTTCGTCGCGCCGCCGGGTCTCGACACCGCGCCGGTCCGCGCCGCGCTGGTCGCCGAACTGGACGGCGTGATCGCGGCGATGAGCCCTTGGGAGCCCATGTCGGAGATCAGCCGCTTCAACCGCGCCCCCGCCGGCAGCTGGCACACGCTGTCGCCCCCCTTCTTCCACGTCCTCCAGGCCGGCCTCGCGCTGGCGGAGGCGACCGGCGGCGCCTTCGATCCCGCCGCCGGCGCGCTCGTCGATCTGTGGGGCTTCGGCCCCGCCCCCGCCCGCCTCGCCCCGCCGACACCGGCGCAGATCGAGGCCGCGCGCGCCGCCGGCGGCTGGCGCGGCATCGCGATCGACCCGCCCGCCCGCCGCGCGCGGCAACCGGGCGGCGCGCGCCTCGATCTTTCCGGCATCGCCAAGGGTCATGCGGTGGATCGCCTCGCTACCCGCCTCGCCGCGATCGGCCATCCGCACGCCCTCGTCGAGATCGGCGGGGAGCTGCGCGGCGGCGGCGTCAAGCCGGACGGCCAACCCTGGTGGGTCGCGGTGGAGGCGCCGCCGGGCGTCGCCGTGCCGCCGATCCGCGTGGCGCTGCACGGCCTGTCGATCGCCACCTCGGGCGATTATCGCCGCTGGTTCGATCACGACGGCCGCCGCCACGCCCACAGCATCGATCCCCGCACCGGCCGCACGGTGGCGAACGGCATCGCCTCCGTCACCATCCTCCACGCGAACTGCATGACGGCCGACGCACTGGCCACCGCCCTGCTGGTCCTCGGCACGGACGCGGCGCTGGCCTATGCGGACGCACACGACATCGCGGCGCTGATCGTGGAGCGTGGCGATGTGGGAACAACGGAACACCTGTCGCCGGCTTTCGCCGCGATGCTGGGGTGAGACGGCCGGGGCAGCTGAGGCCCACTTGCGGACGATCGCTACGGTAAGCGACGAGACCGGCGATACTCTGCGCTTGTTCCTTCGAGACAGGGTTTGCCTTGCTTCTGACAACCCGCAGCATGACCGATACGCGCCTTCAAAGCGCGCTTCGCCGCGCAATCGAGGTCCGATGAAAACTGAACCAAGGTAAGCGGCGCAGGACTCATACGCGCTGCCTGCCGAAGATAGGTGAAAAAGGTCACGTCAGCTATGGTAGAGCCGTTCCACTTCCAACCGCCTTTATCAAGTTGAACGGCGACATTGTAGATTGGTTCGGAATAGGGAACTGGTGAAGGTTTCTGTTCTTCTGCCAGTTCCCAGCCGGGCACTTTCGGGCACGTCCCTTTGCCATAAGCAGAACCTCCGGCCGCTGCGCAGGTTAGGCCCATGATAAATATCGATGTAAGCGGTCGGTTCACCTCATCAGCATATTCAAGCCGACCGTCTTCGCAACGTCCGCTTTCCACCAATCCCGGCCGCTTCAACTCAGCAGTCCGCCCACCGCCGCAGCAGGTTGTGATAGACGCCGGTCAGCCGGATCATCGCCGGATCGGCGTGGCCGCGGTCCGCCGCGATTATCTGGATCGACTGGTCGAGATCGAACAGGGTGCGCCGCGCGTCGTCGTCGCGCACCATGCTCTGGATCCAGAAGAAGCTCGCCACCCGCGCGCCGCGCGTCACCGGCTCCACCCGGTGCAGGCTGGAGGCGGGGTAGAGCAGCATGTGCCCAGCCGGCAGCTTCACCGCCTGCGTGCCGAAATGATCCTCCACCAACAGCTCGCCGCCGTCATAAGCGTCGGGCGGCGCCAGGAACAATGTCGCCGAAAGGTCGCTGCGCACGCGGAAGTCGCTGCCGCGCTGGATGCGGACGGCGTTGTCGACATGGATGCCGAACGCCTCGCCGCCCTCGTAGCGGTTGAACAGCGGCGGAAACACCTTCAGCGGCAGCGCCGCCGCCACGAACAGCGCGGTGCGGCCGAGCGCGTCCAGGATGATGCCGCCCGCCTCCCGGCCCGCCACCGATCCTTCCGGCAGCTGCCGGTTGCGCTTGGCCAGCGCCGACTGGTGGCCGGCCGTCACCTTGCCGTCGACCCACTCGGCCGCGTCGATCAGCGCGCGCACCCGCGCCACGCCGGCGGCGTCCAGCACATCGGGAATGGCGATCATCATCGGCGGCGCGGAGGGCTCAGGCCTGCAGCACGAACGGGATCTCGACCATGCCGCGCACCTGCACCGCCTGCCCGCCCTGCACGGTGGGGGACCAGCGCCAGCGGCGCACCGCCTCCAGCGCCGCCTTGTCCAGCCGGTCGAAGCCGCTGCTGCGCGCGACCGCGATATCGGCGACGCTGCCGTCGATGCCCAGCAGCAGGCGCAGCACCACGGTGCCCTGCTCCTTGTTGCGGCGGCACTCCACCGGGTAGCGCGGCGGCTTGGCGGAGACCATCCTGGTCGAGAGGTCGATCGCCACCGGCGCGGCGGTCACCGCCTTGGGCGCGGGCGGTGCCACGATCGCGGCCTGCGGCGGCGGCGCCTCCGCCACCACGGCCACGGGCGGCGGCGGGGCCGGCGTCTCGACGATCGGCGGCGGGGCCACCAGCGGCGTCTGCGGCGGCGTAACCGGGGCCACCTCGGGAACGACGGCAGCGGCGGGCGGCGGGGGCGGCGGCGGATTTGTTTGCAGATCGACGACCACCAGCGGCGGCGCCGCCTCGCGACCGATCTCGATTACGTCCAGCCGCACCAGCGCGAACAGCAGCGCCGCATGGCCGGCGACGATCGCGGCGATGGCGGCCCAGTTCGGCCGTTCGCGCGCGCCATAGCCACCCGGCTCCGGCGCCATCGCGGGCGGACTCTCGACAGAAGGGGGCGCTTCCGGAAAGCTGGCGCGGAAGTGCGGCTCGCCCGCTGCTATCCGGCCATCGCGAGCATAGGCAGCCTGCATCGCCTCTCCCCCTCTGATCCGATCCGCCTAGCGCAAAGACTATTGAGAGGCAATCGCATCTTTGATCGACCTGAGAACGCGGCGCAATCGCCGCGCAGGTCCTCAGTCGGGCGGACCGGGGGAGCGAAGGTCGCGGTTCAGGTCACGTCGGCAGCGGGCAAACAGCCACACGCGCACCGCGCTGGCGAGGTTGGCGGGTGCCTCCGCCGCCGCGCGGGCCACGTCGATGCGGTCGGCATCGATCCGCGCCACCAGCGCGTTCAGCGGCAGCCGCTCCTCTGCGGCTGCAACGGCCAGCGCATCCCAGAAGATCGGCTCCAGGCTGATAGAAGTCGCGTGGCCCGCGATCATCACCGATCGCTTGACGGGGCCGGCCACGCCGCCGTCCGGCTCAGTACATGTGCTGGCCGCCGTTGACGGACAGGGTGGAGCCGGTGATGAACCCGCCCTCCTCGGCGCAGAGGAACACCACCGTGCGGGCGATCTCGTCCGCCTGGCCCAGCCGGCCGACGGGGATCTTGGCGACGATCTTGGTCAGCACCTCGGCCGGCACCGCCGCCACCATGTCGGTATCGATATAGCCGGGCGCGATGGCGTTCACCGTCACGCCCTTCTTCGCGCCCTCCTGCGCCAGTGCCTTGGTGAAGCCGTGGATGCCGGATTTGGCGGCGGCATAGTTCACCTGACCATATTGGCCGGCCTGGCCGTTGATCGATCCGATGTTGACGATCCTGCCCCAGCCGCGCTGCACCATGCCGGGGAAGGTGGGCTTCACCATGTTGAAGCAGCCGCCCAGATTCGTGTCGATCACGTCCTTCCAGTCCTGCGCGCTCATCTTGGCGAGCACGCCGTCGCGGGTGATGCCGGCATTGTTGACGACGATGTCTACGGGGCCGAGCGCCGCCTCCACCTGCTGCACACCCTCGGCGCAGGCGGCGTGATCCGCCACGTCCCACTTGAACGCCTGGATGCCGGTGCGGTCGGAAAAGTCGCGCGCCCGCTCCTCGTTGCCGGCATAGTTCGCCGCCACGGTGACGCCCGCCTCGCGCAGCGCGATGCTCACCGCCTCGCCGATACCGCGTGTTCCGCCCGTCACGATTGCAACGCGTGCCATGATCGCTCTCCCTTGCTTGCTTATGTGCCGGTCAGGGCGGTGTTAGCCATCCGGCAAGCTGGCGCGCAAGCACAATGCGCAGCATTTCGATCCCCGCCGGATCATCGTTGAGGCAGGGCAGATAGGCGAAGTCCGTACCGCCCGCTTCGATGAAGGTGGCGCGTCCGCGGATCGCGATCTCCTCCAGCGTCTCCAGGCAATCGGCCGAGAAGCCGGGCGCCACCACCGCCACCCGGCGCGTGCCCGTCGCCGCCAGCGCGGCCAGCGTCGCATCGGTCGCCGGGCCCAGCCAGCGCGCCCGGCCGAAGCGGGACTGGAAGGCGATCGTCACCGGCCGGCCCAGCGCCTCCTGCAGCAGCCGCGCCGTCTTCTGGCAGTGGCAGTGATAGGGATCGCCGCGCTCCAGGGTCCGCTGCGGCATGCCGTGGAAGCTCGCCACGAGCGCCTCCGGCACGAAATCGAGCGCCGCGAGCCCCGCCTCGATCGATGCGGCCAGCGCCGCGATATAGGCCGGGTCGTCATGATATGGCGGCAGCGTGCGGATCGCCGGCTGCCACCGCATCGTGGAGAGCGCGGCGAACGCCGCATCGTTGGCCGTCGCCGTGGTCGCCGCGCAAT
Organism: Sphingomonas profundi; assembly: GCF_009739515.1. Classification (NCBI taxonomy): domain Bacteria; kingdom Pseudomonadati; phylum Pseudomonadota; class Alphaproteobacteria; order Sphingomonadales; family Rhizorhabdaceae; genus Alterirhizorhabdus; species Alterirhizorhabdus profundi. The sequence continues at coordinate 2,098,334 of NZ_CP046535.1, forward strand.
ATTGCGGGTAGAGCGGCGCGATCAGGATGCGGTCGCAGCCCTGCGCCCGCATCGCCTCCAGCCGCTCGGCGATGGCGGGGCTGCCGTAGCGCATCGCATGATCGACGATCACGTCCGGCAGCGCGGCAGCGAGTGCCCGCGCCTGCGCCCGCGTGATCGCGGCGAGCGGCGATCCGTCCTCGCGCCACACCTGCCGGTAGGCATGGGCCGATTTGGCCGGCCGCGTCATCAGGATCGGCCCGCGCAGGATCGGCTGCCACAGCAGCGCCGGCAACTCCACCACCCGCCGGTCGGAGAGGAACTCGGCCAGGTAGCGCCGCACCGCACCGGGCGTCGGTGCGTCGGGCGTGCCGAGATTGACGATCAGCACGCCGATCCTGGCTGGCGGCAGGCTGGGATGATCGGCGGGAAGGGTCACGCGCGGGCTTTCTGTAGATCTCGCCTAGCGGCCGCCGGGCAGCAGCGGAAGCGTGCGGAGCCGCCGCCCGGTTCCGGCGAACAGCGCGTTGGCGATGGCCGGCGCCACCGGCGGCACCGCGATCTCCCCCACCCCGCCCGGCGCGGCGCCGCTGCGGATCAGCTCCACGCGGATCTCCGGCGTGTCGGCCAGGGTCGGCAGGTTCAGCGCGTCGAGGTTGCGCGCCTCGGTCCGCCCGCCGGCATAGCCGGTCGTCGCGCCGAGCGCCGCGGCGATGCCCCAGATGATCCCGCCCTCGATCTGCTGGCGCACGATCTCCGGATTGATGGTGCGGCCGCAGTCCACCGCCGCCACCACCCGGTCGACGACGATCCGCGGCCCATCGCCGACATGCGCCTCCACCAGCATCGCGACATGGCTGCCGAAGCTCGAATGGCAGGCGATGCCCTGGCTCGATCCGGCGACGCCGCCGTCCCACCCGCCCAGCGCGGTCGCGGTCGTCAGGCACTGCGCCAGGCGCGGATCGTTGCCCAGCGACTGGATGCGGAAGGACAGCGGCTCGATGCCCGCCAGCCGGGCGAGCTCGTCGACGAAACATTCGTTGAAGAAGGCGGTGTAGCTGTTCGCCACCGATCGCCAGATGCCGGTCGGCACGCCGATGTCGGCGGGGAAGTGGTCCACCGCCAGCGCGCCGGTGGCGTAGGGCGGCACCGCGCCCTCCACGGCCGCCTGCTCCGGCGCACTGCCGTCGCCTGACCCCGGCACCAGCCGGTCCATCAGCGAGGCCATTGTCGCCGGCGCGGCGATCTCCGCCTGCCAGCCCCTGATCGTGCCGCGCGCCCCCAGCGCCGCCGTCATGCGCGCGATGGCGGGCGGGCGCATCGGATCGAACATGGTGTCCTCCGCGCGGGACCATGTGACGTGCGCCGGCCGCTTCATCGCCTGTGCCACGATCGCCGCCTGCACGCCTGCCGCATGCTCGATCTTGCGGCCGAAGCCGCCGCCGATCAGCATCGGATACACCGTCACGCGATCCTCGGCGAAGCCGATAGCTTTCGCCGCCGCCGCGCGGGCCATGCCCGGCGCCTGGGTGGGCATCCAGAGTTCCAGCCGGTCGCCGGTGATGCGCGCGGTGGCCGTCATCGGCTCGATCGCGGCATGGGCGGCGAACGGCACGGCATATTCCACCTTCAGCCCGCCGCCCGTGGCGAACGCCGCCTTCAGGTCGCCATGGCCGGCGAAGCGGCGCCCCTCGCCCTCGTCCATCGCCCGCCGCAGCGCCGCCGCCACCGATGCGCTGTCCGGCGGTGGCGCGCCTCTGGCGAAGCGCGGCGCCATCGCTGCGGCGCCGCGCTCGGCCGCCCACCAGTTGGTCGCCACGCACGCCGCCCAGCCCGGCTGCTCCACCGTACCGATCACGCCGGCGACCCGCGCCGCCGCCGCCTTGTCGACCGCGGCCAGATCGCCACACCCGATCGGCCCGTGCCGCACGGAGGCGTAGACGAGATCGGGCACCCGCACGTCCGCCGCATAGCGGGCCGATCCGTCCACCTTGGCCGGCAGATCCAGCCGCGGCATGTTGCGCCCGCTGATCCCGCCCGCGCCGATCGGCCGCAGCGGCGCCTCGTCGGGCGGATCGTAGCCGGCCGCAGCCTCCGCCAGCTCGGCGAAGCGCAGTCGGTCCTCGCCGCGCGTCACGAAGCCGGCGGCGGTGTCGCACGCCTGCCAGTCCGCGTCCCAGCGCGCGCCCGCCGCCATGCAGAGCAGCGCCCGCGCCATCGCCCCCGCCTCGCGGAAGCGCGCCTCGAAGCCGCGGATGGAGGAGGAGCCGCCGGTGATCATCAGCGCGCTGCGCGTGGCATAGGTGCGCGCCGCCCAGCCGGCGATGCCCTTCAGCGGCGCCGGCATCGCCTGCTCGGCCGCCTCGCCGATCAGCAGCGTGTTGGCGTAGAGCGGGCTGATTGGCGCCGGCTCAACCGAGACGGTGCGCCAGTCGGCGCCCAGCTCGTCCGCCAGGATCTGCGGCAGCGCCGTCCACACGCCCTGCCCCATCTCGGCCTGCGGCACGACGATCGCGACATGTCCGTCCGTGCCGATCTTGAGGAAGCCGTTGAGGATCGTCTCGCCGGGCGACGCCACCAGATTGGGCCGGTAGGCGCGCGGCCACAGCCCCCACGCCACCACCAGCCCCACGCCCGCCCCGCCGCCGACCAGCAGGGTTCTGCGGCTCATCGCCATGGCGGAAAGGTCCGTCGCGTCATCGCGTCGCTGTCTAGGATAGGCGGGCGGCAAGCGCCAGACGGGCGCATTCCTCGCCCGCCCACCGCTCCGGCGCCGCTACGCCGCCGCTACCGCGCCGTACACCGCCCGCAGCGCCTTCTTGTCCACCTTGCCGGTGCCGAGCTTGGGCAGCGGCCCATCGCTGAACCAGATGCGCGTCGGCAGCTTGAACTTCGCCAACCGCTCGCCGGCGAAGTCGCGTAGCGCGCAGGGCTCCAGCGCCGCATGGTCGCGCAGGTGGACCACCGCCACCGGCACCTCGCCCAGCCGCTCGTCCGGCAGCCCCAGCACGCACGCCTCGGCGATCGCGGGATGGGCGTAGAGCGCCTGCTCCACCTCCTGGCAGCTGATATTCTCGCCGCCGCGGATGATGATGTCCTTCGCCCGGTCGACGATGAACAGATAGCCGTCGGCATCGAGGTAGCCGAGATCGCCGGTCAGGAAGTGGCCGTCGGCGGTGAAGGCACGCGCCGTGGCGTCCGGATCGTTCCAGTAGCCGCGCATGTTGGCGGCCGATCGGATGCCGATCTCGCCCACCGCGCCCGCCTCCACGGGCTCGCCGGTGGCCGAGAAGATGCACACCTCAACGAAGGGCGCCTGCGCCGGCCCGGTCGATCCGGGCTTGGCCAGATAGCTGCCGCGGATGTTGGTGCAGCCCACCGCCGACGTCTCGGTCAGACCGTAGCCCATCATCGGGTTGCTCGCCGGGAAGGCCGCCTTCAGCCGGGGCACGTGCGATGCCGGCCGCGCCGCGCCGCCCGCGACGATGTCCAGCAGGCTGGACGTGTCGAAGCTGTCACGCGCCGGGTGCTGCATCATCTCCAGGCTCATCGTCGGCACGCCGACGAAGTAGCTCACCTGCTCGCGCGCGATCAGGCGCAGCGCCTCGCCGGCATCCCACCGGCCCATCAGCACCATCTTGCGGCCCAGCGCGAAGCTGTTGAGCATCACCGGCACCTCGCCCGTCACGTGGAACAGCGGCACCGCCACCAGCACGGCCGGCGCACTCGGCAGGCTGGCGCGATCGCCACCGTGGAACTGGTGAAGGATGGCGGCGGTGATGCTGAGGAAGGTGTAGGTGCCCGTCACCACCGCCCGGTGAGTGGCGACGGCCCCCTTCGGCCGGCCGGTGGAGCCGGACGTGAACAGGATCGTCGCATCGTCGTCGGGCATGATCTCCGGCAGGGTCGCGCCCGCGCCGGCATCGGCCAGCAGCGGCGCCAGCGCCGCCTCGATCGCGGCGTGGATCGGCAGTTCGACCACCACCTCGCCATGCCCCGCCGCCGCGATCCGCCGCGCGCGCTCCGCATCGGCGATGACGATGCGGGGTTTGGTCAGGGCGATGCCGTGGGCCAGCTCCTCGCCGGTCCACCAGCCGTTCAGCAGGGTCGCGATGCCGCCGGCCTTGGCGATGGCCATGTAGCAGAGGATCCAGGCCGGGCAGTTGCGCATCGCCAGCCCCACGCGATCGCCCGGCGCGATGCCCCACCGGCCGGCCAGCGCCGCCGCCAGCCGATCGGACAGCGCATCGATGTCGGCAAAGGTCAGCCGCTCCTCGCCGGATATGATCGCCTCGGCATCGCCGTGCTGCGCGCAGAAGGTGCGGAAGAAGTCCCCCAGCGTGCCCGGCAGCCCCGGCACGATCGCGCGGCCGGCCGCGTCCGGCGCCACCCGGATCGGCCCGTCCGGCCCGGTGATCGCGCCCATGACCTCGCCGAAGCGGCGGTCCATCTCACTCGGCATCGCCGATCCTCTCGCTCTTTTCGTTCTTCTCCGCTGCCAGTATGAGGGCCAAAATCCGATCGGAACAAGCCTTGATCCTGACCCTTCTCGCGGACGCTACGGCAGCCTTTCGTTTCGAGAGTCTGGGCCTCTCGCCCGTGGCGCTCGATCTCGGCATCCTCCAGATCCGCTGGTACTCGCTCGCCTATATCGCCGGCATTCTGATCGGCTGGTGGTATCTGCTGAAGCTGATCGATCGCCCCGGCGCGCCGATGGCCCGCCGCCATGCCGACGACATGGTGTTCTACGCCACGCTCGGCATCCTGATCGGCGGGCGGCTGGCCTATGTGCTGTTCTACCAGCCACAGATCCTGCGCCACCCGGTGGACGTGCTGAAGCTGTGGGAAGGCGGCATGTCGTTCCACGGCGGCGTCATCGGCGTCACCTGCGGCATCATCCTTCTGGCCCGGCGGAACGGGCTCAACTGGCTGCGCATCCACGATTACGTCGCCTGCTGCGTGCCGTTCGGCCTGTTCTTCGGCCGCCTCGCCAACTTCGTGAACGGCGAATTGTGGGGCCGTCCGACGGACGTGCCGTGGGCCGTGGTCTTCCCCCGCGCCGGCGACATCCCGCGCCATCCGAGCCAGCTCTACGAGGCGGGGCTGGAGGGGATCGTGCTGTTCGCCGTCCTTTGGTTCATGTTCTGGAAGACGGATGCGCGCTACCAGCCGGGCAAGCTCGTCGGCACCTTCCTGCTCGGCTACGGGCTCTGCCGCTTCTCGATGGAGTGGTTCCGCGAGCCGGACGCCGGGCTGGAGCATCTGAGCTGGGGGCTGACGATGGGGCAGACGCTTACCGTGCCAATGCTGATCGGCGGCCTCTATCTGATCGCCACCGCCAAGGGCCGCCGCATCCGCGTGGAGCCGATCGCCGGCACCGAGAGCGTGGCGTGACAAACACGCCTCTCCCGTTCCGCACGCGGGAGGGAGAAGGCACTTCCGCCTTGCGGACGGCGGCGCCCTCTCCAATTCCGGGAGAGGAAAGATAGACATCTCCGCCCGGCTCGAACGGCTGATCGCCGCCACCGGCCCGGTGCCCGTCGCCCTGTTCATGGCGGAGGCGAACGCCGCTTACTATGCCGCGCGCGATCCGCTGGGCGCGGCAGGCGATTTCGTCACCGCGCCGGAGATCAGCCAGATGTTCGGCGAGCTCACCGGCCTGTGGCTCGCCGACCTGTGGCAGCGCGCCGGTCGGCCGGACGCGGCCTATGCCGAGCTTGGCCCCGGTCGCGGCACGCTCGCCGCCGATGCGCTCAGGGCGATGCGGCCGGCGGGTCTGACGCCGCCAGTCCATTTCGTCGAGACCAGCCCGGCCCTGCGCGCGCGCCAGGCGGAGCGCGTCCCTGCCGCCCTCTGGCACGACGACATCGCCGGCCTGCCGGAGGACCGCCCGCTCCTCCTCGTCGCCAACGAGTTCTTCGATGCGCTGCCGGTGCGCCAGCTCGTCGCCACCTATTCCGGCTGGCGGGAGCGGATGGTGGCGCATGACGGTGCCGCCTTCGTACCCGTGCCCGGCACCGTGCCGTTCGACGCCGCCGTGCCGGAACGGCTGCGCGGCGCATCGCCCGGCAGCATCGTCGAGACGTCGCCCGCCGCCGTCGCGATCGTCCGCGGGCTCGCCGAGCGCATCGTGGCGCAGGGCGGCGCGATGATCGTGATCGATTACGGCTACGACGCGCACGCCGCCGGCGACACGCTGCAGGCCGTCCACGCCCACGCCTATGCCGATCCGTTCGCCGCACCCGGCACGCGCGATCTGACCGCCCACGTCGATTTCTCCGCCCTGGCCCAGGCGGCGCGGGCCGAGGGCGCGGCGGTGGCCGGGCCGGTCGATCAGGGTGCCTGGCTGGAGGCGCTCGGCCTCTCCACCCGCGCCGCGATGCTGGCGAAGGCCGCGCCCGATCGCGCCGACGAGATCGAGGCGGCGCGGGCGCGGCTGGCCGATGCGGACCAGATGGGCAGCCTGTTCCGCGCGCTGGCGATCGTCGCGCCGGGCTGGCCGCAGCCCGCCGGCTTCTGACGCCACCCGCCATCCTTCCGCCGGCCAAGCGGAGCCGCTACACGGGCGCAATGGCCGTCACCCCAATCACCGCACCCGCGCTCGCCGGCATCCGCCACGGCTTCCTGGGCCGGCAGGGCGGCGTCTCCACGGGCATCCACGCCGGCCTCAACGTCGGCCTCGGATCGGACGACGATCGCCACGCGATCGCCGCGAACCGCACGCTGGCGGTGGACGCGGTTGCGCCCGGCGCGGCGCTCGTCACGCTCCATCAGGTCCATTCGGCGGAGGCGATCGCCGTCACCGCTCCATTCGCCGACGCGGCGCGGCCTCACGCCGATGCGCTCGTCACCGATAAGCCGGGGCTGCTGCTGGGCATATTGACGGCGGACTGCGTGCCGGTGCTGTTCGCCGATCCCGCCGCCGGGGTCGTCGGCGCCGCCCATGCCGGGTGGAAGGGGGCGCTCGGTGGCGTCACCGATGCCACCGTTGCGGCGATGGAGGGGCTGGGCGCGAACGCCGCACGCATCGTGGCGGCGATCGGCCCCTGCATCGCGCGCGCCTCCTACGAGGTGGACGGGGCGTTCCTCGCCCGCTTCTGCGCCGCCGACGCGGAGAATGAGCGCTTCTTCACCGATGGCGTCCGCCCCGGCCACCACCAGTTCGATATCGAGGCCTATGTCGTCGCCCGCCTCGCCGCGCGCGGCCTCGCGCGGATCGAGGCGCTGGGGCTGGATACCTATGCCGATCCCGCCCGCTTCTTCAGCTACCGCCGCGCGACCCACAGAGGCGAGCCTGGCTACGGCCGCCAGATCAGCCTGATCGGCCTGTAGACCCCGTCGCCGCTGCCGATCAGGCCGAGAGATAGCCGCGGATCGCCTCCGCCATCCGCCCGGCCACCGCCTGCCGGTTCGCCTGCGCCGCCGCGCCGGAAACGAGCAGCCGGTCCACCCTCGGATGGGTGATGAACTCCAGCTCCGCCAGCGCCGCCACCGCCGGGCGCGGGCGGCGCAGATTGCCCAGCGCCGCATCGTTCAGCACGCCGATGCCGCCGGGGCCGGACTGGCTGTCCGGCTTCACGCCGCGATCCTTCGCGGCCGGATCGATCGCCCGCATGCCCGCCATCAGCCCGGCCTGCACGGCGCCCGCGAAGGCGATGTCGGGCGCGGGATTGACGTTCCCCTTCTCGGCCGCGCGGTAGAAGGTCTCGCTGCCGCGCACCGCCGGATCGGCGGCGCCGTTGAAGTGCAGGCTCAGGAAAGCGCGCGCGCCGAGTGCGCCGACCAGCGCCGCCCGCGCCGCGCCGGCGACGTTCACGTCCGTCTCGCGGGTCAGCGCCACCGTGATCCGCTCGCCGGTGCGCGCCGCCTGCGCCACCAGCGCATCGCGCAGGCAGAAGCCGAAGTCGAGCGTCAGCACCTTCTCCGCAACGCCAGACACGCTGGTGGCGTTGTTCGGCGCACTGCCCGGCAGCTTCACCGTGCCGCCGTGGCCGGGATCGATCACGATCGTGCCGAGGTCGGCCGGCGGATCGCCCGCCCGCCGAGCAGGGCGGTCGCCTCCGGCAGCAGCGCCAGCACCTTGTCGGCATAGCCCGGCGCCGGCGTGTAGATCGGCCCGACGAAGCGGATGAACGCCTCGGCCGATCCCGCATGGTCCTGCCAGCCGGCGTAGGGCGCGCGACCAAGGAACGCCCAGTAACCGGCGATGAACGCCGCTAGGCTTGGAAAGCGGCAGTAGGCGTCGGCGCCGTCATGGGCGGCATAGGTGACGCCGCTGGCGAACGGCGCCATCTCCGCCCGCCACTTCAGCCCGGCATAGTTGCGATGCTCGCGCGCCAGGGCAGACGTGCCACGGCCGCTCTCCAGCAGCCACTGCGCCAGGGTCACGGCGCGCAGGGCCGGATGCGGCAGGGGGTAGCCGCGATAGGTGGTGATCAGCCGGGTCAGCGCATCGTCCATCAAACCGTCTCCTCGGGGTTCGCCAGACCGGCCCAGTTATCAGCCGTGCGCCGGGTAGGAAAATGCGCCGCGCTGGCGCGCCCGTGGCGATGCGATAGGATGCCGCCACACCATAACGGGAGACATCGGATGGCCGAGAACAGCACCCCCGAGACCGAAGCCGACCTGACCGGCGCCACCGCGCGCCGCCGCCCGCGCGCCCAGCCGCTGGAGGTGGGCGGCCGCCGCCTCGCGCCCGAGACGCTGATGATGGGCCACGGCTATGATCCGATGCTGTCGGAAGGATCGCTGAAACCGCCGATCTTCCTGACGAGCACCTTCGTGTTCGAGAGCGCCGCCGCCGGCAAGCGCCATTTCGAGGGCGTCACCGGCAAGCGGCCGGGCGGCGCGGAAGGGCTCGTCTACTCGCGCTTCAACGGCCCCAATCAGGAGATATTGGAGGATCGGCTCGGCATCTGGGAGGATGCGGAGGACGCGCTCGTTTTCTCCTCCGGCATGGCCGCGATCGCCACCGTCATGCTGGCGAGCGTGCGGCCGGGCGACACGATCGTCCACTCCGCCCCGCTCTACGCCGCCACCGAGACGCTGATCGGCAAGATCCTCGGCCGCTTCGGCGTCCACTGGCTCGATTTCCCCGCCGGCGCCTCCCGCGCGGAGATAGAGGGAGTGCTGGCGCGCGCCGCCGCCGGGCGCGTGGCGATGATCTATCTCGAGAGCCCGGCGAACCCCACCAACGCGCTGGTGGACGTGGAGGCGGTGGCCGCCGCGCGCGACGCCGTGTTCGGCAACCTCGCGGAAAAGCCGCCGATCGTCATCGACAACACCTTCCTCGGCCCGCTCTGGCAGCGGCCGCTGCGCCACGGCGCGGACCTCGTGCTCTACTCGCTGACCAAATATGCCGGCGGGCACAGCGATCTCGTCGCGGGCGGGGCGATGGGATCGAAGGCGGCGATCGATCCCATACGGGCGATGCGCAACACCATCGGCACGATCACCGACCCCCACTCCGCCTGGATGCTGCTGCGCTCGCTGGAAACGCTGGAGCTGCGCATGAGCCGCGCGGGCGAGAATGCGGCAAGGGTCTGCGCGGCGCTGCGCGATCATCCGAAGGTGGAGCGGGTCGGCTATCTCGGCTTCCTGGAGGAAGCCGGCGGCACCCAGGCGGACATCTACCGGCGCCACTGCACGGGCGCCGGCAGCACCTTCTCGCTCTACCTGAAGGGCGGCGAGCGCGAGAGCTTCGCCTTTCTCGACGCGCTGAGAATCGCCAAGCTGGCCGTATCGCTGGGCGGCACCGAGACGCTGGCAAGCCACCCGGCCGGCATGACCCACCTGTCGGTGCCGGATGCGCGGAAGGCGGCGCTCGGCATCACCGACAATCTGGTGCGCATCTCGATCGGCGTGGAGAATGCGGACGATCTGATCGCGGACTTCGATCAAGCGCTCGAACGAGTGTAGCCCTCGTGGCCCCGGCGCTCAGGCCGCCGCCCGGCGCAGCGCCTGCATCGTGTCGGGGCGGCCGGTTTCGGGCAGGCGCCGTATCGACAGGCCGTCCACCGCCGCCTTGGCCGCCTGCTTGCCGGCGGAAAGCTGCATGTTCACCATCTCCGCCGTCAGATGGGCGCGGGCCTCCGGCAGATGCAGCAGGCTGGCCGAGACGCGCAGCAGCGGGAAGAAGCGGTCCAGGCCGAAGCGGTCGGTCGAGACGATGCCGCCGCGGCCGCGATCGGCGGGCGAGTAGAGGCTCTCGGCGTCGCTCGCGAACTTGGCACACAGCTCGGCGATAGCGACGGTCGCTTCCGCCTCGTTGCGCTCCAGGCTGATGAAGAAGTCGTCGCCGCCGATATGGCCCACGAAGGTGCCGTCGGCGCCGTCCAGCTTGCGCAGCAGATCGCCGAACATCAGCAGCGCGCGATCGCCGGCGGCGAAGCCGTAGGTATCGTTGAACGCCTTGAAGTTGTCGAAGTCCAGGAAGGCCAGCGTCTGCGCGCCGCCGCGCGACAGGCTCTCCTCGATGTGGCGGGCGATGCTGCGATTGCCGGCCAGCTGGGTCAGCGGGTTCTGCTCGCGCGCGGCCGAAACCTCGCGCTCGGACGCCAGGCGCAGGACGGCGTGGTTGCTGAGATAGCCGACATAGCGTCCCTCCGTCGCCAGGATCAGGCCGCCGGCGCTCTCGGCCGCGACATAGCTGTTGACGATCGCCTCCACGCTGCCGTGCGCCTCCCCGATCGGCACGCGGCGGACGAGCTTGTCCAGCCGCGGCGCGGCGCCCTTGTTGGCGAGCAGCGCGGGGCCGAAATCGCTCAGCAGATAACGGCGGACATCCTCCTCCAGCACCGCCCCCAGCACCGTGCCGGCGCGATCGGTGACGGGCAGGATGCGCAGGTCGGGCGCGGCCTTGAACACGTTGGCGGCGGCCAGCAGCGGCTCGTCGATCGTCAGCGGCGTCACCGGCGTGAGCAGTTCCGCCACGCGCGGCGCCATCGCCGTCACCGCCACCGTCCGCAGCGTGCCGGCGTAGACCAGCGAGAGGTCGCGCAGGTCCGTCGTCGGCCGGGCGATGTGATAGCCCTGCGCCAGATCGCAACCCAGATCGCGCGCGGAACGGAACTCCGCCTCGGTCTCTACCCCCTCGGCCACTGTGAGGAAGCCCAGCGCGTGGGCCAGGCCGCACAGCTTTGCCACGATCGCCTGCTTGCGGGCGTTGCTCGGCAGATCGGCGATGAAGCTGCGGTCGATCTTCACATAATGCGGCTCCACCGTCATCAGCATGTGCAGGCCGGACATGCCGACGCCGAAATCGTCGAGCGCGATGCGCACGTTCAGCCCGGTCAGCATCCCGATCGCGCGCTGCAGGTTGGCAGAGGAGAGGACGGGCAGCCGCTCCGATATCTCCAGGCAGAGGCTGTCGGGGTTGAGGCCGCTGTTGAAGACGATCTCCCGCATCGTCTCCTCGGTGATCGGATGGCCGTCGTAGCTGCGATTGTCCACGTTGCAGAACAGCCGCACTCCGCCCATGTCCGGCACGCGGGCGAACTTGCCGATCGCGCGGCGCAGCAGCATCTTCTCCATCGGCCGCACGATGCCCAGATCGGCGGCCGCATCCAGCAGCGTGCAGATGCCGCCCGCCCCTTGCGCCGGCCGCGCCAGCGCCTCGAAGCCGTGCACGCGCAGCGTGGATGTGTTGATGATCGGCTGATACGCATGGTCGGTGGCGGCAAACTGCGCCTCCAGCCGCGCTGCGGCATCCATCCTGTCGGGAACGGCACTCATCTTCACGCGACCCTTCGTCTTTGGGCAGACGGTAGCGGGCCAATGTAAAGAGCGGGTTATCCTGCGTGTCACATGGCTGTCACGTCGGGACGGCGGCGTCAGCGCGTCCAGTCCACCACCGGCCAGCCCTTCTCGGCCGCCATCGCGCGCAGCCGCGCGCTGGGGTTCGCCGCAACGGGCGTGTCGCACCAGTCGAACACCGGGCTGTCCGATGCGTGATCGCTGTAGAAGCGGATGCGGCACTCGGCGCGCACCAGCCGCTCCGCCGCCATCCACGCCTCGATCATGCGCAGCTTGGCGGGGCCGTAGCTGTTCTCGCCGTCTATCTTCGCGCGGATGCGCCCGTCCAGCCCGGCCACGCTGTTGGTAGCGATCACGTCGTCGAAGCCCAGCCGCTCGGCGATTGTGCCGGCGTAGAGGCGGTAGCTCGCCGTCGCCATCACCAGCCGGCGGCCGGCGGCCCGGTCCTCGGCGATCTGCCGCAGCGCGCCCGGCAGGATGTTCGTGCGCATCGTCTCGTCGGCGAAGCTGCCGGCGACGAGCGCCAGTTCCTCCGGGCGGTTGTGGCGGCCCAGCAGCAGCGCGTGGTTGATCTCCTTCAGGCGGCCTCGGTCGATCAGCTTGCAGGCATAGGCCAGCATCGAGAGCAGCACGACGGGCACCAGCACCAGGCGCCACGGCGCCCGCCTGCGTACGGAATGGAGCAGGAACGGCGTGTAGGTGGCGACACGGGTGATCGTGCGATCCATGTCGTAGATGGCGAGTTCGGTCATCCGCGCCGCTTACACGCGCCGGTGCGCCTGTGGAAACCATCCTGCGTTCCACCGCCTTGGTGGAACCACGGCGCAGGTGACGAGTATGGCAGGGAATGCCGTGCTCCTTTCCGCTTCCGGCGCTTGCCCAGCCGCTCCGCTTGCCCCACAAAGCGAGCACATGAGCGCACCGGCAGATTTCACTCTCGACGATCAGGACGGCGCACGCGTCCTGCGTTTCTCGGGTTCGCTCATCCTCTCGCGGCTCCGCGACTTGCCGGCCCGGTTGGACGGGGTAAGCGCCACCAGCATCGATCTGGCCGACGTCGACCGGATGGACACGGTGGGCGCGTGGATCGTCCACCGCGCGGCCAAGGACGGCGACGCCGAGATCAAGGGCGCCGACGAGTCGCAGGCCCGCCTGCTGGAACAGGTGTCCGCCGCCGACCAGCCGGTGCAGGTGCGGCCGGACACGAGATCGCCGTTCCTGCGCGTCGTCGGCCAGATCGGCAACGCCGCGATCAAGGCGGGCACCACCTTCAACGGTCTGGTCGGCTTCCTCGGCGCGGTGGTGATCGGCTTTGGCGGCGTGATCCGCCACCCCCGCCGCTTCCGCTTCAACGCCGTCGCCCGCCAGTTCGAGGTCGTGGGCGTCGAGGCGCTCGCCATCATCGGCCTGATGAGCTTCCTGATCGGCATCGTGATCGCCCAGCAGGGCGCGATCCAGCTGCGTCAGTTCGGCGCGGAGGTCTACACGATCAACCTCGTTGGCCGGCTCACCTTCCGCGAGTTGGGCGTGCTGATGACGGCGATCATGGTCGCCGGCCGCTCCGGCTCCGCCTTCGCCGCGCAGATCGGCTCCATGCGCCTCGCCGAGGAGGTGGATGCGATGCGCACCATCGGCGTCTCGCCGATGGAGGCGCTGATCCTGCCGCGCGTGATCGCCGCGGTGCTGATGATGCCGCTGCTCGGCTTCTACGCCGCGATGCTGGCGCTGATCGGCGGTTGCCTGTTCAGCTGGTTCTCGCTCGATCTGCCGCCCGTCACCTTCATCACCCGCATCCGCGAGGTGGTGCCGATGACGGACGTGTACCAGGGCCTCATCAAGGCGCCGGTGTTCGGCCTCATCATCGCCATGGCCGGCTGCTTCCAGGGCATGCAGGTGGAGGGCAATGCCGAGGCGGTCGGCCTGCGCACCACTGCCGCAGTCGTCCAGTCGATCTTCCTCGTGATCGTGCTCGATGCCTTCTTCGCCGTCTTCTTCGCATCGATCGGGTGGATATGAGCGAGACGGACGCACCGGCGCGGCCGGCGGAGGCCAAGACCGACGACGATGCGATTATCCGCGTACGCGGCCTGCGCAACGCGTTCGGCGAGCAGGTGGTCCACGAGGATCTGGACCTTGACGTGCGGCCCGGCGAGATCCTGGGTGTCGTCGGCGGGTCGGGCACCGGCAAGTCGGTGCTGATGCGGTCGATCATCGGCCTGCAACCGCCCTCCGCCGGCGAGGTATCGGTGTTCGGCACGCCGATGATCGACCGCGACGAGGACGAGGCGACGGACGTGCGGCGCCGCTGGGGCGTGCTGTTCCAGGGCGGCGCCCTGTTCTCGACCTTGACGGTGGCCGAGAATGTCGAGGTGCCGCTCCGCGAATATTATCCCGCGCTCACCGAGCAGCTGCTGGACGAAATCGCCGCCTACAAGATCGTGATGTCCGGCCTGCCTTCCGAGGCGGGGCCGAAATACCCGTCCGAACTGTCCGGCGGCATGCGCAAGCGCGCGGGGCTGGCGCGGGCGCTCGCGCTCGATCCCGAACTGCTGTTCCTCGACGAGCCGACCGCCGGCCTCGACCCGATCGGCGCCGCCGCCTTTGACGAGCTCATCAAGAGCCTCCAGAAGACGCTCGGCCTCACCGTGTTCCTCATCACCCACGATCTCGACACGCTGTACGCGATCTGCGATCGCGTGGCGGTGCTGGCCGATCGCAAGGTGATCGCGGTCGGAACGATCGAAGAATTGCTCGCGTTGGACCATCCGTGGATCCAGGAATATTTCAACGGCCCGCGCGGCCGCGTGGCGGCGGACAGCGCGGATCGGCTGCGCGAAGGCGAGATGGACGAAGAGCAGGCGAAGAAGGCGCGCGACCAGCAGGCTGCCGCCGAAGCCACGACCGGGGGAGCGTGAACGCCTGATGGAAACGAGATCCAATCACATCCTAGTCGGTGGCGTGGTGCTGGTGCTGCTCGCCATCATCGTGGGCTTCACGATCTGGATGGCGCGCCTCTCCAGCGGTAACGACCAGCTGTTCGACATCTTCTTCAAGACCTCCGTCGACGGTCTCGCCAAGGGTTCCGCCGTCACCTTCGCCGGCGTGCCCACGGGGCAGGTGAAGGAGATCGCGCTGATGCCGGAGAGCCCGGAGTTCGTCCGCGTGCGCATCAGCGTGAACGAGAAGACGCCGGTGCTGCAGGGCACCACCGCCACGATCGCGGGCGTCGGGTTCACCGGCGTTTCCCAGATCAACCTCGATGGCGCGATCAAGGGTGCGCCGCCGATCACGGAGGTCGGCCCCTACGGTGCGCCCGTGATCCCGACGAAGCCCGGCGCGCTCGGCGAGCTGCTGAACAGCGCGCCGCAGCTGCTCCAGCAGATCTCCACCCTTACGGAGCGGATGGGCGAGCTGCTGAACGACCGCAACCAGAAGTCGCTCGGCAATATCCTGGCCAATCTCGATCGCGTCAGCGGCTCGCTCGCCGATCGCGGACCGGATATCGCACAGGCGCTGGCGGAGAGCAGGATCGCGGTGCATCAGGCCGGCATCGCCGCGCAGAAGATCGGTGAGCTGGCCGATACGACCAACACCCAGGTCGGCCCGATCGCCGCCGACCTGCGCAAGACGGTGGCCTCCGCCCAGCGCAGCATGGATGCGCTTGAAGGCGCCATCACCGAGGCGCGGCCGGGCCTGCGCGCCTTCTCGACGCAGACGATCCCCGAGGTCAGCCAGCTGGTGCGTGACTTGACGGAGATGTCGGAGGCGCTGACCGGCGTCGCCACCAAGCTGGATCGCGGAGGCGCGGGCGCCGTGATCGGCGGCGGCAAACTGCCCGACTACAAGCCAGGGAAGACGAGATGAGCCCGCGCAGCCTGCCCCTCCGCTCCGTCCTGCGGCACGCCGCGATCCTCGGTGCCGCCCTGCCGCTCGCCGCGTGCATCAGTTTCGGCGCCAAGCCGCCGGCCCAGCTGCTGGCGCTGACGGCGGACAGCGTGCCGGCCAGCGGCGCCGCGCGAACCGCGCGGGATGGCGAGACGGTGATCGTCTACGTGCCCACCGTGCCGCAGGAGCTTTCCACCGCGCGGGTGCCGGTGCGCGCCGGGCCGACCTCCGTCGCCTATCTGAAGGACGCGCAGTGGGTCGACGCGCCGAACCGCCTGTTCCGCGACGTGCTGGCGCAGACGCTGGCGGCGCGCAGCAGCCGGGTGGTGCTCGATCCGCGCCAGGCGGCGCTCGCCCCCGGCATGCGGCTGGGCGGGCGGCTGATCGCCTTCGGTCTGGACGCGCCCACGAACAATGCGGTCGCCATCTATGAGGCAACGCTCGCCCGCGGCGAGAAGCGGCCAGTCGAGACGCGCCGGTTCGAGGCGCGGGTGCCCGTCTCCGCGCAGACGGTGGCGGCAGTCGCGCCGGCGCTGAACCAGGCGGCCAACCAGATCGCGAGCGAGGTGACGGGCTGGGTCGGCTGAGCCGGCCCGCACGTCACGCGGCCAGCGCCGCCTCCGCCGCGACCGTCTGCTCGATCCACCCGCCGCCACGCACCCGCTCGCCCTCGTAGAGCACCGCCGCCTGGCCGGGCGCCACGCCATATTCGGGCGCGGCGAAAGTGAGCGTCCGGCCGTCGAACGTCGCCGGCGCCGGCCGCGCCATCGATCGGATCTTGGCCGTCAGCGGCCCGGCCGGATCGCCGCCGAGCCAGTTCACCTCACCGATCCGCGCCGCCGCCACCGCCAGCGCCGCGCGCGGCCCGACGACGACGCGCCGCGTCTCCGGCTCGATCCGCACCACGTAAAGCGGTTCGGGGCTGCCGCCGATCTCCAGCCCGCGCCGCTGGCCCACGGTGAAGTGGATCAGGCCGCGATGGCGGCCCAGCACCCGCCCCGCCTGGTCGACGATCTCGCCGCCCTCGCCGGCTTCCGGTCGCAGCGCGCGCACCACGGCGGCATAGTCGCCGGCCGGCACGAAGCAGATGTCCTGGCTGTCCGGCTTGGCGGCCACGCCCAGTCCCAGCTCCGCCGCGATCTCCCGCACCCGCGCCTTCGGCATGTCGCCGAGGGGGAAGCGGAGGAAATCGAGTTGCGCCTGCGTGGTGGCGAACAGAAAATAGCTCTGGTCGCGCGCCGGATCGGCCGCGCGGTGCAGCTCGGCCCCTTCCGCCCCGACGACGCGGCGCACATAATGGCCGGTCGCCAGGCAGTCCGCCCCCAGGTCGCGCGCGATGCCGAAGAGGTCGGTGAACTTCACCCCCTGATTGCAGCGCACGCACGGTATTGGCGTGCGGCCGGCGACATAGTCAGCGGCGAAGCGATCGATCACGCTCGCGCGAAAACGGCTCTCATAATCGAACACATAGTGGGCGATGCCGAGCCGGTCCGCCACGGCGCGCGCATCGCGTATGTCCTGCCCGGCGCAGCAGCTGCCGGCGCGGCCCACGGCGCTGCCATGATCGTACAGCTGCAAGGTCACGCCGATCGTCTCGGCGCCGCTGCGTGCCGCAAGCGCCGCGACCACCGAACTGTCGACCCCGCCCGACATCGCCACGACGATGCGCGCGCCGGCCATCGGCCGATCGAGCTGGAAGGAAGCCTGCATGGCCGCGCCCTTAGCCCATCGTGCGATCCGGCGCAAAAGCCGCGCCTCTTTTACTCCGCCTTCACCATCCCGGGTTAGATCCCGTTGACCAGTCCCGACGAGGTAGAAGGTGGCGCGAGCAAATGGATCTCGGCTTTACGCGGCTCGACGCGCTCCGCTGCGACGCGGCGGCGCCGCTGCCGCTGGACTATGTGCGGCTGGTCGCCAGCCTGGCGGCCATGCAGTCGGCGACGCGAACCGCGGCGGTGGAGGCGCGGCTCTCCACCGGCACGTTCGACAGCGCGCATCCGATCGTCGCGCTGGTGAAGCTGCTTGCGGCGGGGCCCGGCTGGGCATCGAGCGTAACGACCCTCGGCGGCAGCTTCCATCCTGCCCTCGCGGCGACGAACCGCGGTTTCCGGCCGCGGGAGCCGGTGAATGGCATATTTACCCTGAGGGGTTAGCCTTCCTTCAAGCTGGCCGATCTAAGGATGCTGGCGTCGAACAAGAACGGGTCGCCAGACCGATTTCGAGGGCAGAATGATCGAGAACCAGAAAATCAGGCCAGCGCAGGTGATCGGCCCATTGGGGGAGCCGCTGACCCTTGCCTCGCTGCCGCCGCCCTCCACGACCCGCTGGGTGGTGCGACGCAAGGCGGAGGTGGTCGCGGCGGTGAACGGCGGCCTGCTCACGATCGACGAGGTATGCGACCGCTACTCCCTGAGCCTGGAGGAGTTCGCCAGCTGGCAGCGCGCGGTGGATCGATCCGGCATGCCCGGCCTGCGCGTGACCCGCATCCAGCACTACAAGACGCTGTACGAACGCCAGCAGAAATTCTGAACCCTGCCCTTCCCGTGAAGCTGAGCCCCGCCGGCAGAGATGCCGGCGGGTTTTCGTTGATCTCCGCTCATCGCCTTTTCAGGAACGGATTCGTTTCCGGCGCGTATCAACCGGCAACCATCGTCGCGGGAACGGCACGGCCCGCCGCAGCGATGTCGGCATAACAGGAGGAGTTACGGTCATGGGTCTTATCATCGTTCTGATTGTGGGCGGCATCTTGGGCTGGCTTGCCAGCATCGTCATGCGCACGGATGCGCAGCAGGGCATCCTGCTGAACGTCGTCGTCGGCATCGTCGGCGCGCTGCTCGGCGGCTTCCTGCTCGGCCCGATCCTTGGCGGTGCGTCGATCACGTCGGGCGCGCTCGATATCCGCTCGCTGCTGGTGTCGTTCCTCGGCGCGGTGATCCTGCTCGCGATCGTCAACCTCATCCGTCGCGGCCGCGTCCGCTAAGCGGAACGCTTCATCGTCGGCAAGGGAGGGCCGTCCGACACCGTCGGGCGGCCCTCTCGCGTCATTGCAGCTCGAACGTGACGGACAGGGTGACGCTCAGCTTCTGCTCGCCGGCCTCGATGCTGGTATCCGCGGCCTCCTTGCTGCGCGCCATCGCCATGACGGTCATCGGCCTCGGCGGCGGCGAGGTATCGCCGCTCTCGCTGATCGCCAGGATGCGCTTCACTGACAGGCCGGCGGCCTTGGCATAGAGTTCGGCACGCGCACGCGCCCTGGCGACGGCGGCGGCGCGGGCCTCGTCCAGCGCGGCGTCCGGCTTGTCCACCGTGAAGCTCGGCCCGTTGATCTGGTTGGCCCCCTGCGCGACCAGCGCGTCCAGGATCGCGCCCGCCCGCTTCACGTCGCGGAAGCGCACGTTCACCTGGTTGGACGCCTGATAGCCGGTGATCACCGGCGGTACGTTCTCACCGTAGCGATATTGCGGATTGAGGTTGATCGAGCTCGTCTGGATGTCGCGCTCCGCCACGCCCGCGCGACGCAGGGCGGCGACGGTCGCGGCCATGCGGGTCGCATTCTCCGCCATCGCGGCGCCCGCCGTGGCGCCCTGCGTCACCACGCCGGCGCCGATCGTCGCGACGTCGGGCGTCCGCGTCACCTCTCCCTCCGCCACGACGTCGAGCCGGGTGCCCTGGATCACCGGCACCGGCGTCACGGCCGCCACCTGCGCGCTCGCGGCCGTCGGCACGGCCATCGCCGCCAGCAGGATTGTCGCTCCGAATCTCATGTCCGTCCCTCCGTTCGCGGCATTGCCGCCTCCTGCCGCCTAAGACGGGATCGCCGCTGCACGCCCGCTGAACGGCCGATCCTCGCTGTCCGACTCGGCGCCCGGGACATCTTGAGGCCGGTGCCTTATTAAGCTAATACAGCGCCCGTCCGGTCGGGAGAGCGGTCGTGAGCGCGGAAAGAGCGGGCGTGATGAATATCGAACAGGGATTTGCGGGCGATCGCGCGGCGGAGCCGGCCGTGGACGAGCCGCGCCGGTTCGCGCGCTTCGCCCCCGGCGGCGGGCGCAACCGGCTGTGGCTGATCGTGCTCGCCGTGATCGCGATCGCGCTGGTCGGCGGATTTTTGCTGCTGCGTGGCGGCGGCAAGGCTGCGGCGCCCGCCGCCTCGCCACTGCCGCGCGTCACCTTTATCGTGCCCGGCCACCAGTCCGTCGCCGGGCAGATCAGCACCACCGGCTCGCTCGCCGCCCGGCGGGAGATGCCGGTGGGTGTCGCCGGCGAGGGCGGCATGATCTCGCAGGTGCTGGTCGAACCGGGCGACTGGGTCGCCGCCGGTCAGGTGCTGGCGACGATCGATCGATCGGTTCAGGTGCAGGAAGGCGCCTCGCTGGCCGCCGCGATCACGGTGGCGCGGGCCGACGCCGCTCTCGCCCAGTCGGAGCTGGACCGGGCCAGGGCGCTGGTGGCGCGCGGCTTCATCTCCAAGGCCGACATCGATCGCAAGACGGCCACGCGCGACGCGGCGAACGCGCGCGTCAAGGTGGCGCAGGCGCAATATGGCGAGGCGGGCGCGCGCATCGGCCGGCTGGCGGTGAAGGCGCCGGCCGCCGGCCTGGTGCTCACCCGCGCGGTGGAGCCGGGGCAGGTCGTCAGCTCCGCCAGCGGCACGCTGTTCCGTCTGGCCAAGGGCGGCGAGATGGAGCTTGCCGCGCGCCTTGCCGAGCAGGATCTCGCGCGGCTGCGGGTGGGGGCGCCCGCCGACGTGACGCCGATCGGCAGCAGCCGGCCGTTCCGCGGCGAGATCTGGCAGATGTCGCCGGTGATCGATGCGCAGACCCGCCAGGGCGTGGCCCGCATCGCCCTGCGCTACGACCCCGCCTTGCGCCCCGGCGGCTTCGCCGCCGCGACGATCCGCAGCGGATCGGTGGATGCGCCGCTGCTGCCGGAATCGGCGGTGCAGAGCGATGCGACGGGCAATTTCGTCTATGTGATCGATGGCGCCAACGCGGTGCAGCGGCGGGCGGTGAAGGTGGGCGAGGTCTCCGACAGCGGCATCACCGTGCTGTCCGGACTGGCGGGCAGCGAGCGCGTCGTGCTCTCGGCCGGCGCCTTCCTGAATCCGGGCGACAAGGTGATCCCCGTCCGTGCCGCCGCGCGCGGCTGAGAAGGCAGCGGCCATGAACTTCCGCAACATATCGGCCTGGGCGATCCGCAATCCGGTGCCGCCGATCGTGCTGTTCGTGGCGCTGACCCTGGCCGGCATCGTCGCGTTCATGGGCATGGACGTGAACAACAATCCGGACGTCAGCTTCCCGGCGGCGCAGGTGATCGTCACCCAGCCCGGCGCCGCGCCGACCGAGCTGGAGACGCAGGTGACGCAGCGCGTCGAGGCGGCGGTGCGCGGCATCAACGGCGTGGACGAGCTCTCCTCCTTCGTCAGCGAGGGATCGTCGACCACCACCGTGCAATTCTCGATCGGCACGCCGGTCGATCGCGCCGTGACCGACGTGCGCGAGGCCGTCGCCCGCATCCGCAGCGATCTGCCCGAAGGCATACTCGAGCCGCAGATCGTGCGCGTCGATATCGACGGCGGGCCGATCGCCTATTTCTCGGTCGAGGCGGTCGACATGTCGCTGGAGCAGCTGAGCTGGTTCGTCGACAACACGATCGCCAAGCGGCTGCTGGCCGTGCCCGGCATGGCGCAGGTGAAGCGCGGCGGCGGCGTGACGCGCGAGATCCGCGTCATCCTCGATCCCGCCCGCATGCAGGCGCAGGGCATCACCGCCAGCCAGGTGAACGCGCAGCTGCGGCAGACGAACGTGAACGCCGCCGGCGGCCGGGCGGAGATCGCCGGTTCCGAGCAGTCCGTCCGCGTGCTGGGCAACGCGCAGGATGCCTATGCGCTAGGGCAGAAGCTCATCTCGGTCGGCAACGGCCGCACGGTGAAGCTGTCCGACATCGCCGAGGTGCGCGATCTCTACGCCGAGCAGCGCAGCCTCTCGAAGATGAACGGGCGGCAGGTGCTGAGCTTCAGCCTGGTCAAGGCCAAGGGCTATTCGGACCTGACCGTCTACGAAGAGGGCATGAAGGCGCTCGACAAGATCAAGCAGCAGAACCCGAAGATCCACTTCACCCAGCTCTACACCAGCGTCGACTACACCCGCAGCCAGTACCATTCGGCGATCGACGCGATGATCGAGGGCGCCGTGCTGGCGGTGCTCGTGGTGTTCCTGTTCCTGCGGGACTGGCGGGCGACCCTGATCTCGGCACTCGCCATCCCGCTGTCGGCGATCCCCGCCTTCTGGGCGATGGATCTCATGGGATTTACGCTGAACGGGCTCAGCCTGCTCGCCCTCAGCCTAGTGGCGGGCGTGCTGGTGGACGACGCCATCGTGGAGATCGAGAATATCGTCCGCCACATGCGCATGGGCAAGACGGCGTACCAGGCGTCGATCGACGCCGCCGACGAGATCGGCCTGGCGGTGCTGGCGACGACGATGGCGATCGTCGCGGTGTTCCTGCCGGTCGGCCTCATGCCCGGCATATCCGGCCAGTTCTTCAAGAATTTCGGCCTCACGATCGTGGCGGCGGTGCTGCTGAGCCTGGCCGTCGCGCGCCTCATCACGCCGATGGTCGCCGCTTATTTCCTGAAGGCGCACGGCCATGCGCCGCACGGCGAGAACTGGCTGATGCGCCGCTACATGGCGCTGCTCTCCGTCTCGCTACGGTATCGCTGGTGGACGCTGGCGGCAGGCGGCCTCGCCTTCCTGCTGACGATCGCCGCCTTCGCCACGCTGCCGTTCAACTTCCAGCCGACGATCAACACCGATTACAGCCAGGTGAAGATCCAGATGGTGCCGGGCTCCACCCTGAACCAGACGACGTACGTGGCCGACGAGGCGACCGCCGTGCTGAAGTCGGCGCCCGAGGTGACGGCCGCCTTCTCCGATATCGAGGTGGGTTCGGGCGAGATCTACGTGACCCTGGATCACAAGCGGAAGCGCACCAGCATCGAGGTGGAGCGGGCGCTGGCGCCCAAGCTGGCCGCCATCCCCGATGCGCGCGTGACGTTCCAGTCGCAGAGCGGGGGCCTTGGCCGCGACATCACGATCATGCTGGCCGGCGACGATCCGGATCAGCTGAACGCCACCGCCCTGAAGGTGGTGGACGGCATGCGCGGCATCCCCGAACTGCGCAGCCCGCGCGTGGACGGCGATCTCCAGCGGCCGGAAATCGTGATTCGCCCGCGCTTCGATCTGGCGGCCGACATGGGCGTCACCACCTCGGCCCTCAGCCAGACGATCCGCATCGCGACCCTGGGCGACATCGACCAGAACGTCGCCAAATTCTCGCTGGCCGATCGCCAGATCCCGATCCGCGTCGCGATCAACGAGAATGCGCGGCGCAACCTCTCCACGGTCGAGAATCTGCCGGTGCCGACGGCGATGGGCGGATCGGTGCCGCTGAAGGTGGTGGCCGATATCGGCTTCGGCGCCGGCCCCTCGCAGCTGCGCCGCTACAACCAGACGCGGCGCATCGTCATCGGCGCGGATCTGGCGCCCGGCGCGGAGGCGGGCGTCGCCAACCCGAAGATCGAGGCGCTGCCGGCGATGAAGAACCTGCCGGCCGGAGTGGAGCGGGTGAAGTTCGGCGACAGCAAGTGGCAGGCGGAGCTCGTCAAGAACTTCATCGTCGCGGTCGTCTCCGGCACCCTGCTGGTGTTCGCGGTGCTGGTGCTGCTCTACAAGCGGGTGATGCCGCCCTTCGTCAACATGGGCTCGCTGCTGCTGGCACCGCTGGGCGGCGCGGTGGCGCTGCACCTCACCGGGCAGGCCGTGTCGATGCCGGTGATGATCGGTTTGCTGATGCTGCTGGGCATCGTCGCCAAGAACTCGATCCTGCTCGTGGATTTCGCGCTGGAGGAGATGGGCAAGGGCGTGCCACGCGAACAGGCGATCCTGGATGCCGGCCACAAGCGCGCCCAGCCGATCGTGATGACGACGGTGGCGATGGTCGCCGGCATGGTGCCGATCGCGCTCAGCCTGTCCGGCGACGGCAGCTGGCGGGCGCCGATGGGCATCACCGTGATCGGCGGCCTGCTGCTCTCCACGATCCTGACCCTGGTGATCGTGCCCGCCACGTTCAGCCTGGCGGTGGGGCTGGAGGAGTGGCTCGGCCCGCGCCTCGGCCGGCGCCTGACCAACAACGAGCCGCGCGAGCCCGCGCCCGCGCCGATGCCGGCCGAGTAGCGATTGAACCATCTGTCGGCATGGTCATTCTAGCGGCGTGACGATCCTGCCCGAGCGCCTTCGATGAACATCCTGCGCGCCAGCGGCCTGGATCGCTTCAACCCCGCGCAGGGTGGCGTGCAGGGCATGCGGGTGGTGGCGACCGGCCTGCTGGTGGCGATGGCCGGGCTCTACCTGCTCGCCCGCGCGCTGATCGGCGCGCATCCCGCCTGGGGCTTCGTGCGCGCCTTTGCCGAGGCGGCGATGGTGGGCGGGCTGGCGGACTGGTTCGCGGTGACGGCCCTGTTCCGTCATCCACTGGGCCTGCCAATCCCGCACACCGCCATCATCCCGCGCAACAAGGATCGCATCGGCGACAATCTCGCCACCTTCCTGCGCGAGAACTTCCTCACCGCCTCCATCGTCGCGCGGCGGATGCGAAGGCTGGACCTCGCCACCGCCGCCGGCCGCTTCCTCGCCCAGCCGCCGGAGAGCCAGGGGCGGCTGCGGGAGGGCGCCTCGCGCCTCGTCGCGAACGTGCTGGAGGCGCTCGATCAGGAGCGGCTCGGCGGCATGGTGAAGGGGGCGATCGCCACGCGGCTGCGGGCGCTGGACGTCTCGCCGATGATCGGCCAGGCGCTGGGCGCGGCAATGGCCGAGGACCGGCACGTGCCGCTGCTCGATTCGGTGATCGTCTGGGTGGGGCGCACCCTGGACGCGAACGAGGGCCTCGTCCGCGCGATGGTGAGCAAGCGCGCCGGCGCGATCATGCGCTGGACCGGGCTGGACGAGAAGCTCGCCAACTCGATCGTCGATGGCTTGCGCCGGCTGGTCGACGAGATCGTCGCCGATCCGGCCCACCCCCTGCGCGCCAAGGCGGAGGAGGCGCTGGCCCGGCTGGCCGACGATCTGCAGCACGATCCGGAGATGCAGGCCAAGGTCGCCCGGCTGCGGGACGAGATCCTCGCCAACCCGGCGATCACGCGGTGGATCGACGGCCTGTGGGAGAGTGCGCGCGCCGGGCTGCTGCGCGCGGCGCGCGACCCGCAGGCGACGATGGCGGGCAAGTTCGGCGAGGCGCTGCGCCAGCTTGGCGACACGCTGCAGCAGGATGCGCGGCTGCGTCACACGATCAACCAGTTCGCGCGCCGCGCGATGGTGGGCACGGTGGCGAGCTACGGCGACGCGATCGTGCGGCTGGTATCGGATACGATCCGCGGCTGGGATGCGCGCACCATCACTGGCCGGCTGGAGTCGGCGGTAGGGCGCGACCTGCAATATATCCGGATCAACGGCACGATCGTCGGCGGGCTGGTGGGCCTGGCGCTCCACGCGATCGACCTGCTGCTCTGATCGACGGCGGATGGGACTTTCGCGGCCGTAGGGGGTTTTCTCCGCGACGGGCGTGATCGCCCGCCCCGCAGGAGTAGAAGATATGAAGCTCATCATCGCAACCGCCGCGCTGGGCGCGCTGGCCTTCGGCAGCATCGCCGCCTCGGCGGAAGGCCCGGTCAATCTGCGCCAGGTGAACCAGGAGCGGCGGATCGACGCCGGCAAGCGATCCGGCAAGCTCACCCGCTCCGAAGCGGCGCGGCTGAAAGCGCAGCAGGCCGCGATCAAGCGCGAGGAGGATCGGATGCGTGCGCGCAACCACGGCAAGCTCACCGCCCGCGACAAGCGCATCCTGCACGCGCGGCAGGATCAGGCGAACCGCGCCATCCTGCACCAGAAGCATGACGCCCAGCGCGGCAAGAACCACCTGAAGCTCTAAGCCGCCGGTGCGCCGCCGCCCCGAGCGGGCGGCGGCGACACGCCTCAGTCGGACGCGCGCTCGATATCGGCGCCCACGCCGGAGAGCTTCTCCTCCAGCCGCTCGTAGCCGCGATCGAGATGGTAGACGCGATGGACCTGCGTCTCGCCCTCCGCCGCCAGCCCCGCCAGCACGAGGCTCATCGAGGCGCGCAGGTCGGTCGCCATCACCTCGGCGCCGATCAGCCCCTCCACGCCGCGCACCACGGCCGTGCGTCCGCGCACCTGCACGTCCGCCCCCATGCGGGCGAGTTCCGGCACGTGCATGTAGCGATTCTCGAAGATCGTCTCGGTGAACACGCTCGCGCCGTCGGCCAGCGCGACCATCGCCATGAACTGCGCCTGCATGTCGGTGGGAAAGGCGGGGAACGGCGCGGTCGCTATCGTCAGCGGTTTCAGCCGACCGTCCACGCCAACCCGTATCCCGTCCTCGCCGATCGTCACCGATGCGCCGGCCTCCTCGAGCCCGGCGAGGATCGCGGTCATGTCCTCGGCGCGGGCGCCTGCCAGCTCGATCTCGCCGCCGGTGATCGCGGCGGCGCAGGCGTAGCTGCCGGCCTCTATCCGATCGGGCATCACGTTATAGTCGGCGCCGTGCAGGCGATCGGCGCCGTGGACGACGAGCCGCTCCGTGCCGATCCCCTCGATCCCCGCGCCCATAGCGACCAGGCATCGCGCGAGATCGGTGATCTCCGGCTCGCGGGCGGCATTGTCGATGATGGTCTCGCCCTTGGCCAGCACGGCGGCCATCAGGGCGTTCTCGGTGGCGCCCACCGACACGACGGGAAAGACGATGCGTCCGCCCCGCAGGCCGCCATCGGGCGCGATCGCGCGGACGTAGCCGGCGGCGAACTCTATCTCCGCGCCAAGCGCTTCCAGCGCCTTCAGGTGGAGGTCGATCGGGCGGTTGCCGATCGCGCAGCCGCCCGGCAGCGACACCGTCGCCTCACCCGCGCGTGCCAGCAGCGGGCCGAGCACCAGGATGGAGGCGCGCATCTTCCGCACGATATCGTAGGGTGCGACGGTGGCGGCGATCCGCTCCGCATTGAGCGTCATCTGGCGGGCGTAATCCTCGCCCGGCGCGCGCTTCACGGTGGTGGAGACGCCGAGTTCGTTCAGCAGGTGGCCGAAGCTGTCGACATCGGCCAGCCGCGGCAGGTTGCCGAGAGTGAGCGGCCCGTCCGTCAGCAGCGCGCAGGGCAGCAGGGTGAGCGCCGCATTCTTGGCGCCGGAGACAGGCAGACGGCCCGAAAGGCGCTTGCCGCCCCTGATGATGATCTTGTCCATCGGGCGCTTCTATCGGCTCCGCCCGGCCTTGCAAGGCGACGTAGGGTAAGGAGAGCCCTGGGCGAGAGCAGTCAGGCCTTCTCCAGCGTGCATTGCAGCGGATGCTGGTTCTGGCGGGCGAAATCGATCACCTGCCCCACCTTCGTCTCGGCCACCTCGTAGCTGAACACGCCGCACACGCCGACGCCCTTCTGGTGGACGTGCAGCATAACCCGCGTCGCATCCTCGATGCTCATGCGGAAAAAGCGCTGGAGGCAGAGGACGACGAACTCCATCGGCGTATAGTCGTCGTTCAGCATCAGCACCTTGTAGGGCTGCGGCTTCTTCGTGCGCGTGCGCGTGCGCGTGGCGACGCCGAGGCCGGACTGGCCATCGTCGGCATCCTTGCGTCCCGCCATCGCGTGAATCATCGGGGTGGCCGCGGCCATTATATCGCTCGTCTCCAAGGGTTCGTGCGAGGATATGGCAATGCGTGGCGCGAGGGCAAGGTCCGAGACACCGGACGAGCTTGCGGGAACGTACGAACGGCCGCTTCCCGCGAGGGAAGCGGCCGTCGATCGCGATGCGCCGGCGCGGCCGGCGCGTGCGGGATCAGAGCGCGGCGGCCTTCAGCTTCTCGGCGGCAACGGCGTAGCGGTTCGAGATCGGCTGCACCATCTCGCCGGCCAGCTTCACCCAGGCCTCGCTCAGCTTCGACGCCTCGGCGACGGCGCTGTCGAACGAGGACTTGGCGAACTCGCTCTGCAGCTGGAACAGCTCGGTCGGGCTCTTGGCGGAAGCCAGGCTCTTGAACATGGCGGTCGCGCTCTCGAAGCTCTTCTTGCCATATTCGGCGGCTTCCTGCGCCATCGTCTCGGCGCCCTTGGCGGCGACCTTGCCGGACGCGACGAGCGCCTCGACATTGCCCTTGGTCAGCTCGGTCATCTCTTCGCCGAGCTTGGCGCTCTTCTCCATCGCGGTCTTGGCGCGATCGTTGAGGCCGCCGAACACGGCCTTCATCTTCTCGGTGGCGACGGCGGGAGCGGCGGTGGCGGAATCGAACGTGGTAGCCATATCGAACAGTCCTTTGGTCATGGCCGGCGCGAACATGAACGCTGCGACGGATGGGGTTTGCGGGCGAACAATCGGTTCGGGCTTGCCGGATTCGGTCGCGACCGGATCCGCTTCGGGGGCGGCAACGGGTGTCGGAGCCGCTGTCGTCTCAGCAGCGGCAGGTGCCGGCACTGGCGATGGTTCGGCGTCCGGAAGCGGCGCCGGTTCGTCCGCCGGCGCGACTGGCGCGACTGCGGACGCGATCTTTTCCTCAAGCGTCGGCTCCGGCGCGGCTGCGACCTCGATCGCGCTCATCGCCGGCTCGGCCTTGGCAGGCGCCGCAGCGAGCGGCGGTGCCTGGGGAATGGTTGCAGCCGGGAGCGGGCTGTTCGTCGGCGCAGGCTCATGGCTCATCGACACGACGGGCACGGGCTCGGGTGCAGGGACCACTGGAGCAGCAGCGGACTTAGCCGGTTGCGCGACAGCCTTGACGATGGACTTGGCGGCAGGCCGTACAGGCGGCTTGCGGCCACCCTTCCCGCCATGATCACTAGCCTCGCTCATCCCTCGCCTCCGCGTCATGTTGCGTTGCACAATATGCAAGTCACCACCTTATTGCAAGGTGATGTTGCACCGCAGCATGACAGTTAGGCTCGGTTCATCGCCACGTCAGCACGGCTCACCGCATGCGAACATATCGTCCAGGCGCATCCTCGATCGCGGGAAGCTTGCCGGCTCCCGGAATGCGCGCACCCGCGGCATCCACGTGGCCCGATCCAAGTCGATCGATCCACGCGATCCAGTCCGGCCACCAGCTGCCCTTGGTCTCGGTGGCGCCGGCGATGAACTCGTCCAGCGATCCGACCTTCGCCTCATTGATCCAATATTGGTACTTCTTGCTGATGGGCGGGTTCACCACGCCGGCGATATGGCCGGATCCGGCGAGGAGGAAGCGCAGCGGTCCGCGGAAATGGTCGGTGATCTTCCACACGCTCTCCGCCGGCGCGATATGGTCCTCGCGCCCGGCCTGGATATAAGATGGCGTCTCCACCTTCGTCAGGTCGATCGGCGTGCCGTCCAGCGTGATCGCGCCCGGCTCCACCAGCTTGTTGTCGCGATAGAGGTCGGCCAGATAGGCCTGATGCCATTTCAGCGGCAGGTTGGTGGTATCGCTGTTCCAGTGCAGCAGATCGAACGGCGGATAATCCTCGCCCATCAGGTAATTGTTGACGACGTAGCTCCAGATCAGGTCGCGCCCGCGCAGCAGGTTGAACGTCACGGCCATGTAGCGGCCGTCGAGATAGCCGGCGTCGCCGGCGATCGCCTCGATCATCTTCATCTGCTCGTCGTCGATGAAGACCTTCAGGTCGCCGGATCGGCTGAAATCCACCTGGGCGGTGAAGAAGGTGGCGCTCGCCACCTTGCCCGCCTCGCCGCGCGCTGCCAGCCATGCGAGCAGCGCGGCCAGGTTGGTGCCGGCCACGCAGTAGCCGATCGTATGCACGGCCTCCACGCCAAGCAGGTCGCGCACGGTCTCGATCGCGTCCAGCTGGCCGCGCAGGACGTAATCCTCCATCGTCACGCCGATCAGGCTGGCGTCGGCCGACTTCCAGGAGACGACGAACACGGTCAGCCCCTGCTCCACCGCCCAGCGGATGAAGCTCTTCTGCGGGTTGAGATCGAGGATGTAGAAGCGGTTGATCCACGGCGGGAAGATGACGAGCGGCGTCTCGTACACCGTCTCCGTCGTCGGGGAATATTGGATCAGCTGGTAGAGCGGCGTCTCCTTGACGACCTTGCCGGGCGTCGCGGCCACGTTGCGGCCCACCTCGAACGCGTTCGGATCGGTGTGGGTCAGCTGCCCCTTCTTCAGGTCGGTCAGCATATATTCCAGGCCCTTCAGCAGGTTCGCGCCCTTTGTCGCGAACGTCCGCTCCAGCACCTGCGGGTTGGTAAGGAAGAAGTTGGAGGGGCTCATGGCGTCGGTGAAGGAGCGGGTGGCGAAGCGCAGCTGCTCGCGCTGCCGCTCGTCCACGCCGTCGAGCGCCTCGACGCTCTTCAGCATATGGTCGGCGATCATCAGGTAGCTCTGCCGGATCATGTCGAACACCGGCGAATCCCGCCAGTGCGGCGAGGAGAATCGGCGATCGGCATCCGCCGCAGCCGCCAGCGGGTGCGGATCGCCGCCGGGTTGCAGGAAGCGCTGCCACAGATCGGCGCTGCGCTGCCAGAAATCGGCCTGCATGTGCGCCACGCCCGCCGCATCGACGAGCGCGGGCAGCGCCGGCGCAGCCCCGCCCGAGGCGCCCTCCGCCTCCGCCTTCATCGTCGCCTCGCTCAGCGCCTCCAGCATCATCTGCTGGGCGCGCCCGATCATGCCGGTCCAATATTGGAGATCGTTCAGCGACGGCATCGGCGCCGCCTCCCGTTCGGTGGTTCCGGCATCGTCCGCCATCTCGCCTCTCCTCTCCGCGCCCTTGGCCGCTGACAAAGCCATCCTTCCGGGCCTATAGCGGCATCGGCCGCGATCATGGGCGATCCCCGCCGCGCCGCCAAGAAAAACCGCTGAGGCACGATCATGTCCGAGGATTTCTACCGCATCAAACGCCTGCCGCCCTATGTCATCGCCGAAGTGAACGCGATGCGGGCAGCAGCGCGCGCGCGCGGCGAGGACATCATCGATCTCGGCATGGGCAACCCCGATCTGCCGCCGCCGCAGCACGTGATCGACAAATTGTGCGAGGTCGCGCGCAAGCCCGATGCGCACGGCTATTCGGCGTCGAAGGGCATCCCCGGGCTGCGCCGCGCGCAGGCGAACTATTACGGCACCCGCTTCGGCGTCGATCTCGATCCGGACAGCGAGGTGGTGGTGACGCTCGGCTCCAAGGAGGGGCTGGCGAACCTCGCCCAGGCGATCACCGCACCGGGCGACGTCGTCCTGGCGCCGAATCCGTCCTACCCGATCCACACGTTCGGCTTCATCATCGCCGGCGCCACGATCCGCTCTGTGCCGACCACGCCGGACGAGCATTACTGGGAGTCGCTCGATCGCGCGGTGAAGTTCACCGTGCCCAAACCGTCTGTGCTGGTGGTCGGCTATCCGTCCAATCCCACCGCCGAGGTGGTCGATCTCGCCTTCTACGAGCGGCTGGTGGCCTGGGCGAAGGAGAACAGGATCTGGGTGCTCTCGGACCTCGCCTACTCCGAGCTCTACTATGACGATTGCCCGACGCCCTCGATCCTGCAGGTGCCCGGCGCCAAGGACGTGGCGGTTGAGTTCACCAGCGTCTCCAAGACGTACAGCATGGCCGGCTGGCGGATCGGCTTCGCGGTCGGCAACAAGACGCTGATCGCGGCGCTCACCCGCGTGAAGAGCTATCTCGATTACGGCGCCTTCACGCCGATCCAGGCGGCCGCCGTCGCCGCGATCAACGGGCCGCAGGATATCGTCGAGAAGAACCGGCAGCTCTACAAGCGCCGTCGCGACGTGATGGTGGAGAGCTTCGGCCGCGCCGGCTGGGATATTCCGGTGCCGCGCGCATCCATGTTCGCGTGGGCGCCGCTGCCGCCGGCGCTCGCGCATCTCGGCAGTCTGGAGTTTTCCAAGCAGCTGCTCACCCATGCCGGCGTCGCGGTGGCGGCGGGCGTCGGCTATGGCGAGGAGGGCGAAGGCCATGTCCGCATCGCCATGGTGGAGAACGAGCAGCGCATCCGCCAGGCCGCGCGCAACGTGAAGCGCTATCTGCAGAGCATGGGCGTCAACACGCCGGCGCAGGGTGCGGCGTGAGGGCGGGCGCCTGATCCCGCGGCGTCGCGAGGCATCGCGACGCCGCTTGACGCGCCCCAGCCATCGCCGCACCGTCCGGCGATGGCAGGTCCCGTCGCCCAGATCTCGGATATCGCCCACACCATCCAGCTGGCGGTGGCGCCGGTGTTCATGCTGGCAGGCATCGGCAGCTTCCTCAACGTGCTGACCGGCCGGCTGGGCCGCGTGGTGGATCGCGCCCGCTTCCTCGCCGACCAGCACCGCCAAGACGTCGGCGACCGGATCGAGCGGGTGCGCGAGCTGCGCGTGCTCGATCGCCGCATCCGGCTCGCCAGCATCGCCATCTGGCTGTGCACGGCCAGCGCGCTGATGATCTGCTTCGTGGTGGCCGGCCTGTTCGTGGCGGACCTCGCCCGGCTGGGCTTCGCGCGCACGATGGCGGTTGGCTTCGTGCTGGCAATGCTGCTGCTGGTCGCCGGCCTGCTCGTCTTCCTCGTCGAGGTGCGTGTCGCCTATCGCGCGATCCGCATCAGCGACGATCTGCTGGAGCGCAAGCTGCGACGCTAGCTGTCGGCGGAAACGCGGAACCTGCCTCCCGACGCATGGTTATCCGCTCGACCAGCAACGGAGACGACAGATGGCCACCGACGCAGAAATCGAAGACAGCTTCTGGAGCGCGCTGAAGACGAGCCCGTTCATCATGCTCGGTCTGGACGGCGCCCGCGACGGCCACACCCAGCCGATGACCGCGATTACCGAGCAGGACGGCAGCGGACCGCTGTGGTTCTTCACCAGCAAAGACAATGGTATCGTGTCCGCGCTTGGTCAGGCCCATCGCGCGATCGCGACCTATACCTCCAAGGGGCACGATCTGTTCGCGACGATCCACGGCGAACTCTCCGTGCAGACCGACAAGGCGACGATCGATCGCTTGTGGAACCCGCATGTCGCGGCCTGGTTCGAGGGCGGCAAGGACGATCCGAAGATCGCGCTGCTGCGGCTGGATACGGAGACCGCGCAGATCTGGCTCAGCGGCTCCAGCATGGTCGCCGCCGTGAAGCGCCTGTTCGGGCGGGATCCGAAGAAGGACTATGAGGGCAAGGTCGCCGAAGTGACCTTGTGACTGGCATCCTCTGACCAGTAGTGGAGGCGCCACGACGGCGCCTCCACTTCAACCCCAAGAATCGGCCGAGGGCCGCATCGTCGCGCCCTCGAAGATGAACCCCGGTTCTCTGTCGCGTGCCAGCAGCAGCGGTCCGTCGAGATCGACCCACCGCGCCGACTGTGCCAGCAGAAAAGCCGGCGCGACGCCGAGCGATGTCGACAGCATGCAGCCGACCATCGTCTCCAGGCCTGAGGCGGCGGCCTCCTCCGCCAAGACGAGCGCCTCGCTAAGCCCGCCGCTCTTGTCCAGCTTGATGTTGATCGCGCCGTAGCGCCCGATGCAACGGGCCAGATCGCCGCGATCCTGACAGCTTTCGTCCGCGCACAGCATGATCGGCGAGTTCAGGCCGTCGAGCAGATGATCCTCGCCCGCCCGTACCGGCTGCTCGATAAGTTCGACGCCGAACGGCACCAGCGCGGCGATCTCCGCCGGCAGGTCTCGGTTGGTCCACGCTTCGTTGGCGTCGACGATCAGGCGTGCGTCCGGCGCCCCTCGCCGTACCGCCGCCACCCGCTCGGCACCCCCCTCCCCGGCGAGCTTCAGCTTCAGGAGCGGATAGCGACTCGACGCCGCACGCGCCGCCGCCTCCATGGCCGCCGGTTCCGCGACCGAGAGGGTGAAGGCGGTGGTGAGCGGGCACGGCTCGGGCAGCCCGGCACTCCGCCACACGGGCACGCCTTCGATGTGCGCGGAAAGGCTCCACAGCGCCGCGTCCACCGCGTTGCGCGCGGCACCGCGCGGCAGCAATCCGGCGAGCGCGCTTCGATCGCCGCCCGCCGCGATCGACTGCGCCACCGACCGCGCTTGCTCAGCCACCGACTCGGCCGTCTCGCCATGATAATAGATCGCGGTCGCCTCGCCGCGACCGACATGTGCGCCGTCGGTCAGCGTCACCACCACCACGTCGACGAACGTCTTCGCGCCGCGCGCGATCGTGAAGGCACCGGCCACCGGCCACCGCTCGATGGCCACCGTCATCTCCCGGTGCAACGCTCAGGTCACCGGCACGTCGTCAGGCCGGGCGATGCGCGGGATCGGGCGGGCGCCGCGCTGCGGCCAGAAGCGTTGCGGCAGGATGCGTGCCGTCTTGTCGAACGCAGCCTTCACGTCGCCGCGCTGGAGCAGCGTCACCCACAATGCCCGCAGGCGCGAGCGGGCAGGCGCCCAGAGCGCCCCTTCCGGCTGAAACTGATCGGCCAGCACCCCCGCCCCCTCGGGCGTGGCAAGCGTCGCGATCGCCAGTGCCGCCGCCTCGTCGCTGCGTCGCAGGCAGAGCAGGGCTTCCACCGTCGCGGCCTCGTTGCGCGTCGCATCCGCCTTCAGGGCGTCGCCCAGCCGATTGGCCTCGTCCCGCCGGCCGAGCGCGGCCAGTGCGCAAACCTCGGTCCGCCTCAGCCAGCCCGCACCCCACGCGCTCAAAACCGGCCCGCCCTTCGCCAGCGCCGTGCGGGCGACCGCGAGGGCGTCCTCCTCCCGGCCATTCTCGTCGAGCAGTTCGGCCAGGCTCACCAGCCCGCTAGCGGCACTCTGGCTCTTGCCGAGATCGAGCGTGGCGAACGGCCGCAGCCGTGCGAGCGCCTCGTCCGTCCGCCCCTGCGCGGCGAGCGCCTGCGCATCATAGCGGACGGTGGTGACGTCGGCGTCGTCCATCGCCTCGGCGATCCTCGCCGGCGCCGCCGTTTCGCTGGCCTCGGCATAGCGGCCCAGCAGCAGAAAGGAGCGCGTCGCATCGCGCCGGCTCTCGGGATCGTCGGGCCGGCTGGCGAATGCGTCGAGCCTCGCGGCAGCGAAACGGTCGACGGCGGTGCCGCCATGATCGCCCAGCCTCGTCTCGATCGCGGGCCAGAGCGGTTGATAGTGGCGCTCCATCGCCATGCCCACCAGCAGTTCCGGCGCCCCGACACGCGGCAGCAGGGTGAGCGCCTCGTCGCTGCGACCAGCGCCGATCAGCGCGTCGATCGCACCCTGCGCCAGGCCGTCACGCATCTCCGGCCGGTCCTGAGGCTGCCAGTCCGCGCGGGCCAGCGCGATGAACACGCGATCGCGCACCGCATAGGATCGGCTCTCGGTCAGCGCCTGGGTGATGCCGCGCGCCACGGTCCCGGTCAGCCGGCTCAGCGCGGTCGGGTCCTCCTCCGCCAGGCTGGCGAGGCGATTGCCGGCCTCGACGAAATCGCCCGACGAGAGCGCCACCACCACACCCACGCTGCGGATCAGGCCGCTACGCGGATCGCTGGCGGAGATCTCGCGATAGACAGCCGTCGCCTCCTCGGTCCGCCCCGCCGCCACCAGGCAAGGCAGCCGCAGCAGCTGCGCCGCATTGCGGTTGCGACCGCTGACCCGCGGCAGAACGGGATCGATCATCCCGAGGACTTTCGGGCAGTCCTGCGCCTGCGCTGCCGTCAGTGCAGGCGCCATCAACGCGCGGAAGTCGGCGTCGCTCAGTGGCGAGAGCGGCGCGGGCTGGCGGCCGATCGCCGCCACGCCGGGCGACGCGAGCAGGAGCAGCGCGCCCGACAGCAGGCCAGCGCTACGCCGCAGCGGCGTCATGCCGTGCGATCCACTCCTCAACCACCGGCGCGATCGTCTCGCGCCACCGCCGGCCGTTGAAGATGCCGTAATGGCCGACCGACTCGGCGAGATAATATTTCTTCAGCGGATCCGGCAGCCCGCTAGAGATCGTCAGTGCCGCCTTGGTCTGGCCGATGCCGGAAATGTCGTCCCGCTCGCCCTCGATGGCCAAAATGGCGATGTCGCGGATCGCCGCCGGATCCACCCGCTCGCCGCGATGGACCAGTTCGCCCTTGGGCAGAAGGTGCTGCTGGAAGACGGCATCGATCGTCTCGAGATAGAATTCCGCCGCCATGTCGCACACGGCGCGATACTCGTCGTAGAATGCCTTGGTCTGGTCGGCACTCTCACCGTCGCCGGAAACCAGATGCTTGAACATGCCCCAGTGGCTGTTCAGATGGTTGCCGAGGTTCATCGTCATGAAGCCGCCCAGCTGCAGGAAGCCGGGATAGACCCGCCGTCCCGCGCCCGGATAGTAGAAGGGCACTTCCGCGATCACGTTCTGCTCGAACCAGGCGTGCGGGCGCTGGGTGGCGACCGTGTTCACCTCGGTCGGCGCCTCGCGCGTGTCGATCGGCCCACCCATCATCGTCAGCGTCGCCGGCCGCGCCGGATCATTCCGGGCGGACATGATCGCCGCCGCCGCATAGGCCGGAACCGAGGGCTGGCACACGGCCAGCACATGCGTGCGCGGCCCTATGTGGCGCAGAAAGTCGATCACATAATCGATGTAGGTGTCCAGGTCGAAGCGGCCCGCATCGGTTGGCACCATCTTCGCATCGCGCCAGTCGGTGATGTACACGTCGTTGCCCGGCAGCATCCGCTCCACCGTGCCGCGCAGCAGCGTCGCATAATGGCCGGACATGGGCGCCACGATCAGCAGCTTCGGCCCGCCATCCACACCCTCGCGCACGAAGCGCTTTAGCTGGCCAAACGGCTTGCGCAGCACCACTTCCTCGTGAACCGCAACGCTGCGGCCATCGACGATCGTCTCGGTGAAACCGAATGCGGGCTTCCCGCGGGAGGCCGACGCATGAGCGAACACGTCAAGCCCGGACGCCAGCATCGGCGCGGCGGCGCCATAGGATAGCGGGTTGACCGGGTTCTGCATCCATCTTGCGCCCATGTCGGCGAAGGCGCTCGCTCCGGCCAGGAACGACCTCTGTAACTCATACGCGTTATAGATCATCTGTAACTTTCCTGGCCACTGGCGGGCGCGCCATGCCTGCATGGTCTACGCTTTAAGCCTACAATCCTGCAAACCCGTATATACGGAGGATCATTGAGGACCAACGCGACCGCTGCTAGGCGGTTCCGCATGGCCGATCCCGCCCCCAGCCGCCCCGCAGACCGCAAGCTGGGCAACCTCTCGCTCATATGGCGCTTCGCGGCGCGCTATCCCGGCCATATCGCGATGGCTGGGCTTGGCCTGCTGATCGCGGCCTCGGCCACCCTCGCCATCCCCAGCGGCTTCCGCCGCGTGATCGACAAGGGCTTCATCGCCGGCGGCGGCGATGTCAGCCCCTATTTCCGTTACCTGCTGATGATCGTGCTGGTGCTCGCCGCCGCCACGGCGCTGCGCTTCTACTTCGTCTCCTGGCTCGGCGAACGCGTGGTGGTGGACATTCGCGGCGCCGTCTACCGCAACCTCCTGTCGCTGGCGCCGGCCTTCTTCGAGGAGAACCGGCCGTCGGAGATCGCCTCGCGCCTCACCGCCGACACCTCGATCATCGAGCAGATCGTCGGCACCACGGTGTCGATCGCGCTGCGCAACATCGTGATGGGTATCGGCGGCATCGTCTACCTCTTCACCCTCGCGCCCAAGCTCACCGGCCTGCTGCTGCTGGGCATCCCGATCGTGATCCTGCCGATCGTGCTGCTGGGCCGCCGCCTGCGCGAGATGTCGCGCCACAGCCAGGACCGCATCGCCGACGTGGGCGCGATCATCGCCGAGACGCTCGGCGCGATGAAGATCGTGCAGGCGTTCGGCCAAGAGGCGCGCGAGGATGCGCGCTTCGGCACCGCCGTCGATGCCGCCTTCGCCACCGCCCGCCGCCGGATCGGGGTGCGCGCGATCATGACCTCGATCGTCATCGCTCTGGTGTTCGGATCGATCACGATGGTGATGTGGCAGGGCGCGCTCGATGTCGCCTCGGGGCGCATGTCCGGCGGCACGATCGCGGCGTTCGTCATCACCGGCGGCCTCGTCGCCGGGGCGTTCGGCGCCTTGACCGAAGTCTATGGCGATCTGCTGCGCGGCGCCGGCGCCGCCGGCCGCCTGGCCGAGCTGCTTGCCGAGCGACCGACGATCGCCGCACCCGCTCAGGCGGTCCCGCTGCCGCTGCCCGCGCGTGGCCGCCTGTCGTTCGAGCATGTCACCTTCCGCTATCCCACCCGGCCGGAGGTGAAGGCGCTCGACGATTTCAGCCTCGCCGTGCAGCCGGGGGAGATGGTGGCCGTGGTCGGGCCTTCGGGTGCCGGCAAGTCCACCCTCATCCAGCTCGCCCAGCGTTTCTACGATCCGGCCGAGGGTATCGTCCGGCTCGACGGTGTGGCGTTGCGCGACGCCGATCCCGAGGATGTCCGCGCGCGCATCGCGATGGTGCCGCAGGAGATGGTGATCTTCGCCGCATCGGCGCGCGACAATCTGCGCTACGGCCGCTGGGACGCCGACGATGCCGAGATCTGGGCGGCGGCCGAGGCCGCGAACGCCGCGAGCTTCCTTCGCGCCTTGCCGCAGGGGCTGGAGACTTTCATGGGCGAGGGCGGCGCCCGCCTCTCCGGCGGCCAGCGCCAGCGCCTCGCCATCGCCCGCGCCGTGTTGCGCGACGCGCCGCTGCTGCTGCTGGACGAAGCCACGTCGGCGCTGGACGCGGAGTCGGAGCGGCTCGTTCAGGATGCGCTCGAAGCGCTGATGGTTGGCCGGACGACCATCGTGATCGCCCACCGCCTCGCCACCGTCCGCGCGGCGGACCGGATCATCGTCATGGATCAGGGCCGCATCGTCGAGCAGGGCACCCACGACAGTCTTCTCGCGGAAGGTGGCCTCTACGCCCGCCTCGCCCGCCTCCAGTTCGACGGCAGCCTGGCCGTCCCCGGCAGATAACTCGCCCGCACGCTGCTGCTTATCCCGGGTTCGAGGATCGGCGCGTTCGGCTGAGAGGCCGGAAGATCGCCCCGATACGGGATGCCAGCGGCGCACTTCCCCTCGCTATAACGCTACGTCATGCTGAACTCGCTTCAGCATCCACCGCTTACGACACAAAGCCGACGGGACAGAGTGGACCGACGATCTCAGGCGCTGCCACGGACGGCGACGAACCCTGAACCACGTCGACCCTGACCATCGGCCGCCAGCGGCGATCGCCCCTCGTCCCCGAACAAGCCAAAGTCCAGGCCCACCCCACTCGATCGCCGTCACTGCGACTCGAGAGATAGCCTACACCCACACAGACCGCCCTGCGCTTGAACACCCAGCTGCCTTCGCAGGACAACAAAAAAGGGAGCCGGCTCTCGCCGACTCCCCTTCTTGAACGAGGTAGGTCGCTTACTGACCCGAACCCGGACCGAACGTGATTTCCACGCGGCGGTTCTGCGGCTCGCGCACACCGTCGGCGGTTTCGACCAGCGGACGGCTCTCTCCGAACGCTTCGGTCGACAGCGCGGTCTCCGGGATGCCCTTGCCGGCCAGATAGGCCTTCACGGAGTCCGCACGGCGCTGCGAGAGGCCGACGTTGTACGAGTCGGAGCCCGACTTGTCCGCGTGGCCCGCCAGCATGACCGAAGCCGAACCGCCCGAGGCGTAGGCTGCGGCGGCGTTGTCCAGGATGCCGGCCGCTTCGGTCGTGATGTTCGACTTGTTCCAGTCGAAGAACACGATGAACGGACCAGGCGCTGCCGGAGGCGGCGGCGGCGGGGTTTCCACCGGCGGCGGCGGCGGCGGCGGCGGGGGCGGCGGGGGCGGCGGCGGTGCGGCCGGCTCGCCGAAGTTGTACATCACGCTCGCCAGCAGCGAGTGCGAACGGAAGCGCGTCTCGGCGCGGTTGCCGTTGGCAGCCACAACCTTGATGTCGTCGACGTTGAAGAAGCGATACTTCAGGCCGAGATCGATGTTCTGCGTGATCGGCGCGCGGACACCCGCGATCGCCTGCCAGGCGAACTTCGAGTCGCTGTCGTCGATGAGAATGACCTCGTTCGAGCGCAGGCGATTGATCGCGCCCTTCACGCGGGCGATACCGGCACCGCCGCCGACATAGCCGCTGATGCCATCGTCGCTGCCGAAATCGAGCAGGCCGTTGACCATGAAGCTCAGCGCATCGGTGTGACCGCCGCCACGACCGCCAGTGGTGGTCGCCGTCGTGATCTCGTCGACCTCGGCGCGCTTGTAGCCGACTTCGCCTTCGACACGCAGCATGCCGAAATCGTAGCCGATGATGCCGTCGACGTCGAAGCCGTACTTCGAGTCCACATTGTAGGCATTGTTGGTCGTGACGCCGGCCGCATTCGTCAGATCATATTTCAGATCTTCGACGATCATGCCGCCGCCTTCCGCACCCACATACCAGGCGCCGTCACGCGCCATGGCCGGCGCTGCCAGCGCCGTGGTGGCGAGCGCAGCCATAATGGCGAGCTTCCGCATATTAATCCCCTTTCAATCGAGATTCTTTCGAAACCTCGGGCTACGTAACCAAAGCGGAACTGGCGCGCAAGCGTGCATGTCCCACATCTGTTGCTGAAAAGTCGCGGCTATTAGCTAACGAACAAGTTCGACCCCCGGCTCAGATGCGCGTTGAACTCACCTCGAAGAAAACGGTTTCTCGCGCTGCAAAAAAAATCTGCTCAGCTGTTTATCAGGCCGTGCGCCCGCATTGCGGTTAATATCGCGGCAATGCACGCGCGCGCTTCGGCGTCGATTGTCGTGCCGCCGGCCGGGGCTGCGATGGCGGCCTGCCGGGCGGCGATAACCTGTTGCCCATTCACCGCAATTCCGCCAGTCGGCAGTGCGCCGCTGCGCCACCCGGTGCCGTCATGCCACGCCCACCGGCCGGCCGAGGCCACCCACGCGGTCATCCCCGCCACCGGCACGATGAAGCGCCAGCCACCGGCGCTCGCATGCGCCAGCTCGCCCGCATGGCCGATCCACGCTCCGGTCGGCGCGGCGCCGACGATCCAGGAGGAACCCGTAACGGGCGTCGCGGGCGGATCGTTGGTGGCGGTCGCGGCGACCTGCGCGTGCAGCGCCGCATCGATCCGCACGAGCGCCTCGTTATGGTAGAGCTCCTTCTGTGCCTGGCCAGGCTGCAGCAGCGGCAGGGCGAAGCGGGCACTCGTCTCGGTCACAATCTGCCTCCCATCGGGTTGAACGTGGCACGTGCGGCGTCCGGCGTCGCGCCATGGTTGCCAAGCTGCACTACCGAAACGGCGAAGCGATCCGCCGCCCCGGCGCCATCGGCGGCGATCGCCGCCGCGTCATAGTCGCAACCCGGCAGAGCCACCTCGACGGTGCGGGCGGCGCCGGCATTCGGCGTGATCGTCACGCGATAGCGTTCCGTCTCCTCGCCCAGCAGCACGTCGCCGCCGTCCGTCCATGCCCAGCCGACGCGGCTGCGGCGGACCCAGGAGAGGCGCAGGCCGCCGCCCGGCAGCGGCGCCGCCGTCAGATGCACCGGGCATGGCGGCCGCAGCGCCCGGCCGGTGGCGATCGCGCCGCTCTCCACCCCCGCCGCATCGGCCACCCCGGTCGCGATCACCCGCACATTCGCGCCGATGCGATCGGGCGGGACTTCGATCGGCAGCAGCGTGTCGGCCGTCACCAGCACGAAGCGATCGCCCACCGCATGGCCGCTCATGG
Organism: Sphingomonas profundi; assembly: GCF_009739515.1. Lineage (NCBI taxonomy): Bacteria > Pseudomonadati > Pseudomonadota > Alphaproteobacteria > Sphingomonadales > Rhizorhabdaceae > Alterirhizorhabdus > Alterirhizorhabdus profundi. The sequence goes on from NZ_CP046535.1 coordinate 2,139,646, forward strand.
CCGCCTCCGTCCCGCGCCGGCCGCGGATCAGGCCCGACAGGCGCCACCGCCCGCCACCGATCGCGTCGGCCTGTCCGAACTGGATCAGTTCGTCGCCGATCATCGCCAGATTGGCGCCGTCCACCAGCGCGTCGCAATCCCGCGAGAGCAGCGTCATCGCTTCGTTCAGCAGCGCCACCTCCACGAACGATCGCGCGTCGAACAGCGCCGTGTCGTCCGGCGGCAGCACGGTGAGCGCATCGCCCATGATCGCCGGCGCCGCCGTCGCGCCGATCTCCTGCCAGCTCGCCCCGCCGTCGGTGCTGGCGATCACCGCCGCCCGTCGCCAGCCGGGTGAGACGCCCGCCGCCGCGAGCCACAGGCGCGGCCCGGCCGCGCCGTCGTCCACGGGCGGCAGGTTGAGCAGCGCCAGGCTGGTCGGCCCGTGCACCGCATCGGCGCCGGCCGTCGCCCGCCCGGGCTGGGCGACGATCGCGGAGAGATCACGCTCCGCCGTCGCGCGCAGGGTCAGGGTCAGCACCATATTCTCAAGCGTCCAGCCGCCGATGCGCCACACGCGGCCGTCCTGCGCGGTGATCGTGTCGCCGGGCCGCAAGTCCAGCCGCCGCCAGGGCAGCGTCGCCTTGGCCGTGGCGCGCGCGTCCCACGCATCAGCCAGCCGACGCTCCGCCACCGCCTTGGCCGCGCCTGCCGCCATCGCCGCGGCAAGCTCGATCGCCTCCACCCGCCGCCCCGGCCCACCGCCGCGGCGCGCCCGCTGCAGACCGGCCTGATAGTCGCGCTCCGGCTCGTAATAGGTGATCGTCACCTCGTCGGGCAGCGTGCCGGCCGCCGCGCGGTCCACCCGCCGCCGCTCCGCCCGCGCCTCGCCGTCCGCCGTGCCCAGCTCGTCGGCGGCGATCGGCATGGCGGCCGGCACCGTATCGCCGATCAGCAGCCGCGTCCCGTCGTCGCGCAGCGAGAGGGGGATGGCGCGCGCGATCGTCTCGATCGCGCCGCGCACGCTGTCGCCGCTCGCCGCATAGCCGCCCAGCGTCGCGGCGGTCGGGCCGGCGACGGCGCCGTCGCTCAGCAGCCCGGCGATCGTGCCGAGCGGCACTGGCGCCGAATCGGCCTCCACCTCGAAGGTGAGCGAGGGGATGCGGTTGCCGAAGTCGGCCAGCTGCATGTCCTCGAACACGGCATAGGCCATGCCGCGATAGGCGGGCGTGCCGGCCGCCCCCTCGGCCGCCGCGATCAGCGGGTCGATCGCCTGCGCCTCGTCGCCGGGGTGGAGCCTGAAGCCGGTCTCGCTCTTCCAGTCGCCGGCGGCGCCGCGCAGCAGCTTGCCGTCCGCCCAGATGCGGTGCACCGCGCGGATCGGCCGGCCGGAAAGCGCCACCGCGAACGAGGCCGAGTAGCTGTAGCTCGTCGTCTTCGGCTTGCCCTTGCCGCCGCCGGATGTGCTGCGGTCCTCGCGAAGGTCGGTGGCCCATATCACCGTGCCGGCCACGCGCAGCGTGCCGAACAGCTTGGGGATGGGCTGGCCGTAGGCGGAGGTCTGCACCGTCAGCGCGCCCAGTCGCGCGCCCTGCCGCCTGGGGCCGAGCAGGCGCTGGTCCACCTGCTGCCCCAGCACCGCGCCGATCGCGCCGCCGATCGGCCCGCCGATGACGGTGCCGATGGTCGTGAGCACCAAGGTCGCCATTCAATCCTCCCCGTCGATCCGCCACGCGCCCGCGATCGGCCATGGCGGCGCGCCCGGCACCTCCGTCACCCGCCGCAGCCGTGCATCGGCGTGCACGAAGCCGTCGGCCGTCAGCACCGCCAGGTGCCACTGGCCCGGCCCGGTCGTCAGCAGCAGCAGGTCCCCCGTTCGCGCCCCGGCGGCATCGATCGGCGCGAATCCCGCCGCCGCGATCGCCGCCACGATCGTCTCGCGCCCGCCGCCGCGCTGCGCATAGGCGCGCGGCACCGCCGTGCCGGACAGGTGATCGCGGCAGGCGACCGCCACCAGCCCCACGCAGTCCAGCCCCGTCGCCGGATTGCGCCCCTGCGGCCGGAACGGTGCGCCCACGCACGCCTGCGCCGCCCGCGCGATCGCCTCACCCCGCTCCATCTCAGGCGCCCGGATAGCGGGTCAGCAGATCGTTGCCGGCCAGATGCGGCTCGCCGCGGAAATTGGCCATGTTGGCGAAGCGCGCCCGGCACGTCGCGAACGCCTTGTCGCACCCCTCGATGAGCTCGACATGGTCGCCGATGGCAGCCGCCGTTGAAGGAGGATCGCGCAGCGTCAGCGTCGTCCCACTGGACGCAAGGATCGCGGTGGCGATGCCGCTGTTCGCGCCGTCGATCCAGCGCAGCCGGCCATAGGCGTAGCTGCCGGGCGCGTTCTCGGCCCGGTCCAGGGTCAGCGATGCGCCGCCCGCCGCGACGATCCGCGCCACGGTGCGGCGCCCGGCCATGTCCACCCGGCAGCGCCGGTCGCCCAGCTCGGCGCGGCATTCCGGCGATGTCTGCTCCACCACCGGCCGCTCCAGCAGCGCGGTCGGCCCGCGCAGCTCGGCGGTGAAGCCGCCGTCGCGTAACCCCACGTCGCCCAGCTCGCCGCGCGCCAGCGGCAGCACGGCGCCGTCCGCGTCCGTCCAGTCGATCGCGAACAGCCGCACCCGCGCGCCGTCCCAGCGCCCGGCCGCGAGATCGTCGGCGCTGATCGCGTCGGCCGAAAGCGCGCCGGATATGTCGAGCGTGTCGACGTCGAACCCGTCCGACAGGCTGATCGCGGACGGCAGCATACCCGGCGCCGCGCGATACGGCAGGCCGGCGATGATGATGTCGCGGTCATGGCCGGTGAAGCCCAGCGACACGCCGTCGCGCCGGTCCAGCCGCCAGCACAAGGCGATCGTGGTCAGCTCGGGCGAGAGGAACGGCGTCACGCCGTCGCCTCGCGCAGTTCGATCAGCGGCACGCTCGGCGCCGCCCCCGCGCCGAATGTCGCGCGGCTCACCTCCAGCCGATCGGTGGCGAAGCGCACCGGTACGTCGAACAGGAAGCCTGCCGTCACCCCCGCGCCGGTCGCGGGCGCGCTGTCGAACGCCACGATGCCGCCGGGTTCCAGCGTCCAGCCGGTGATCCGCTCCACGCCGTTCACGGCCACGCGCACGCTGCCGGCAACCGGCCGCGTGATGCGGCGGCGCTGCGGGTCCTCGCCGCCGTACAGCTTCACCAGCGGGAAGCGCGTCGTCGTCCCGTCGCCCCGCCCGATCGCCTGGTCGGCGAAGCCGGGTGTGCCGCCGGCCGAGCCATGATCGAACGGATCGCGGAAGCGGAAGCCGCGCGCCGCGCCCCGCCGCGCGCGAAAGAAGGCGATCAGCGCCTGCACGTCCGCCTCCGATCGCACGCCCGGCCCGGCGTCGAACCGCAGGCGCGCATCCGCCCAGTCGCTGTTGCGCTGCTCGTGGCCCGATCCCGTTGTCACGATCGCGGTCGAGAAGCCGGGCTCCACGCTCGCCTCACGGCCGATCGCGATCGGGAACGGCACGTCGTCGAAAGCCTGCACCGCGCTCTCCTCACCGATGTCGAAATGGACGAAGCCGTCGCGCAGCACCTGCGGCAGCGCCCAGACGAAGGTTTCCGCGCCGCCGCGCGCCCGCGCCGCCTCGGCCGCCGCGTCGATGTCGGCCCATAGCCCCGCATCCTCCGGCCGCAGCACGAAGCCGGCGAAATAATGCTGCTCGCCGATCGGGTAGCCCAGCCGCGCCGTCGCCGCGGCGATGCCGCGCGCGGTCGATCCGCGATCGCCGGCTGTCACCCAGTCATAATCCTCCAGCTGCAGCACGTCGAAGGCCGGGTGCGCCCAGCCCACCGGCACGTTCGCCCGCTTGGCCTCGGGCGCGGCGGCATCCAGCACGGTGGGCAGATAGACGAGCAGCAGCACCTGCGCGCCCGGCGCCTCGTCGCGCACCGCGTCGCGCAGCGCCAGGGTGGAGGCCGCCAGCAGCGCGCCGGCCGCATCCAGCAGCGTCTTCTGCGCGGGCGACAGCGCGGTCGACCGGATCGTCGGGATGGACGCCGGCGATCCGCCGAACGCCGCGCGCGCCGCCGCGTCGTACAGGCACGGCCGCCCGTCGGCCGGCATCGTCCACCACCACGGCTCGCCGATCTGGAAGCGCACCGCCAGCCCGGCCTCGTCCGCGATCGCCACGAAGGCGCGCGCCACCGCCTGAAGATAGGCCATCGCATCGTCATGCGCCGGGGACAGCAGGGTCGAGGGCGGCACCCACCCGGTCAGCGCCGGGTCGCCATTCTCCGCCCGCTGCTTCCACGCCGCCGGCGCATGGGCATCGAACAGTTCGTACGACAGCGAGAGGATCAGCTCGTATCCCAGCGCCCGCGCCTGCGCGGCCAAGTCGCGATGCCAGGCGCGGCAGGCGGCGTTCAGCGCGCCGCCCGCCAGCGTCACCGTCAGCGGATCGCCGTCGAGCCGAAAATAGTGGCTCATGCCGACATAGTGGTTGATGATCCCGCGATAGCCGAGGTGCATCGCGTTACGCAGCATCCGCGCCGGGGTCATATCGTACAGGTCGTCATAGCCTGTCGCGATGCGCAGTCCGTGCGCCGGCACCTGCCCGTCGCCGATCGCCAGCACCGATCCCGGCCCGTCGCAGACGATGCCGCTCATCTCCGCCCACCCCTCGACCGGCGTCGGCAGCAGGGCGGCGCCGGCATCGTAGCCGGGCGCCACCAGCGAGATGAACATGCGGTCCACGTCGCCCGCCCACACCGGGTCCGCCTCGCCGGGCAGCAGGAAGCCGCCATCCAGGTCGGCGAAGTCCAGCGCCACGGTCGCGTCGGTACGCGTGCCGGTGGCATAGTTCCACAACCGCACGTACCAGGCGCGCGCCACGCCGCCGGCGTCGCGTCCCTCGATCGTCAGCGTCGGGCCGTGCAGCGCGTCCAGCGCCCGCACGCCCGCCGATCGCCAGCGGAAGCGCAGCGTGCAGGCGCGGAAGTCGCGGTTCGTCTCATAGGCCAGCAGCGGGTGGTCGTGGCGGTCCTGCGCCGCCCAGATCAGCCCGGCCAGATCGTCGCGGCGATAGAAGGCGGCGTCGACGCGCAGCGCATCGGGCGCCGTGGTCGTCACCGCCGCCATCATCGGCCGGGGAAAGTTCACCGTCCAGAAGCGCGCGTCGAACCGCTTGATGAAGGCGGTCTCCAGCGCGTCGTCGGCCGCCGCCAGTCGCCAGCCCATCTCAGCGGTCCGCCGCTTCGATGGCGGCGCGCACCGCCCGCGCCACCTGCCGGCTCGATTGGGCGAGCGCGCGCGGCTCGCCGCCGTCGCTTGCGTTCACGGTGATCGCCACGCGCACGTCGCGGCTCCCTCCCATGGCCGTCTCGATCCGCCCGCTGGTCGTCGGCACGAACAGCTCCGGCCCGCGCTCGCCCACCATATAGCCGCGTCCCGGCGCCACCGCCCCGCCGGTGGCCCGTCCCGGCACGCCCAGCAGCGAACCCAGCAGCTGCGTTCCCGCGCCCAGCAGGCCACCGCTGCTGCCGCCGCTTCCGGTGATCGCGCCGATGCCGCTGCGTACCGCCGCCGCGGCGATCTCGCTCAGCGTCGCCAGCGCCACCCGGCGCAGGTCGTCGAAGCCGAACTTGCCGGTGCGCGTCGCGCGGACCAGCGCGGTCTCGATCGCCCGCCCGGCCCGCTCCGCCCCCCGCTCCAGCGGTCCGTCAAGCTGCCCGCGCATGGCCGCCACGTCGCGGGCGAAGCCGGCGGTGTCGGCGCGCACGCGCACCACCAGCCGGTCGATTTCCTCATCCATCGGGGAACATCTCCTTCAGCCGCGCCAGATCGTCCGATCCGGCCGGCACGCTCATCCCGTCCTCGCCGAAGAAGGCGCGCAGCACGGCCGCCAGCTCCGCCGGCGTCGCCCGCCAGAACTCGTCCGGCCGCCAGCCGATCAGCGCGCCGGCGATCCCAGCCAGCCGCGCGGCGCCTTCAGCGAAGCGCATCACCGCCCCTGCAGGATCTGGCCGATCAGCACCCGCAGCGCCGGCGTCGCGGCAACCAATCCGGCCTCCGCCACCGCCTCACCCAGCCGCTCGCGGGTCAGCGCCGCCGGCGCTTCGTGGCGGCAGTGCCAGAACAGGCCCACCAGTTCGGCCAGCGTCAGCCCGCCGCCGGCGGCCCGCTCCACCAGCGCGAACAGCGGCCCCAGCTCCTGCTCGGCCGCCACCAGCGCGCCGAAGCTCGGCCGCAGCGCGATCGCCTCGCCCGCCACCCGCAGCATCGCCTCGCCGCGCGCCGGGTTCGCGCCCGCCGCGCTCACGCCGACACCACCGCGCCGGAGCTTTCCAGCGCCAGCGTGTAGGTGCGTTCGCCGTTGAAGTCGCCGGCATAGTCCAGCCGCGTCACCAGGAAGCGGCCGCGCAGCCGTTCGCCGCTCTCGAAGCTCAGCTCGTAATCGTCGAGGATGCCGGAGAGCGCACTCGCCTTCACCCGCACCTCCGCCGCCGATCCGGTGAACACGCCGGCCGCCGAGACGGAGACGGAGCGGACGCCCGCGCCGGAGAGCAGCTCGCGCCACCCGCCGGAATCCTTGCTCGTCACCACCACGGCCTCGCCGTTGATCTGCGCCTGCGTCGTCCGCATCCCCGCCACGGTCGCGTAGACCACCGGCGTCGCGCCGTTCCCCACCTTCAGCAGGAACGCGCTGCCCTTTTCCGCCGCCATCTTCGTCTCCCTGATTGATTGCCGCCAAGGCCGATCGTCACTCGGCCAGCGTCCGCACCCGATAGTCGGCGATGCTCGCCCACGGCCCGTCCCGGCTCTCGCGCAGCATCCGCGATCGCATCAGCACCAGGCTGACGATGCGATGCCCGTCCAGCACGCGCGCCATGCCCTCGATCGCGCTCTCCACGGCGCCGGCCAGCACGATCGCCCGGCCCGGATCGACGTCCCACAGCGATACCGCCAGCCGGTGCTCGCGCCCGCTGCCGGTCTTGTGGCTCCAGTCGGCGCTCACCGCCCCGCCGATCGCCACATAGGGGTAGACCGCCCGCGCCGGCGGACCGAGGAATACACCGCTTACATCCGCCATCAGCGCCACATGCCCGCGCAGCGCCGCCACGAGGGCGGCCTGCACCGCCGCCGCCGCACCGCTCACGCGTCCCTCGCGGGCAGGCCGGGCGCGGCGAAGCGCGCGTCGAACGCCCGCCGCCGCAGCAGCCGCGGCCCGCTGAAGATCACGCCGTCGGCGTCCCGCTCCGCCGTCACGCCGGGCGGCAGGTCGGCGCTCGCGATCGCCGCCAGCGCGGCCTCGGCCCGCGCCCGGCCGGCGCGCAGGCCGCGCGCCTCCAATCCCTCCATCATCGGATCTCCTCCACCCGCAGCACGATCCTGTCCGGCAGCGCCGGATCCTCGCTCAGCGCGCGCACCCGCAAGGTGCGGCCCGCCCAGCCGATGCGATCGCCCGGTGCCACCGCGATGCCGGGCCGCATCGTCACGCGGAACCGCGCGGGCGCGTCGGCCGCCTCGGCCACCACCGCGTCGCCGCCGCCGTCCGCGTCGATCGCCGCCCAGCGCGTCGCCGTGATCGTCCACCCCGTCTCGGCCGCGCCCAGAGGGTCGCGCTCGTCCGGGGCGTGGGCGATCGTCACCCGCTCGCGCAAGCGCCCGGCCAGCTCCCGCGCCCCGCTCATCGTAGCCGCATCCGGCGCCACGGCCGCCACAGCGCCGCGACGGCCGCCGGCGGCCCCTCCCCGTCCGCCGCGTCGCGATGCGCGTAGAGGTGGGCGACCAGCCGCAGCATCCCCTGCGCCAACGGCTCGGGCAGGCCGGCGGCGTCGGCGGCGATGCCCGCCTGCACGCTCACGATCGCGCGCGACACGCCGGCCGCGCGATCGATCCGCACCCAGCCGTCGCCGGCAGGATCGATGTCGATCGCATAGCTCGCCACCGGCAGGGCGAAGGGCATGCCGGCCGGCGGCAGCCCCTGCACGGCCGTGATCGCCCGCACCGGCGCCGCCTTCAGCCGCCGCCAGTCGCCGGTCGCGGCCACCGTCTCGGTCAGGTCGCGCGCCACCGCCACCTGGCCGATGAACTGCTCGCAATAGCCGCCCGCCGCCGCGATCAGCCGGCCGATCAGCGCATCCTCGTCGCCGCCCTCGATCCGCAGATAGGCCTTGGCGTCCTCGACCGAGACCGCCATCATCGCGCCTCCGCCATCGGCCGCGCGCGTTCCGCCGCCACGCGCAGCGCCAGCCCGCGCGTCGCCACGCCGCCGTCGGCAAAGGTCGCGCGGCCGCTGATCCGATAGTCGTGCCCGGCCACCCCGCCGGTCAGCCGCACGCGCGTCGCGGTCGGGCCGATCAGGTCGGTCGTGATGCCGATGCCGCCGGCCTCGGCCGGGTGGACGCTCCAGTCGCTCGCCGCGATGGCGCGGCCGCTCATGCCGCCGCCCCAGTCGATCAGATAGTCGACCGCGGTCTGCGGGTGCTTGGGATAGATGCTCATCGCCGTCTCCGCCGCGGGTGAAAAAGGGCGTGGACGCGGAAAAGGGGATGTCCGCGTCCACGCAGGCCCGGCGCGCCTCAGCTGGCCGAGAACTTCATCAGCTTGATCGCCTCGGAATTGCTCACCGCGCCGCCGATCCGCTTCACCGCGTAGAACTGCACGAACGGCTTGTTCGTGAAGGGATCGCGCAGGATCTGCGTCTCGCTCCGCTCGGCGATCAGGTAGCCGGCGCGGAAGTTGCCGAAGGCGATCGAGTAGCTGTTCGCCGCGATGTCCGGCATGTCCTCGGCCTCCACGATCGGATAGCCCAGCAGCGTGTCCGGCCGCCCCTCGATCAGCCCCGGCTGCCACAGGAAGGCGCCGTCCGCCGTCTTGAACTTGCGGATCGCGGTCAACGTCGCCGAGTTCATCACGAACGCGGCGCCCTGCCGGTACGGCGACCGCAGGGATTGGATGAGGTCGATCAGCCGGTCCTGCGGGCTGGTCGCCGGGAAGCCGCCGGCGGCACCGCTCGCCAGATACTGGATCGTGCCGAACGCGCGCACCCCGTCCGTCTCGGCCGTGATCGGTCCGGCCAGGAAACCGCGGGGCTTGTTCGTGCCGTTGCCGTTCACGAAGGCCGCGCCCTCGGCCCGCGCGAACTCGGTCGCCACCTCGTTCGCCAGCCACTGCTCCACGTCGAAGGCGGCGTCGTCCAGCATCGCCTGCGTGGCGGCCGGGTTGGCGTAGAGCTCGCCCATCGGCGGCGCCACCTCGGCGAAGGTGGGCGTGTCGGTCACGGGCCGCGCCCCGTTCTCGGCCACCCAGCCGGATGCGACGCCGCCCGTCGTCACCAGCTTGCGATAGCCCGACGTGCCGACCGTCACCACATTCGCGATCGCCCGGATCGGCGAGATCGCCTTCAGCGTCCGGTCGATCATCGCGTCGATCTCGCGCGGCACGGCATAGCCACCGGCGTCGCCGGTCACGGCGGCCAGGCTCTTCAGCTCGACGCCGGTCTCCACCCCCTTGCGCAGATACGCCTCGACGAACGCCTTGCGCTCGGCCGAGATGGCGCCACCGGCACCCGCCAGCGCGGGCCGGGCGGCGGCCACTGCCTGCGCATCCATCCGCCCGCGCATCGTCGCCAGCTCGGCGCGCAGCTCCGCCACCTCGTCCACCCGCGCCGCCTCGGCGAAGCTGGCCTCCAGCGGATCGGCTTTCACTTCGTACATGCACATCTCCTGTCGTGAGTCTTCGGAAGATTTCGAAAAGCGGATGCGCGCGGAGACGCGGAGACGCAGAGAGGAAGCTCTCGCGCCGCAGGCACTTCATAGTGTCGGGCCGAAGCCGGGTGCGGCTTCGCCGCTTCCGCGCCATCCCGGCGTCTCCGCGTCTCCGCGCGAAAATCACAGCGGGCGGGTCAGTCCTCCGCCACCGCCAGCACGGTCGCCCTGGGCTGCATCGGAAACGTCACCAGCGAGACCTCGACCAGGTCGAGATCGCGCAGCTCGCGCACCAGCCCCGGCTTCGCGTCGCGCACCCGGTAGCCGAAGCTCAAGCCCCGCACCGCGCCGTCGCGCAGCAGCGCCGCCGCCTCGCGGCCGGCGCCCGATGTCGCGGAGAGCCGGCCGATCACGCGCAGCCCGCGCCCGTCCTCGGCCATACTCTCGATCCGGCCGATCGGCTTGCCCGCCTCATGCTGCCACAGCAGCGGCACCGCCCCCGGCCCCGCCTGCACCGCGCGGGCGAAGGCGCCGGGCCGCACCACGTCGCCGCCGCGATCCACCCGGTCGAAGATCGCGGCATAGCCTGCGAAGCGGGTGGCCGCGTCGTCCGCCCCGCTCATGCCCGCACGATCCCGAACAGGCTAATCTTCGCCATCAGCCCCAGCTTCATCGCCATGCCCAGCAGCAGCATCGCCAGCATGATCCGCACGAACCACGTCACCGCCGCGTTGCGCGCGCTGCGTTTGGCGTCGCGCCAGGCGCCCAGCAGTTCGCGCAGCTCGCCCAGGTCGGCGTGCGCCCGCGCATCGCCCAGCCCCATCCGCTCCAGCGCGGCGGTGGCGCCGGCGCTGCTCGCCTCCTCGATGATCGCGCGCAGCGTCACCAGGTCGGCGCCCTTCGCCTCGGCCTGGCTCACCAGCCGGGCCAGCATGTCCACGCTCATGCGATGCCTCCCGCCGGGCCGAAGCCCAGCATCTCGCGCTTCTCGTCCACGCTCAGGAAGTCGGCGGCCGCCACCTGGCCCCACAGCCGCTCGCGATCCGCCGACAAAGCCGGGATCGCGTCGAGGTCCAGCTGCAGCGCCAGCCCCGGCCACCACGCCGCGAGCGCCGCGCCCAGTCCCGCCACGATCTTCCCCGCCAGCGGCACGATCGCGAGCCGCCACAGCGCGCGGTTCGCCTCCGAATAATTGGCGTAGCTCACGTCGCCGGGCAGCCCCAGCAGCATCGGCGGCACGCCGAAGGCCAGCGCGATCTCCCGCGCCGCCGCCGCCTTCAGGGCGACGAAGTCCATGTCGGCCGGCGTCAGGCTCATCGCCTGCCACTTCAGGCCGCCCTCCAGCAGCATCGGCCGCCCGGCATTGGCGGCGCCGGCGAAGCCCGCCTCCATCTCCGCCTTCAGCCGCTCATACTGGTCGGGCGAGAGCACCGCCCCCTCGCCCGCATCGTAGACGAGCGCGCCGGAGGGCCGCGCCGCATTGTCGAGCAAGGCCTTGTTCCACCGCGTCGCCGCATTGTGGATCGCCACCGCGCCGGCGGCGGCACCCAGGCAGCCGAGGCCATAATGATCGTCCAGCGGATGCAGCGCCTTCAGGTGGACGATGGTCGCCCGCCCCAGCGCGTCCGCCGCCGGATAGCGCGTCACCGCCTCGCCCGCCCGGTAGAGATAGCCCGCCGGCCAGCCGCGCGCGTCCTGCTCCACCGTCACCCGCTCGGGGCGCAACGGCAGCAGCTCGACCGGCATGTCGCCCGCGTCGGCGATGACCTGCACATAGGCGTTGCCGTGCAGCAGCATCTGCGCGGCGATCGCCTCGATGACCGGCGGCACCAGCGCCGCCGCCGGCGCCTGCCCGGGCGCGGCATAGACGGGCACCCCCGCCACGCCCTCCGCCACCAGCCGCACCGCCCGCTGGGCGACGGGATTGGCGACATAGGCGTCCCGCACCTGCGCCTCATAGGATCGCGGCCACTCGCCCAGCGGCACACCGATGCCCGATCGCACCAGCGCCGGCCGCGCGAGCGGCTGCGCGGCCTTCCAGCCGAACCATTTCATGTGTTTCTCCTGACTAGATCCTCCCCGGCACGGGGAGGGGGGACCATCCGCAGGATGGTGGAGGGACAGGGCGGCAAGAAGCCGCCGGCCCGGTGTCGTCTATTCAGTCACGGATCAAACGAAACGTCGACCAGTCCGGACGTGCGTGCCATGACGGTGTGGAAGCGTGGCGCTCCAATCGGCCTTCAACCTCGAACTCGTCGCCCGGATCGTTGTAGTAGAGCGTCACCTCCTGACCCTGCTCGAGTCTCAGCGACAGGGCCAAGTCGTCGAGGCTGGTGAGCTCGGGGCCATATGCCAAGCACCAGCATGCGTCGTCGTTGCATCCGCCAGAATTGAAGTCGGCCCAGATGCGCAACTTGGTCATCGGCGATTGTCTCTAAGCCGCCTCTACAACGTCCGCAATCCCGGCCGCCCCGCCTTCCCCAGCATCAGCTCGGTCAGCGCCCATACCAGAGCATCCGCCCGGTCCGGGCTGCGCGTCGGCCCGGCATAGCCGCCGCCCGCCTGCAAGCCGGCCAGCTCGTCCTCCAGCATCGGCAGCGCGCCGACATGGAACACCCGCCCCGCCTCGTACAAGGCCGACACCGGCTCGGCCCGCGCGGACTTGCCGCGCGAGGCGTGGACCAGCTTCACTGGCAGCCCGGCGTCGGCGGCGCGCAGCACGCTTCCCACCATCTCGCCGCCATTGTTCGCCTCGGCCACCACCCGGTCCGCGCCGTGCCGCGCCGCCGCCTCCGCCACCGCCCGCGCCCAGCCCTCCGGCGCCAGGCCCGCCACGCTGGCGTCGGCGATCACATAGCCGTGCCCGTCCTCGCCGATCGCCGCCACCACGATGCCGCACGCGTCGCCGTCCACGCTTGCCGGCGGGTCGACCGCCACCACCACGCGACGCAGCGCCGGCGCCGCAGCCACCCGGCATCGCGCGATCAGCGCGCGGGTCCACAGGGCGCCCGCCACATCCTCGATCAGCTCGCCGTCCAGCTCCTGCCGGCCCAGCCGCGTGCCGCCATAGCTCTCCTCCATCGCCGCCACGAAGCTGGGCGGCAGATGGGCGTTGTTGTCGCCGGTGCGCCCGCGCGTGATCGCCACGCCGCGCGCCGCCTTGCCGTCCAGCCCCAGCAGATGCCGCACCAGCGGCACCGGCTTCGGCGTGGTCGTGGCGACGGTGCGGGGGTCGTCGCCCAGCCGCATCCCCAGCATCAGATTGTCCCACGCCTCCTGGCCCGCCTGCCACTTCGCGATCTCGTCCGCCCAGGCGATGTGATGCTGCGGCCCGCGCAGGCTCTCCGGCTCGGCCGCCGAATAGAGGAACGCCTGCGCGCCCCCCGGCCAGCGCAGCCGCCGCAGCGAGGGCTCCCATGTCGGCCTCAGCCAGGGCGGCGCGATCGCCAGCAGCCCGCTCTCGCCCTCGATCATCACCGCGCGCGCCTCCGCCATCGTCGCGCCCACCAGCGCGATGCGCAGCCGCCCGTCCGCCTCCGCCCGCGCCCGCACCCACTCGGCGCCGGCGCGCGTCTTGCCGAAGCCGCGACCGGCCAGGATCAGCCAGATCCGCCACGGCCGGTCCGGCGGCAGCTGCGCCGCCCGCGCCCAGATCGGCCAGTGCCACTCCAGCCCGGCGACGTCCGCGTCGGAGAGGTTGCCGATGCGCGCCAGCCGCTCGGCGGCCGGCAGCGCCGCCCACTGCTCGCAGAAGGAAGCGCCCGGCGGCAGCAGCGCCGCGCTCACCCCTCGCCTCCCAGCCGGCGGTTCATTTCGGCCAGCTTGCGCGCGATCCGCTCGCGCGCCGATGCCGGGTCGGCCGCCACCGCTTCATCGCCGTGCACCGCCGCCCGGTGCGCCGCCAGCAGGGTCAGGCCCAGCCGGTCGGAATATTCGGTCATCTCGCCCGCCACCTTGCCGGCGCTCAGGATCGGCTTCACCGTGCCGCTGATCGCCCGCTCCAGCATCACCACCTCCAGCCGGGCATAGCCCTCGCGCAGCGCCACGTCCCAGCCGGCGCGGAACTCCGGCGATCGCGCCCGCAGTCGGTAGACGCTCGGCTCGCTCATCCGCACCGCCCGCGCCGATGCGCGCACGTTCACGCTGCAGGCGAGGTGATCGAGGAACGCCTTCTGCCTGCGCTCCGTCCAGTCCCGATCGCGCTCGCTTTTGCGCGGCGCGACCGGCGCCATCTCCTGCTCCGCCATCCACGCCCCCGCGCTAACAAGAAGGGCCGCGGCGATTGCTCGCCCGGCCCCGACGCATTTATCCAGCGTTCCCTCTGTATGCCCGAACAGCGCGACGCTGTCAACAGATTTGTACCTATCCGGTTAAATGGAGTAGTGATCTGCCAGCCTGTCGAGCGCCAGCAGCAGCACCAGCTTGCCCGCCCGCTTCGGCCAGCCGAGCGCCTTCTCGGCCGCTTCCAGTCCCTCCCCGGCGCACACCGTCCGCCACAATATGTCGCCAAGGCCACCGCCCACGGCCGCCACCGCCGCCTCGAAGCGCCGCTTCGCCGCGATCTGCGCCAGGGTCGGGTCGATCGCGCCGCCCGGCCCGCGCGCACCGCGTGCCGTGGGGCTCGCATCCCAGCGCATCGTCACGCTCGGGGCCAGGTTGGCGGCGGTCCACTCCGCCCGCAGCCGCTCGCCCGCGTCGAACTGCCGCGCGCTCACCAGCCCGCGCGCCCTCAGCCAGCCGAGCGGCGACTCGGCGGCATTCGCCGTCACACGCCGCCCGCGCACGCGCCCGCCCTCGTCGGCGATCAGCGGGCGCTGCACCAGCAGCCGGTTGCCACCGTCCGCCCCCTCGCTCCGCGCGCCGAAGCCATGGCCCGCGCGGCTGGGTGAGAGCACGTCCCCGTCTGCCCGCACCAGATCGTGCCGCACCAGTTCGGCCACCACCGCGCGCGTCGCGACCAGCGTGCCCGCGCGCCAGTCCTCCCCCATCCGCCGCAGCACGCGGCCCGCCTCGATCGCCGTCATCACCGTTCGCGCCTGCGCGCTGATCTTCGCCATCACCGTCTCCTCGACCCTCCGACGCCTCTTGCCAAAGCCGGGCAGAGGTAGGAAAGCAGCGAACCCATCCGGTTAGGAGCCTCAATGATCACCTGTCTTCGCGAGGTGCGCCTCGCCCGCGGCCTGACGCTGCAGGACGTGGCCGATCGCTGCGATCCGCCGACCACGGCGCAGACGATCGGCCGGCTGGAAACCGGCACGCGCACGGTCTCCGTCGCGTGGCTCAACCGCATCGCGGCGGCACTCGGCGTCGCCGCCGCCGATCTCGTCCGCCTGCCGGAACGGATCGACCTTCCGGTGATCGCGATCATCGCGCCTCAGGGTCTCGCCGCGCCACGCCGCCCGGCCGCCGTCCACGCGCCCAGCCCGGCACCCGGCCAGGTCGCGATCCTCGTCTCGGCGTCGGTTGGCGAGTATCGCGCCGGCGACGAGATCTGGTGCGACAGGCTGGCGCCGCCCGACTATGGCACCGCGCTCGCCCGCGACGTCGTCCTGCCCCGCTTTGCCGGGCGCCTCCTGTTCGGCCGCCTGCTCGGTCGTGAGGGCGGGCACCTGCACGTCCTGCCGCCCGCCCTCGGCGCGCGCCCGCTCGTTGTCGCCGACCCGCCATGGCTCGCCGTCGCCGCCCGCCTGGTGCGCTCACTCGCGCCACCGCCGATGTGACTATGTCCGATACGGATGCTGCCCCGCAGCGCAGCGACGCAACATGCGCCGGGTTGCACCAAGCCGGGATTGCGCAGTGACCGGCACGGCGCCGTTCGCACCAGATTGCGCCATCCGGTAGCTCCCGGCCGGCGGCGGAAAACAGTCTTCCAACCGAAACGGACCAAAGTGATGCTGACCGGGCGTGGTTCGCCTGCGATGGTCGACTAGGTCCGTTTTGGCGAGTGGGAGAAGTCGGTGCAGTCGTCCGTCCAGCAAGGCCCGATCCTTTACGACGATGCGCGCAGCGTCCTGCTCTTCGGCGCGCGGAACGCGCGTAGCGTTGCCCTCCGCCAGATCGTTCAGGAGCTCGGCGGTCGCGTGATCGAGGCGAACGGCTTCACCGATGCGGTCGAGCGGCTGGATGCGCAGATCGCGATCGACGCCGTCGTCGTCGATGCCGGCGATGGCGATGGCGATGGCGATGCGCCCGGCTTCGACGCGCTCGTCGCCCGGCTCAACCGGGCGGCGCAGGCGGGCGACTACCCCAGCGTCATCATTCTGCCGCCGGCCCTGATCGACGTCGCCGCCAAGGAGGGCTGGCACGCCGACATCGCCCTGCTGTGCGATCCGGATCCGTTCGAGCAGGCGGCCGCGATCGGCACCGCGCTTGCCGAGCGCGAGATGGTGCTGAACGACATCAGCGCCGATGGTGGCAACCCGCCGCGCCTGCGCCAGCTGAGCGAGGAGGTCAGCCGCATCGCCCGCGTCCTCGCCACCATGAGCGGCGACGAGCAGCTTGGCGTCCTCACCGCGCCCCGGCCGGACGTGCCCGTTCCCGCGCGGCGCGGCAGCGATGCGATCATCGATGCCATGCAGGTGCGCGCGATGATCCGCGCCCGGCGTCTGCGCGAGCTTTACTTCCCCGCCGATCTGTTCGCCGATCCCGCGTGGGACATGCTGCTCGATCTTATGGCGGCCCGGCTGGAACGGCGGCAGGTGGCGGTCTCCAGCCTCTGCATCGCCGCCGCCGTGCCACCCACCACGGCGCTGCGCTGGATCAAGCTGCTCACCGATCAGGGCATCCTGATCCGCATCGCCGATCCCACAGACGGCCGGCGCGTCTTCATCGAACTCGCCGAGGCGGCGGCGGAAGGCATGATGAACTATCTCGCCGCCGCCCAGCGCCTCGCCACGATCGCACCCTGATCCTTCGCTCCGCGGTTGATCGCCGGCCATCAGGGCTGCTAGGGGCCACGCTTCGGTCGGGCGGCGCCATGGTGGCTTAGCTCAGCTGGTAGAGCATCTCGTTTACACCGAGAGGGTCGGCGGTTCGAGCCCGTCAGCCACTACCGCCCGCCGCATCGCGCCCCACTGGCGCCACACCCCGCCCGTCGCGTGCATCCTCTCGCCCACTCAGGCGAGAGGGGGTTGGCACCACGCCGTTTCGGCCCACATAAGGCGCAGGCGATCGACGGGAGAATCTGCGTGGCGACGATGGGAATGAGCACGGCCGAGCGGGAGGCGATCGAGGCGTTCCGCCGCGATGTCGTCGAGCCTTCGATGACCGCGCTCGTCATCCTCGATTTCTGGGCCGAGTGGTGCGGCCCCTGCAAGCAGCTCGGCCCGGTGCTGGAGAAGATCGCCGCCGATTATGCCGCCCGCGGCGTGAAGCTCGTCAAGATCGATGTGGATAAGGACAAGCTGATCGCGGCCCAGTTCCGCGTCCAGTCGATCCCCACCGTCTACGCGCTGTTCCAGGGCCAGCTGGTCGCCGATCTCACCAGCGCCCGCACCGAGAGCCAGCTCAAGGCCACGCTCGATCAGATCCTCAAGCAGCTGCCGATCGAGAGCGAGGCGACCGCCCTCGCGCAGGATATCGCCCCGCTGATCGCGATGGGCGAGGAGGTGCTCGAAGCCGGCGACGCGGAGCGCGCCGTCTCCATCTTCTCGCAGATCGTCGATATGGCGCCGGAGGATCCCGTCGCGGTCGCCGGCCTCGCCCGCGCGCTGCTGCTCTCCGGCCAGGTGGACGATGCCGAGGCCGTGCTCGCCGGCCTGCCCGCCGATCAGGCGAAGGATGCCGCCGTCGTCCGCGCGCAGGCCGCGATCTCGCTCGCCCGCGATGCCCGCCCGGTCGACGATCTCGGCCCGCTCCGCGCCCGGGTGGAGAGCGATCCGGACGATCATGCCGCCCGCTTCGATCTCGCCGGCGGCCTCATGGCGGCGGGCGACCGCGATGCCGCCGCCGATCAGCTGCTGGAACTTATCCGCCGCGATCGCGGGTGGAACGAGGGCGCTGCCCGCGCGCAGCTGCTCAAGCTGTTCGAGGCGGTCGGCATCGCCGATCCCTGGGTCAGCGCCCAGCGCCGCCGCCTCTCCGCCGTTCTGTTCACCTGATGGCCGCGGCCGGATCGCGCCTGTCCATCTTCCCGCTGGCCGGCGCTCTGCTGTTCCCGCGCATGCACCTGCCGCTGCACATCTTCGAGCCGCGCTACCGCGCCCTCGTCGCCGATGCGCTGGCTCGCGATCGGCGCATCGCGATGATCCAGCCGCGCGGGCCTGGCGATCGGCCCGCTTTGTTCGATATCGGCTGCGTCGGCCGCATCGCGCAGGTGGACGCGCTGGACGACGGGCGCTTCAACATCGTGCTCGAAGGCCTCACCCGCTTCCGCCTGATAGCCGAGATCGACGCCGCGACGCCGTTCCGCCAGGTCGAGGCGAGCTTCGTCGGCTTCGGCGACGACCAGCCCGCCGAGCCCCTGTCGCTGATCGTCCGGGCCGAGCTCGAGCGGGAATCCCGCCGCTTCGCCGATGCGCGCGGCTATTCGGTGGATTGGGATGCGGTGAACCGGCTGGACGACGAGAGCCTCGTCAACGGCATCGCCCAAATCGCGCCGTTCGATGTCGCCGCCAAGCAGGCGCTGCTGGAGGCCGCGACGATCGCCGATCGCGCCGATCTGCTCGTTCAGTTCCTCACTTTCTTCAGCAGCGGCGACGACGACGGGCCGACCCTGCAATGAGCGTGGACGGCCCGGCCGACGTGCCGTCCGGCAGCCTTGATCCCGCTTTGCTGGCGATCCTCGTCTGCCCGCTCACCCGCGCGCCGCTGCGCTACGATCCCGTCGCCGAGGAGCTGATCTCCGACGCCGCCCAGCTCGCCTATCCGGTGCGCGCGGGCGTGCCCGTGCTGGTGATCGAGGAAGCGCGCTACACCGCCTGAAATCGTCTACGATCCGAGTGCGGAGCGGATCACATCCTCGTAGATCGTCGTCAGCAGATGCAGGTCCGGTATCGCGACCGCCTCGTCCAGCTTGTGCATCGTCGCGTTGATCAGGCCGAACTCCACCACCGGGCAAAGGCGCGAGAGGAAGCGGGCGTCGGAGGTGCCGCCGCTCGTCGAGAGTTCGGGCGTGAGGCCGGTCGCGCGCCGGATCGCGGCGGAGACCAGCTCCGATAGCGGACCGGGCCGGGTGAGGAACGCCTCGCCCGAGATCTTCGCGTCCACCGTGGCGCGCGGGGCATGCTCCGCCACCACGGCGCGCACGCGCTCCACCAGGTCGGCGCCGCGCTGCTCGTCGTTGAAGCGGATGTTCAGGCGGGCGCGGGCGGCGGCCGGGATCACATTGGTCGCCGGGTTGCCGATCGCGATGTCGGTGACTTCCAGGTTGGAGGGCTGGAACCACGCATTGCCCTCGTCCAGCCGCCAGCGCGTCAGCGTGTCGAGGATGCGCAGCAGGCGGGTGGCGGGATTGTCGGCGAGGTGGGGATAGGCGACGTGGCCCTGCGTGCCCGGCACCTCGATCCACATGTTCACCGATCCGCGCCGGCCGATCTTGATCGTGTCCCCCATCCGCGCGGCGGAGGTGGGCTCGCCGACGAGGATCATGTCCGGCCGGTGGCCGTTCGCCGCCATCCACGCCATCAGCGCCAGCGTGCCGTGGGTGGCGGGGCCTTCCTCGTCGCCGGTGACGATCAGGCTGAGGGTGCCGGCATGATCGGGCACGCGCGCCGCCGCCGCGACGAAGGCGGCGACGGCGCCCTTCATGTCCACGGCGCCGCGCCCGTGCAGGATGTCGCCGTGGATCACGGGGGCGAACGGATCGGTCGCCCAGCCCTCCCCGGCCGGCACCACGTCGCTGTGGCCCGCGAAGGCGAAGTGCGGCCCGCCGGCGCCGCGCCAGGCGAACAGGTTCTCCACCGGCCCGTCCGGCGGCCCGCCCGCCGCGAAGCGATGGACGGTGAAGCCCAGCACGCCCAGCGCGTCCGCGATCACGCCCAGCGCGCCGGCATCGGCCGGGGTGACGCTTGGGCAGGCGATCAGGCGGCTGGCGAGATCGACCGGATCGATCACGCGAGCGGCGTTTCGAACTTCTCGATCACCCACGGCTCGTCCTGCGCGGCGGCGATCCAGGCCTGCACGTCGGAATGCTTCAGCACCGCCTGCATATAGGCGAGAGCGAAGCGCGGCACCGGGATGCCGTAGGTGACGAAGCGGGTGACCACGGGCGCGAACATAAGGTCCGCCGCGCCATAGTCGCCAAACAGGAACTTGCCGTCTCCGGCGAAGCGCGCCCGCGCCTCCGCCCATAGCGAGACGATGCGCAGCACGTCCTGCTGCACGCCGGGCGAGAGATCGGGAGTCTCGAACACCCGGCGCACGTTCATCGAATGCTCGCGCCGCAGGTTCTGGAAGCCGGAATGCATCTCGGCCGCCATCGAACGCGCCATCGCGCGGGCGGCGTCGTCGGCCGGCCAGAAACGCTCCGCGCCCACCTTCTCGGCGAGATATTCGACGATGGCGAGGCTGTCCCACACCACGACGTCGCCATCCCACAGGATCGGCACCTTGCCGGAGGAGGGCGCGAACTCCGCGCCCTCGCGCCGCCTGTCCCAATCCTCGTCATAGAGCGGGACGACGATCTCCTCATGTGCGAGGCCGGACTGCCGGACGGCGAGCCAGCCGCGCATCGACCAGGAGGAATAGGCCTTGTTGCCGATGAAGAGCTTGAGCATGGCGGCGGTGATAGAGGGGAGGGGCGGCTGGCTCAAGCGGGGAGGGGCGGTGGCGGCTTACGCCCACTTGCGGACATTCGGACGCCGTGTAACACTGGCTACCATGCGGATCGTCCTAATAGTTGCGCTGCTAAACCTGACTGCTTGCGACCAAATAAGCCAGCGTATCTGGAACTGCGCCGTTAAGCCTCTCAAAGTGACAGCGGTTTTAGATAACGGGCAGCGTGTCAGCGATGTCATACCGGCGCGGAGCTATATCGCTTCTATGAACGGTGGAGTTCAAATCGTCGCGCTAGAAATTGGAAATGGCGCTGACCGACGAAACATCTGGAGGCGAGAACAGTCTCAAGCTGGCCTCTCCGCGTCGGCCGATCAGATATGCGGAGAGACGGAGCAGGGCCTTATAGCGGAGCAGCCTTAGATCCGCTTTCCACCACTTGCGGACGCTCAGCCGATCGCCTCGACCACCGCCGCCCGCAGTTCCGCGATGCCCAGACCCGTCTCGCTAGACGTGACCAGTATCTCCGGGTGCGCCGCCACATGCCTGCGCGCCTCAGCCGCCGTCGCCTCCGTCACGGCGGCGAGGTCGCTCGCCTTCACCTTGTCCGCCTTGGTGAGGACCAGACGGTAGGAGACGGCCGCCTTGTCCAGCATGTCCATCAGCTCGCGGTCGACGTCCTTCAGGCCGTGGCGGCTGTCCACCAGCACCAGCGCGCGCTTCAGCACGGGGCGGCCGCGCAGATAGTCGTTCACCAGGAACTTCCACTTGCGCACCACATCCTTGGGCGCCTTGGCGAAGCCGTAACCGGGCATGTCGACGAGGCGGAAGGCGGGAGGCTCGCCGACATCGAAGAAGTTCAGCTCCTGCGTGCGGCCCGGCGTGTTCGACGTGCGGGCGAGGGCATTGCGGCCGGTGAGCGCGTTCAGCAGCGAGGATTTGCCCACGTTCGATCGGCCGGCGAACGCCACCTCGCTCGCCGCCGCGTCCGGCAGGAAGTTCAGCGACGGGGCGGACTTGAGGAAGGCAACCGGCCCGGCGAACAGCCGCCGCGCCGCCTCGATCCGCTCGGCGCGGGCGGCGTCCTCGTCCTCCGGCGGGGCGTCGTCGCTCACTTGGCGGCCGCCGCCGTCGCTTCGGGCATGCCGGGATAGCGGCTGTAGAGGAACTTCTGCTGCGCGATCGTCAGCAGGTTCGATACCGTCCAGTAGAGCTGCAGGCCGGCGGCGAAAGGCGCCATGATGAACATGAAGATCCACGGCATGATCGAGAACACCTGCTTCTGCACGTCGTCCATCGGCTGCGGATTGAGCTTGAACTGGAGGTACATGGTGATGCCGAGCAGGATCGGCAGCACGCCGATGGCGATCATGTGCGGCGGCGTGAACGGCAGCAGGCCGAACAGGTTCACCGGCGTCATCGGATCGGGCGCCGACAGATCCTTGATCCACAGCGCGAACGGCTGGTGACGCATCTCGATCGTCAGGATCAGCACCTTGTAGAGCGCGTAGAAGATCGGGATCTGCAGCAGCAGCGGCAGGCAGCCGGCGACCGGATTGACCTTTTCCTTCTGGTACATCGCCATCATCTCCTGCTGGAGCTTCGGCTTGTCGTCCTTATACTTCTCCTGCAACGCCTTCATCTTGGGCTGCAGCACGCGCATCGCCGCCATCGACTTGAACTGCTTCTGCGCGATGGGGAACATCAGGCCGCGCACCAGGCAGGTGAGCAGGATGATGGCGACGCCGAAATTGCCGGTGACGCGGAACAGCCAGTGCAGCACGTCGAAGATCGGCTTCTCCACGATGCGGAACCAGCCCCAGTCGATCGCCAGCTCGAAGCGGGAGATGCCGAGCTTGGCCTCGTAGCCGTCGAGCAGGTCCACCTCCTTGGCGCCGGCGAACAGGCGCGAGACGGACGTCACCGTCGCGCCCGGCGCGACGATGGCGGGCGCGACGGTGAAGTCGGCCTGATAGGCGCCGCCCGGCGCCGCGCGGAAGCCCGCGTCGATCTGCGCCGCCTGATCGGGGATGATCGCGGTCAGCCAGTATTTCTCGGTGAAGCCGGCCCAGCCGCCCTTGCCGGTGAAGCGTTCGCCGGCCGGATCCTTGTCCAGATGCTTATAGTCCGGCCCGTAATTGGCTTTCCCGTCGAACACGCCCATCGGCCCGACATGGTTGGTCATGGTCGACGCATCCTTGGAATGGCCGACGCGCGAGACGAGCGAGTAGGGGCGCACGGGCACGGCGCCGGTGCCACCGTTGGTCACGCTCTGCGCCACGGTGAACATGTAGTTGGCGTCCACCGACAGGCGGATGGCGAAGCGCTGGCCGGCCGGGTTCGTCCAGCCGAGCGTCACCGGGCTGCCGGGCGAGAGGCGGGTGCCGCTGGCCTGCCACACCGTCGCCGGGCCGGGCACCGCCACGCCGTCGCCGGACCAGCCGAAGCCCGCGAAATAGGCGTCGGCCGAACCGGCCGGAGACAGCAGGCGGATCGGCGGCGAGTCCTTGGCGATCGTCTCCTTGTAGGTGGAGAGGACGAGATCGTCGATCCGCGCGCCTTTCAGGTTGATCGATCCGCGCAGGCGCGGCGTCTCGATCAGCACGCGCGGGCTCTCGGCCAGCACGATCGCGCGGTCGCGCACGGCGGCGGGCGTGTCCGCCGCCGGATCGGCCGCGGGGTTGGGCACCGCTACCGACTTGCCGTCCACGATCCGCGTCGCCGGCGGATTGGCCGTCGGGAAGAAGTGGCCGGACAGCAGCGGCCAGCCGAACAGCACCGCCACCACCAGGATGGCGAACAGCACCATGTTGCGCATGTTATCCACGAGAAACTCTCCGCATCATGGCAGTGCCGAAATCAGATATGGCCCGCTCACGGGACCGGATCGTAGCCGTGCCCGCCGAACGGATGGCAGCGGCAGATCCGCCGCGTCGCCAGCCAGCCGCCCCGCAGCGCGCCATAGCGCCTGAGGGCGGTTATCGCATAGGCCGAACAGGAAGGAATGAAGCGGCACGTGGGCGGCAGCAGCGCCGACGGGCCGAGCTGCCAGCCGCGGGCCAGCAGGATCAGCAGGCGCGCGATCATGCGGCCGCCTTCCGCAGCGCCTTGGCAAGCTCCCGCCGCAGCGCGTCATAGTCGCGTTCGATGCCGCCGTTGCGGCCGATCAGGATGTGATCGGCGCCGGCGACGCCGCCCTGCGGCAGCAGCTCCCGCGCCAATGCCCGCAGCCGCCGCTTCATGCGGTTGCGGACGACGGCGTTGCCGATCTTCTTGGTGACGGTGAAGCCCACCCGCATCGCCGCCGAACCGTCGCCCCGCTCGCGCACGAGCAGCACGAAGCCCGGCATCGCCGCCCGCCGGCCCGTATTGGCGGCGAGGAAATCCGCGCGCCGCCTGATCGTCTCAGGCGCCGAAGGGATCAGGCGGAGAGCTTGTTCCGGCCGCGTGCCCGGCGCGCCGCCAGCACCTTGCGGCCACCCACCGTCGCCGAGCGCGAGCGGAAGCCGTGGCGGCGCTTGCGCACGAGATTGCTGGGCTGAAAGGTCCGCTTCATCGCTCATCCCCGAATACTGCAAACAGAAATGGGCCGCCAAAGAGGCAGCCGTCATGTGCGGTGCGGATAGGCAAGGCGGGCGGCGGAGTCAATCGCAAGCTGCGCCGGCCAGCCTGTCGCGCGCTACCCGCCGCCGCGCGCTGGCCCGGCGCAGGCCCCAGTCCACCCACGCGCCGGTGCCCGGCCAGCGGCGCTTGAACAGCACGTAGCGGCGCTTGGCCCAGCGCGAATTCTTCAGCATCAGGCCGAATCCCAGCGCGAACGTCATCGTGCCGCCCGGCCCCGGCAGCAGCGCCACCGGCGGCGTGACGATGACGAGGAGGCAGCCGAGGCAGAACCACACGCGCCGCATCACCGGCTTGGCGCGCGTCGGCGGTGGCAGGGCAGCGGCTGTCATCGCCGGTCGAGATGGCGATCCGGCGGGCCTCGCGCAACCTTGCGCCGCGCGACGATCCCCTTCATGCCACCGCCACGAAGGCAGGGGGATCGATGGTCGCGCACGTCTCGACGGTAGCGTTTCTGGGCCTGGAGGCGCGGCCCGTGGAGGTGCAGGTGCATGTGGCGCCGGGGGTGCCGGCCTTCGCCGTCGTCGGCCTCGGCGACAAGGCCGTCTCGGAAAGCCGGGAGCGGGTACGGGCCGCCCTCTCCGCGATCGGCCTGGCGCTGCCGCCCAAGCGGATCACCGTCAACCTCTCGCCGGCGGATCTGCCGAAGGAGGGATCGCACTACGACCTGCCGATCGCGCTCGGCCTGCTGGGCGCGATGGACGTGATCGATGCCGAGACGCTCGCCGCCTATGTGGTGCTGGGCGAGCTCAGCCTGGACGGGCGGATCGGCGCGGCGCCCGGCGTGCTGCTGGCGGCGCTGCACGCGGCGGAGCGCGACCTCGGCCTCATCTGCCCGGCGGCGCAGGGGCCGGAGGCGGCCTGGGCCGGCACGATCGAGGTGATCGCGGCGCCGGATCTGCTGACCCTGCTGGAGCATCTGAAAGGGCGCGGCCAGATCGCCCCGCCCGAGCCCGGCGAGGCGGACCTGCGCGCCGCCGGCCCCGATCTCCGGCAGGTGAAGGGTCAAGAGACCGCCCGCCGCGCGCTGGAGATCGCGGCGGCCGGCGGGCACAATCTGGTGATGGTCGGCCCGCCCGGCGCCGGCAAGTCGCTGATGGCCGCCTGCCTGCCCGGCATCCTGCCCGATCTCACGGCGGCGGAGGCGCTGGAGGTCTCGATGGTGGCGTCCGTCGCCGGTGAGCTGCGCGCGGGCCGGCTGGTGCGGCAGCGGCCCTATCGCAGCCCGCACCACAGCGCCTCGATGGCGGCGCTGGTCGGCGGCGGCAACAAGGCGCGGCCCGGCGAGGTGAGCCTCGCCCATCTCGGCGTGCTGTTCCTGGACGAGTTGCCGGAGTTCCAGCGCACCGTGCTCGATTCGCTGCGGCAGCCGCTGGAGGTGGGCACGGTGTCGGTGGCGCGGGCGTCGGCGCACGTCACCTATCCGGCGCGGGTGCAGCTGGTGGCGGCGATGAACCCGTGCCGCTGCGGCCATCTCGGCGATCCGGCGCTGGCCTGCGCCCGTGCGCCGAAATGCGCGGCCGACTATCAGGCCAAGGTCTCCGGCCCGCTGCTCGACCGGATCGACCTGCATGTCGAGGTGCAGGCCGTCTCCGCCGCCGACCTGATCCTGCCGCAGCCGGCGGAAGGCTCGCGCGAGGTGGCGGCGCGGGTGGCGGCGGCGCGCGCGATCCAGACGGCGCGCTACGCCAACGAGCCGGCGCGGACCAACGCCGAGGCAGACGGGCCGCTGCTCGACGCCGTCGCTACGCCGGACGAGGCCGGCCGCGCGCTGCTGGCCCAGGCGGCCGAGGCGATGCGGCTGACGGCTCGCGGCTACCACCGCGTCCTCCGCGTCGCCCGCACCATCGCCGATCTGGCCGGAACCGACGCGATCGGCCGAACGCACGTGGCCGAGGCCCTCAGCTATCGCCGCCGCCCGCCGGTGAGCTGAGCGGCTACCGATGCTCGATCACCATCGTGGCCCATCACCTGAGTGCGCCCGGCCACCTGTCGCGCGCGCCGGCGTCCCGAACCCGCCTCAGCCCGGCGAGGCGGCGCTGCCGGCGAGCAGTCCGCCGTCGATGGTGAACTCCGCGCCCGTCACGTAGCCGGCCTCGTCCGAGGCGAGGTACACCGTCATCGCCGCCACCTCCTCCGGCGTGCCGAACCGCTTCAGCGGCGTGTCGGCGACCAGGGCGTCCATGCGGCTCGCGCGGTCGGCGCCGTCGCCCAGCATCGGCTCCCAGATCGGCGTCAGGATCGCGGCCGGGTGGATCGAGTTGCAGCGGATCGCCAGCCCCTCCTGCGCGCACCACAATGCCACGCTCTTGCTGTGGTTGCGCACCGCCGCCTTGGACGAGGCATAGGCCGCCGCACCCGCTATGCCGACGAGGCCGGAGCGCGAGGAGATGTTGACGATCGCGCCCCTGCCCGCCGGCCGCATCGCGCGGATGGCGGCGCGGCAGCCCAGGAACACGCCGTCCAGGTTCGTCGCGTGCACCGCCCGCCAGTCGGCCAGCGCGGCATGCTCGGGGTCGTGCGGCACGGCGCCGCCTTCGAAGCCGGTGATCCCGGCATTGTTGACCATTATGTCCAACCGCCCGTCGCGCGCCTGCACCGCCGCGATCGCCGCGTCCCACTCCGCCTCCTCGCGCACGTCGAGCCGCAGGAAGCGGGCGTCCGGCCCCAGATCCCGCGCCATCCCTGCCGCATCGACGATGTCGGTCAGCCACACCCTCGCGCCCTCGGCGATGAAGGCGCGGGCGATGGCGGCGCCCATGCCACGCGCGGCGCCGGTCACGATGGCGGTCTTTCCGGTCAGGCGTTCCATCTGGCTCCCACTCCTTCTCACGGCACGAGAATGGCTGCGATGTGGATCGGTATCGATCGGAAGGCGAGCCCGGTCGATACCGTATGCGACGGCACGAACGCACCGCCTCGTGAAGCACATGCCCGGTTCGGGCGTTGCAAAGGCATGCAGACCGTCCTCCCGCTCTCCGCCATTCCCTCCATCGTCGTCATTGGCGACCGCGTCGATCCCGCCGCCCATGGGGTCGACGGCCCCGGCGAAGCGCCATGGCCCGCCTTCGCCACCGACGCGGAAAGGCGCGATCTCGTGGTGGAGGGCGGCTATCTCGAACGCCTGCCGCTCGCCTGCATCAAGGCCGGCCTCGTCGATCATGCGGAGATCTGGCATCATCATCACGGCGGCACGGGCAGCTTCCACCGCGCCGGGCCGCTGCTCGCCTATCGCGGCCTGCCGCTGGACGCGCCCTCCCCGCCATTCGCCTCGCAGGCGATGATCCGCCACTTCGCCGCGCACGGCGCGCCGCACATCCTGGTGGTACTCGGCCTCGGCGTGGACGAGGATGTGCTGCGCGCCTGCGGCCGGAGCGTGATCCTCTACAATTCCATCGATGCGCCGGCGCTCCGCGTGCCGCCGGCGGTTAGCGGGCTGTGCGACATCGTCCTCACCGGCGCGCAGTGGCAGTCGGACGAGGTGACGGCCCGCCATCCCGGCAAGGCCACCCTCATCCTGCCGATCGGGCCGGAGTTCGCCGCGCCGCAGATGTTCCGCCCGCTCGGCGGGCCGAAAGACTATGACCTGATCTATGTAGCGGCGGCGCAGCCCTACAAGTGCCATGACCTGCTCTTCGACGCGCTCGAACGGCTGCCGCGCGATCTGCGCGCGCTGTGTCTGTTCGGCTATGGCGAGATGGGCGATGCGTTGAGGGACAGGGCGGCGCGGCAGGGCTTGCCGGTGGAGTGCATCGGCCCGCCCGGCGTGCCGTTCGACGAGGTGAACCGCCTGATGAACCGCGCCCGCTTCGGCGTGGTGTGCGGGCGGGACGATGGCGCGCCGGCGATCCTCACCGAATATATGCTGGCCGGCCTGCCGGTGCTCGCCAATGCGGAGCTTGCCTGCGGTTCGCAATATATCCTGCCGGAAACCGGGCGCCTCGCCGCGCCGCAGGATTTCGCCGCGGCGATCATGGCGATGCGTGCCGACCACGGCGGTTTCTCCCCGCGCGAGGCGGTGCTGGCGCGCTGGACGTGGCAGCACAGCATCGCCAGGCTCGCGCCCGTGATCGCCGCCGCCGCTGCGGCGAAACGCGCGGAAATGCGGGGGAAACAATCTTCGGCGCGCGAGTTGAACGAAATCTCGGAATGTTAGGAGCTGCCGTGCACGGACCATTTCTTCGCGACGGCTCCGGCGCGGAGACGATGCTTCCGGGCACCACCTCGCCCACCCCGCCCCCGCTGATCTGCTTCTCGCATCTGCGATGGGATTTCGTGACGCAGCGCCCGCAGCACCTGATGCGCCGCTTCGCGGCCGAGCGGCGGGTGTTCTTCTGGGAGGAGGCGATCCCGTGCGATCACCCCCGCCCCTATCTCGAATATCACCCGTTCCCAGAGGATCACGTGATCGCGCTGCGACCGCGTGTGCCCCATTGGTGGGATCGCGCGGCCACCGAGCAGGCGCTGCGGCAGCTGCTGGACATGCTGGTCGCAACGTCCTGCGCCGCGCCGCCGCTCCTCTGGTTCTACACGCCGATGATGCTCGGCTTCGCCGGCCACCTCGCCGCGGATGCGATCGTGTACGATTGCATGGACGAGCTCTCCGCCTTCCGCTTCGCCGATCCGCTGCTGATCGATCGCGAGGCCGAGCTGATGCGCCGGGCCGATGTGATGTTCACCGGCGGCTATAGCCTGTACGAGGCGAAGCGCGATCGCCACGACGACATTCACCCCTTCCCCTCGGCCGTGGAGCGCGATCATTTCGCCGCCGCCCGCCAGCCGCTTGCCGAACCCGGCGATCAGGCCGGCATCTCTGGTCCCCGCCTGGGCTTCTACGGCGTGATCGACGAGCGCATCGATCTGGCGCTGATCGATGCCGTCGCCGCCGCCCGGCCGGACTGGTCGATCGTGATGGTCGGTCCGGTCGTCAAGATCGATCCGGCCGATCTGCCGCGTCGCGCGAACATCCACTGGCTCGGCGGCAAGGGTTATGGCGAGTTGCCAGCCTATCTGCGCGGCTGGGACGCGGCGGTGATGCCGTTCGCGCTGAACGAGGCGACGCGCTTCATCAGCCCCACCAAGACGCCCGAATATCTCGCCGCTGGCTGCCCGGTCGTCTCCACCCCGATCGTGGACGTGGTGCGCCACTATGGCGCGATCGCCGGCGTCGCCATCGCCGAGGGGGCGGAGGCGTTCGTCGCCGCGTGCGAACATGCGCTGGCGCTGCCGCGGCAGGGCGCGTGGCTGCGCGAGGCGGACGAGTTGCTCGCCGCCATGTCGTGGGACCGCACCTTCGCCGCGATGAAGGAGCGGATCGTCGCCGCCTCGCAGCCGGCGCTGGTTGGCGCCAACGACGATCCCGTCGCCCCGGCGATCCACGGCGCCTCCGGCCGGCCGCATTATGACGCGCTCGTCGTCGGCGCGGGTTTCGCCGGCGCGGTGCTGGCGGAACGGCTGGCGGCCGGATCGGGCAAGCGGGTGCTGCTGATCGATCGCCGGCCCCACGTCGGCGGCAACGCCTACGATCATCCGGACGCCGCCGGCATCCTCGTCCACCGCTACGGCCCGCACATCTTTCACACCAACAGCGACGACGTGTTCGCCTATCTCTCGCGCTTCACCGCGTGGCGACCCTACGAGCATCGCGTGCTGGCGAGCGTGGCGGATAAATTGGTGCCGATCCCGATCAACCGCACGACCTTGAACCGCCTCTACGGCCTTGATCTGCAGGACGAGGCGCAGGCCGCCGCCTTCCTCGCCGCGCGCGCCGAGCCGCGCGAGATCGTCACGTCGGAGGATGTGGTGGTGGCGGCCGTGGGGCAGGAACTCTACGAGACCTTCTTTCGCGGTTATACGCGCAAGCAGTGGGGCCTCGATCCGTCGCAGCTCGATCGCTCCGTCACGTCGCGCGTGCCGACCCGGACGAACACCGACGATCGCTACTTCCTCGACAAGCACCAGGCGATGCCGCTCCACGGCTACACCCGGATGTTCGAGGCGATGCTGGACCATCCGAACATCACGATCGAGCTCGGCATCGATTATCGCGACGTCGATCTGCGGGCAGGCCACACCGTGTTCACCGGGCCGGTCGATGAGTATTTCGATCACCGCTTCGGCCGCCTGCCCTATCGCAGCCTGGAGTTCCGCCACGAGACGATCGATCGCGAGACCTTCCAGCCGGTGGCGGTGGTAAACTACCCGTCGCCGGACATCGCCCACACGCGCATCACCGAGTACAAGCATCTCACCGGGCAGACGGCGCCGCGCACCAGCATCAGCTACGAATATCCCCGCGACGAAGGCGACCCATACTACCCGATCCCCAGGGCGGAGAACCAGTTGCTCTACCGCCGCTACGAGGCGCTGGCCGATGCGCTGCCGGACGTCAGCTTCGTCGGCCGCCTCGCCACCTACCGCTACTACAATATGGATCAGGTCGTCGGGCAGGCGCTGGCCACCTACCGCCGGCTCAGCGAGAAGCTGAACCGCGAGGCATCGCTCGCGTGACGGGCACGAAGCGGCGGGTTCACCTCGTCACCGAAAGCCCGGCGCCCTCCGGCGTCGGCGCCCACATGCTCACCCTGGCCGCCGGCCTCGCCGATGGGAACGAGGTCGTGATCGGCGCGCCGCGCGGCACCGATCTGCTGGCGCGGGCGGCGGCGGCGGGTTTCGCCGTCAAGGTGGTCGATCCCGCCGATCCGGCCGATCTGCATCGCTGGTTTGCCCGTACCCGCCCGGCGATAGTTCACGTCCATGCCGGCATCGGCTGGGAAGGCCACGCCACGGCCGAGGCCGCGAAGGCGGCCGGCGCCAGCGTGATCCGCACGGAGCATCTGCCCTATCTCCTCACCGATCCCGGCCAGCGCGCCGCGCACGCGGCCGGGTTGCGATCGGTCGATCGGCTGATCGGCGTCTCGCAGGCGGTGGCGGACAGCCATGCCGGCCTGTCGCCGCCGATCGTCGCCATCGCCAACGGCATCGTCCCGCGCCAGCCCTCGCGCGATCGTGCCGACTTGCGTGGCCTGTGGGGTCTCGGCGACGCGCCGGTGCTGCTGATGGCGGCACGCTTCGCCGAGCAGAAGGGCCATGCGCTGCTGCTCGATGCGCTGCCGCACGTCCGGGCGGCGTTGCCGGACGCGATCGTGCTGCTGGCGGGCGACGGGCCGCTGCTGTGGCCCGTCGCCCGCTCGATCGCGACGCGCGGGCTGGCCGGAGCGGTGCGGCTGCTGGGCGCGCGCGGCGATCTGCCGGATCTGATGGCGGCGGCCGACCTGCTGCTGCTCCCCTCCCGCTTCGAGGGCCTGTCGCTGGTCGCGCTGGAGGCGATGGCCGCCGGGCTGCCGATCGTCGCCAGCGACGCGCCGGGCAATACCGAGCTGCTGGAGCATGGCGACAGCGGCTGGTTGACTCCGGCCAGCGACGCGCGGCAGCTCGCCGCCACGATCGTCGACGCGCTCTCCGATCGCGCTCGGCTCACCGCCGTCGCGCAGGCCGCGCGCCGCCGCCGGGCCGAACGCTTCGATGCGCCGCGCATGATCGAACAGACCGCCGCCCTCTACGACGAGGCGACCCATGACAGGAGAGACGACGCCGTGACACGAACGAGGATCGGCTTCGTCGGCGCGGGTGGCATCGCCCATCGCCACTTCGGCGTGCTTGAGCAGTTCGAGGATGTCGAGATCGTCGCCGTCGCCGACGTCGATCACGCCCGCGCGGCGGAGGCGGCCGCCCGCTTCGGCGCGCGCGCCTTCACCGATGTGGAGGAGATGCTGGACGCCGCCGCGCCGGACGCGCTCTACATCTGCGTGCCGCCCTTCGCCCATGGCCCGGCCGAACGCGCCGCCATCGCCCGCAACCTGCCCTTCTTCGTCGAGAAGCCGGTCGCGCTGGACCTCGCAACGGCCGAGGCGATCGCCGATGCGGTGGCCCGGGCCGGCCTCGTCACCGCGGTCGGCTATCACTGGCGCTACCTTGACACGGTGGACGAGGTGCGCGGCATCCTGGCGCACACTC
Organism: Sphingomonas profundi; assembly: GCF_009739515.1. Taxonomy (NCBI): domain Bacteria; kingdom Pseudomonadati; phylum Pseudomonadota; class Alphaproteobacteria; order Sphingomonadales; family Rhizorhabdaceae; genus Alterirhizorhabdus; species Alterirhizorhabdus profundi. The sequence goes on from NZ_CP046535.1 coordinate 2,171,698, forward strand.
CGGCGCGGCTGCTCTCCGGCTACTGGCTCGATTCCACCCCGCCGCCGGTCTGGTGGTGGCATGAGGATCAGTCCGGCGGGCAGATGGTGGAGCAGACCACCCACCTGCTCGATCTCGCCCGCTATCTGGTCGGCGACGTGACGCGGGCCTACGGGCTCGCCGGCCACACCGGGCGGGACGCCTTTCCGGGGCTCGACGTGCCGACCGTCTCCACCGCCAGCCTGCTGTTCGAGAACGGGGCGATCGCGAACTTTGCCTCCACCTGCCTGCTGAACTGGAACCACCGCGTCGCCCTGCACCTGTTCGGCGAGGGGCTGGCGATCGAACTCACCGATCGCGATCTGATGGTGGATGTCGGCCGCGGCCGCCCGGTGCGCGGGGCTGATGGCGATCCCGTCTGGCGTGAGGATCGCGACTTCATCGATGCGGTGCGCGGCGGGGAGAACCGCATCCGCTGTCCCTATGCCGAGGCGGTCGCCACGCACCGCCTGGCGCTCGCCGTCGTCCGTTCCGCCCGCACCGGCGAACCCGTCACCTTCGCCGCCGCCTCGCCGGAGCCCGCTTATGTCTGACCACCGCCACATTCGCTCGCTGGGCGTCGAGGCGCCGCACCGCGCCTACCTCCACGGCTATGACGAAGGGCCGCCCGGTGACGGGCAGGTGCGGCTGGAGACGCTCTACACCGGCTTCTCGGCCGGTACGGAGCTGACCTTCTTCAAGAACAGCAACCCCTATCTGCACTCCCGCTGGGACGAGGGGCGCGGCGTGTTCGTGCCCGGCGAGGCGCAGCAGCATTATCCGGTGCCGTTCCTGGGCTATATGGAATGTGCCCGCGTCAGCGAGAGCCGGGCCGGCGACTATGCGCCGGGCGACGTGATCGGCACCACCTTCGGCCACAAGACCGGCCATACCGCCGATCCCTTCCACGATCTGCTGGTCAAGCTGCCGGAGGACGTGGATCCGATCCTCGGCATCTATGTCGGCCAGATGGGGCCGATCGCGGCCAACGGCATCCTCCACGCCGATGCCGAGATGCTGGGGCCGAACGTGCCGTCGCTCGGCGCCGGCATTGCCGGGCGGCCGGCGCTGGTGATCGGCGCAGGGGTAGTCGGTCTGTTCACCGCCCTGTTCGCGCAGGCTGCCGGGGCCAGCGAGGTGGTGATCGCAGATCCGTCCGAGTTCCGCCGGCTGCGTGCCGCCTGCCTCGGCCTTACGGCGATGACGCAGGATCAGGCGTGGGCGCACGCCAAGGCGCGCTGGCACCACGGCCCGGGCGATCGCGGCGCCGACATCGTGTTCCAGACGCGGGCGGACAGCGCCAGCCTGCACGCCGCGATGCAGGCGCTGCGCCCGCAGGGCACCGTGATCGATCTCGCTTTCTACCAGGGCGGTGCCGATCGCCTGCGGCTGGGCGAGGAGTTCCACCATAACGGCCTCAACCTGCGATGCGCGCAGATCAACCGCGTGCCGCGCGGTCTGGGCTTCGCGTGGGACCGGCGCCGCCTGGCCGAGGCCACGATCGCGCTGCTGCGGGCGCGTGGCGACGAGATCAGGGCGCAGCTCATCACCCATGTCGTGCCGATCGAGGAGGCGCCGGGCTTCCTCGCGCATCTGGTGGCGGAACGGCCCGAGTTCCTTCAGATCGTGTTCAAGGTGGCCGATTGACCGCGCCGGACGCGCCGCGCCCGCTCAGCATCCTGTTCGTCTTCGCCTGGCTCGTCGTGGGCGGCGAGGAGACGGAGGTGCGGCTGCTCGCCGCCGCGCTCGATCCGCGCCGCTACCGCATCGACGTGGTGGCCTGCTTCCGCAAGGAGGGCATGCCGGAGCAGACGCACGATCAGCTGCGCGGGGCCGGCGTGCGCGTGGATACCACGCCCTATCATCTCGGCTTCGACGAGACCGTCGCCTATCTCGCCTCGATCGTGCCCGGCTACGACATCGTCGTCTCGTGCCAGAACGTCGCCGACATCTATCCGGCGCTGGAGCGGCTGCACGCCCGCCCGCCGCTGATCGAGCATGGCGGTCTGGTGTCGGAGGCGCTGGCCGGCCCCAAGCATTTCACCAGCCGCTACGTCGGCGTGTGCGCCAGCATCCGCGATGCCGCCGCATCCCGGATGCCGGGGCGGGAGGCGGATGCGCGCGAGATCCCGTCGATGGTGGATCTCGCCGCCTTCGATCCCGCCCTCCGCCAGCCAACCCGCGCGGCGCTGGGGATCGCGACGGGCGCGCCGCTGATCGGCTGGCTCGGTCGGCTCGACGCGAAGAAGCGCGTCGAGGATTTCATCGCCGCCGCCGCGATCGTCCACGCCGCCCGGCCGGACGCGCGCTTCCTGGTGATCGGCGGGCCGGATGCGTTCATGCCGGATTATGCGGTGTCGCTGCGCCGCCGGGCGCACGCGCTCGGCCTGGATGGCGTGCTGCACTTTCTGGGCGACCGGGCGGACGTGCCGGCTCTGCTGGCGGCGCTCGACATCTTCGTCTGGCTCTCGCGCGGCGAGGGGATGCCGCACGTGATCGCGGAAGCGGGCGCCGCCGCCCTGCCGGTGATCGCCACCGCCGACAACGGCACCTTGGAGCAGATTGAGGACGGCGCCACCGGCCTGTTCGTGCCGCACGAGGATCCGCCCGCCGTCGCCGCCGCCATCGTGCGGCTGATCGACGATCCCGCCCTGCGCCGCCGTCTGGGTACCGCGCTGCAGGCGAAGGTGCGACGCGACTATGCGGTAGACGCGGTGGTGCCGCAGTGGACCGCGTTGTTCGAGGAGCTGCGCCGCCCGCCCGCGCCCGCACCCGCCCTGTTCCGCAGCCTGTTCCACGGCGGCTTCGAATGTTCCACCCACCGCCGCGCGCATGATCGCCAGCGGATCGACGTCATCGCCGCGACCCACCACGACAGGCTGGCCGAGCATGACTATCGCGCCCTCCAGGGACACGGCATCCTCACCGTGCGGGATGGCGTGCGCTGGCACCTGATCGAGCGGGCGCCCGGCGACCATGACTGGTCGAGCCTGGCGGACCAGCTGGCGGCGTCCCGCGCCACCGGCACGCAGGTGATCTGGGATCTGCTCCATTATGGCTGGCCCGACGATATCGATGTCTGGAGCCCGGCCTTCGTCCCCCGCTTCGCCGCCTTCGCCGCCGCCGCCGCCCGCGTGATCGGCGGCGCGACGGCGGGGCCGCGCTTCTACGCCCCGGTCAACGAGATCTCCTTTCTCTCGTGGGGCGGGGGCGATGCCGCCTACCTCAATCCGTTCGCGCGCGGGCGCGGTTACGAGCTGAAGGTGCAGCTGGCCCGCGCCGCCATCGCCTCCATGGAGGCCATCCTCCTCGTCGATCCGGCGGCGCGCTTCGTCCATGCCGATCCGCTCATCAACGTCGTCACGGAACCCACGCGGCCGCACGATGCGCCCCATGCGGAAGGGCACAGGCTGGCGCAATATCAGGGCTGGGATCTGATCGCCGGCCGGCTGTGGCCGCAGATCGGCGGGCGGGCGGCCCTGCTCGATATCGTCGGCGTCAATTACTACCACAACAACCAGTGGATCCACGGCGGCCCGCCGATCGATCGCCGGCATCCGCTCTACCGCCCCTTCCACCGCCTGCTGGCCGAGACCCACGCCCGCTACGGCCGCCCGATCTTCATCGCGGAAACCGGGATAGAGGGCGATGCCCGCCCCGAATGGCTGGCCTATGTGTGCGAGGAGGTGCGGCGCGCGATCGCGCTCGGCGTGCCGGTGGCGGGCATCTGCCTCTATCCCGTGCTCGATCATCCCGGCTGGGACGATGGGCGCTACTGCCCCAACGGCCTGCTGCACGACGAGGGGCTGGCGCCCCGCCGTGCCTACGCGCCCCTCGCCCGCGAACTGGCCCGCCAGCAGGCGCTAGGCCTCTACCCGCCTGCCCCCGGCCGCGCGAACACGTTCCGCGCCTGACCGTCGGCGGCTCTCGACCGTCAGGGTCGTGCGGGCGCGCGGTCAGGCACGCTTGTCGCGGAAGAAGGCGCGGATGTCTTCGGCCAGCAGTTCGGGCTCCTCATAGGCGGCGAAGTGGCCGCCGCGGGGCATCTCGGTCCAGCGGGTCACGTTGAAGAACCGCTTGGCCCAGGCGCGCGGCGGCGTGCCGATATCCTTCGGGAACAGGGCGAAGGCGGCGGGCGTCGCGTCGCTGCCCAGCCAGCCGCGTGCGGCCTCCTTCAGCCAGCGGGTCGCGCCGGCCTTGGTGAAGTCGCGATAGGGCAGGAAGGCCGATCCTATCGTGCCGGTCGCCCAGTAGATCATCACGTTGGTCAGCAGCTCGTCCTTGCTGAAGCGCGTCTCCACATCGCCGCCGCAGTCGCTCCACTCGCGGAACTTCTCCACGATCCACGCCGCCAGCCCGGCCGGCGAGTCCGCCAGCGCCGTGGCGGGCGTGGCGGGGCGCGTGCCCTGGATCATCGTATAGGCGCCGTGCTGCATCTGCCACGCCTTGCTCTCCGCCAGGAACCTGGCCTCGGCCGGCGAGGGATCCTTCGGCGCGTCGAAGCTGTGCCAGAACGGCACGTCGGTCAGGTGGATGCCGGCCACGTGTCGCGCATGGCTGCGCGCGAGCAGCTCCACCACCGTCGAGCCCCAGTCGCCGCCATGGGCGCCGTAGCGGTCGTAGCCGAGCGTCGACATCAGCCCGGCGAACAGATCGCCGAAGCGGAAGGTGCCGCCGGCCTCCGCCAGCGGATCGGACCAGCCGTAGCCGGGCAGGCTCGGCGCGACGACGTGGAACGCATCGGCCGGGTCGCCGCCGTGCGCGCCGGGGTCGGTCAGCAGCGGGATGATCTTCTCGAACCGCCAGATGCTGTCGGGATAGCCGTGCACCAGCAGCAGCGGCAGCGGCGCGGGGCCGATGCCGCGCTGGTGGATGCAGTGCAGCCGGGTGCCGTCAATCTCCCCGCGCACCTGGTCGAAGCGGTTCAGCGCCGCCTCCCGGGCGCGCCAGTCGAAGCGGTCGCGCCAGTGCGCCACCAGCGCCTGCGCATAGTCCGGCGGCGTGCCGTCGTCCCACCGCGCGAAGCCGGTGTCGCCGGCGGGGCGCGTGCGGGCCAGCCGCTCTTGCAGGTCGCGCAGGGTCTCGTCGGGCACGGCGATGGTGAATGGCGTCACCACATCCTCCAGGATTGATCGCGACAGTCTCCGGCGGGAACCGACGGAGCGGCCATTATATCCGGACGGGGTCTCTCAACGGCGCTTGCGCGGGGTGTTCAGGGCAGCGGCCGATCGGATCAGCGCTCTGAACGCCTCGTCGTCCACCTCCACGCCCTCGGCGAAATCGATCGCTCTGCGGGTATTGCCCTCAAGGCTGGCGTTGAACAGGCCCGCCGGGTCGGCCACGGCGGCACCCTTCATGAAGGTCAGCTTCACGACCTTCCCGTAGGTCTCGCCGGTGCAGATGATGCCGTCGCGCGACCATATGGGCACGCCGCGCCACTTCCACTCCTCGATCACCGCCGGCTCCGCCTGCCGGATCAGCGCGCGCAGCCGGGCGAGCATGTCGCCGCGCCAGTCGCCCAGTTCGGCGATCCGCCGGTCGATCAGCTCGGCCGGCGTCAGGTCCGCCTCAGTGCTCACGATGAAGCCGCCGCACGATCCCGCGCCACGGCGATGATCTCCGGCCGATATTCGAAGTGGAAACTGTCGAAATGCGCCCACTTGCCGCCCCAGATGAAGCCGTGCCGCTCGAAGACGGCGACGATCGCCGGCGGGATCGTCCGCCCGGGCACGCCGCTGCGCGACCATCGCCAATAGTCGCCGTAGCGGCTGGCAAGGTCGATCGCCGCGCCGTAGCCGTGCATCGATCGCGCCTCGGTGCCGGCGATCGCGCGGCAGGCATAGCTGCCCGATGTCGGCCAGAGATAGCGTGCGTAAGCGGGGCCTAGCGCCTCCAGGTCACGCGCCGCCGCCTCCAGCGCCGCCGCCGCGCCGTTGATCCGGGTGAAGCGCAGCGATCGCCCGCCCACCCAGCGCACGGGCACCAGGTGCGGCTCCACCTCGCCCTTCGCGCAGTCGCCGTACATGCGCGTGAACAGCGCCGCCGGCCGCGCGCGGCCCGGATCGCCGGCGGGTGCGGTCGCCGGCCCCAGCGGATAGGGCCAGGCGAAGATGTCGCGCACGGTGGGCGCGTCGACGATCCGCTGCGCCGCGCGCGCCGGATCTGCCCGCCCGATCGGTGTCGGCGGGCCGGCGCGCCACAGCAGCGAGGTGCCGTCGTGGCCGCGCAGATGATCCGGATAGGCGGAGACGAGCCGGTCGAGTTCCCGAGCAACCGTCTCGCCCGATCGCTCCGCCGGCGGCGCCACCGCGATCGCCGGCGGCGTGCCGGGCCGCGTGGCGCGCGCATACAGCGTCGCGGCGGCGTTCAGCAGCACGCCCAGGCTAATGGCCAGCGGCACGCTCCTTCTCCTCGGCCTGCATCAGCAGCACGTTCTTCTGCTCGATCGCGCTCAGCGTGATCGGCGCGGCGGGCTTCGGCCTGTACCAGGGGAAGCGGCTGAAATAACGCTCAAGATCCGGCGAGGTGAAGATCCGGCCGTGCCGGGCGTAGATCTCGTTCCGGGCGATGCGCAGTTCGCCGGGGGAGAGCTTCGCCAGTTCCGCGCGGGACAATGCGCGCGTCGAGCTTTCCGGCAGCAGCACGCGCGGCACGATCGCACTGCCCGCGGCCGGGGCGATCGTGTCGGCGGAGGCGACCTCCGCCGGGCGGGCCGCGGCCTTGCCGATCCGGGCGAGGTTCTGCTCGGCCAGCGATGCGAACCGCCCGTTCGGGAACTGCCGGCGATATTCCTCGAAGGCCTCGCGGCTGTTGGCCGATACCGCGCCCTGCCACGTCAGCGCATCCAGCGTCGCGGCATCCACCGTCGGCGCGGGCGCCGGCGCGGCGGCGGCCGTCGCCGGTCCGCCGCCGGCGGCGGTGCGCGGCACCAGATAGACGGGCGTGCCGGTGATGCTGGCGCTGATGAACGGCCGCTGCTCGCCATTGGTCGATTTCAGCACGTCGTCGCGCACCGCGCCGCCCAACAGCTGGATCGGCAGGTCCGGCTGCACCATCCGCCGCGCCAGCGAGACGGCGAAGGGCGAGTTGCCGCCGGTGCCGTCGCTGGCGGTCTGCCCGGGCGCCGCCGCGTAGATGACGAGCACGTCGTCCACGTCCACCCCGCCCAGGCCGCGCGCCACCGCGCGCGTGCCGCTGCGCCAGGATCGCCCGAACGGGTTGTTGCGGCACGCATCCAGGATCACCATCCGCACCTGCGCGCCGGAAATCGCCTCCATCACGCGATCCAGGTCGATCGCCTCGTAAGCGAGGTCCAGTCCGGAGTTGAGCTTGGCGTCGACCGGGATCAGCCAGTTCTTGCCCGATCCCTCGATGCCGTGGCCGGCATAATAGACCATCGCCACCTCCGCCCCCTCGGCCCGACCGCGAAAGTCGCGCAGCGCGCGCTGGAAATCCGCGAGCGAGAGGTTGGCGGCGAGCGTAACCGACTGGAAACCGGCCTTGCGCGCCGCCTCCGCCACGATCCGCGCGTCGTTGGGCGGGTTGCCGAGCTGGCCGGCATTCGCATAGGCCGCGTTCGAGATCACCAGCGCCACCTTGCCGCCCGCCGCACAGGCGGCGGACGCGGTGAGCAGCAAGGTAACGAAGAGGAACAGCCGCTGGATCATCTCGCCTCCTCCGCATCGCGCCGGATCGGCGGCTGGGTAGCAGCGACAGTGCTCTGGCGAAAGGCGGCGCGGCGTGCGCCGGGTAGTTGCTGCGGTGCGGCGGAACCGCGCGGCGTGACTTGAACCGTTAACCGGCTCGCCGCTAGCACCGCGCGATGGCATCGGATCGGGGACAGCGATGATCGAGGGCGCGGCACTTCTCTACAGCCTCACGACGGCCTTCGTTCTGACGAGCGCGGAGCGGAACCGCAAGGCGGCCCGCCCCCACGCCCGCAGGATCGTCTATGCCGGCTGGATGCTGATGGGCGCATCCTTCACCGGCGCCGGCCTGCTCGGCATCACGGCGATCCGGCACGCCCTGGTCTGAGCGCCGGATCGCCGCACCATCGGCTCAGCGCACCGCGCCGCGACGAACGAGGTTGACGATCGCGAGCAGCACGACCGCGCCGAGGAACGAAACCAGCAGCGACCGGATGTCGAACGCACCGCTGGTGATCGGCGCCCCGCCGAGGATCGGCGTCAGGATGAAGCCAGCCAGCAGCGCGCCAACCACGCCGACCACGACGTTGAGGAAGATGCCTTGCTGCGCGTCCGTGCGCATGACGATGCTGGCGAGCCAGCCGAGGATGCCGCCAACGATCAGCATGAGGATGATGCCCATGGGTCTCTCCTGGTAAGGATGCGGGAGCATGTCGTCTCGCATCTTCAAAGACTCACAGGCGGCGGATTAGGTTCCGGGCGCGAAACGGCACGTCGCGGGCACCGATGGCGGCACCCGCGACGCGCTTTACGCCAAGCAACGATACACAAGCTCGCGGCCGCCCCCACCCGAACGACGCGGCGGGGGCGGCCCTGGATCAGGTCTTAGCGGAGCAGGCTGAGCACGCCCTGCTGGCTCTGATTGGCCTGGGCCAGCATCGCGGTGGCCGCCTGGCTCAGGATCTGCGACTTGGCGAGCGCGGTCGTCTCGACCGAAAAGTCTGCGTCCTCGATGCGCGAGCGGGCGTCGGTCAGGTTCGTCGAGGTGGAGGTCAGGTTGTCGACCGTCGCGTCGAGGCGGTTCTGCACGGCGCCCAGGTTCGCGCGGCCGGCCGTCACCTGCGTCAGCGCGCGGTCCACCACGGCAAGCGCGGCGGTGGCGTTGGCGGCGGTGGAGAAATCGACCTCGTTGATGTCGGACGGCGCGGCGGCGGCGGCGGCCTTGGCGTTGTCGAGCGCTGTCTTGTTGGTGGCGTTCGGCGTGGTGTTGTAGGTCGCCTGCGCCGTCGTAACGTTCGAGGTGGTCGTCGGGATGGCCGCGCGGCTGCGATCCGCGCCGATATCGGTCGTCTTCAGCGAGATGGACGACATCGAGACGGTCTCGTTCGCCTTCACGCCGGTCTGGAGCGAGAAGGTGGCGTCGGCGGTGAGGCCGGTCGTGGCGTTCGCGGTGCCGCCGTTGACGATCGCGATGTTGTTGAAGGTCGTGCGGCTGGCGATGTTGCCGATCTGGTCCTTCAGCTGGGAAACCTCGATCTGCAGGTTGGCGCGGTCGCCGTCGGAGATGGTGCCGTTGGCCGACTGCACGCCCAGCTCGCGCATCCGCTGCAGGATGTTGGTCACGTCGCCCATCGCGCTCTCCGCCGTCTGCGCCAGCGAGATGCCGTCGTTCGCGTTGCGGATGGCGACCGTCAGGCCGCGGATGTCGGAGGTCATGCGCGTTGCCACGGCGAGGCCGGCGGCGTCGTCCTTGGCGGAGTTGATGCGCTTGCCGGACGACAGGCGCTCCATCGCCTGGCTCATGTCCATGCTGGCGTTGCGCGAGGCGTTCTGTGCGCGGAGAGCGGCGGAATTGGTGTTGATGACGGTCACTGGTCTGGTTCCCTTCCGGCGGACTTGGTTGCGCGGACAGTCCGCAGCAGTCACGCTCTGGGTAACGGCGAACGCGCCCCCGCCTTTAGCGGGGCAGACGATGATCCCCTCGCGCCGATGACGCCGGGGCGGCCTCAGCCCTTCACCGCCGGCCGGCCGATATAGTCCATCTTGCCCAGCGCCACGCCGCGCGACCGCAGGATGCCGTAGGCGGTGGTCGCGTGGAAGTAGAAGTTGGGCATGGAAAAGGAGAGCAGGAAGCCCGCGCCGGTAAAGTCCAGCCGTCGCGGCCCGGCCTCGAAGCGCATGTCGCGCTCCGCCAGCGCGTCCACCGCCGCCGGGTCCAGCGCCGCCAACGTTACGATCGTCTCCTCGATCAGCCGGCGCAGGCCGGCGAAGTCGGCGGGCGGAGTGGTCCTGTCCGGCGTGAACAGCCCGGCTTCGACGCCGCGGATCGCGCCGATCGAGTGGACCGCCGTCGATTTCACCTGATAGGCGAAGGGCAGCATGTCCTCGTGCAGGCGCGCCTCCACGATCTCGTCCGGGGCGATCCCGCGCTCGCCGCAGAACGCCTCGGCCTTGTCGATCAGACGTCCCACCTGCGTCAGCAGCTGGCGAAACTGCGGCACGGTGGCGGTGTAGAGCGAAACGGTCATGGTCTCTCCTCGGGATGGGGCGGGCGCCGCCGGATCAGCGCGCTGCGCAGGCACTGGCAGACGATCTCGTCGCGCTGGTTGGTCAGGTGGTGGGCGAAGGTGACGATCCCGGCATCGGGGCGCGACCGGCTCTCGCGCAGCTCCGTCACCTCGCTGCCGGCGCGCATGGTGTCGCCGATGAACACCGGCTTCGGCATCACCAGCCGGTCATAGCCGAGATTGGCGACGAGCGTGCCGAGCGTCGTATCGCCTACCGACAACCCAACCATCAGCGCGAAGGTGAAGGTGCCGTTGACGAGGATGCGGCCGAACTCGCTCGCCTTCGCCGCCTCCGCATCCAGGTGCAGCGGCTGCGGATTGTGCGTCATCGTCGAGAAGAGCAGGTTGTCCGTCTCGGTCACGGTGCGGCGGATCTCGTGGACGATCCCGTCGCCCACATGCCATTCCTCGAAGAAGCGCCCCGCCATCAGCCGTCCGCCGGCGCGATGCGGACCAGCAGGGTGCCCTCCGCCACCTGCCCGCCCTCGCGCGCCTTCAGTTCGGCGACAATGCCGTTGAACGGGGCGACCAGCGCCTGTTCCATCTTCATCGCCTCCAGCACCACCAGCCGCTCGCCCTTCGCCACCGTCGCGCCGTCGGCCACCAGCACCGTCACGATCCGCCCGGGCATCGGCGCCACGATCGCCCCGTCGGACGCGGCCGCGCCGCCGGCGACATCGTCCGCGCGCGGCGGCCCGAACGCCCACGCCTCGCCGGCGGAGAACAGCACCCGGCCCTCGTCGGTCGCGATCGCGCGGGCGGCGGGCGCATCGGCGTCGAGATCGACCAGATGCGGCTGCCCGGCGATCTCCAGCGCGATCCGCCGCTCGGCCGGGGCGTTGGCGCGGAAGCCGGTCAGGTCGGTCCACGGATCGCCGCTGCGCGCCGGCACCAGAGCCGCCGCCGCCGCCGCGCACACCGCCGCCGACGGATCGGCCGCCGGCACCAGCGCGGCCAGGTGCCGCTCGATGAAGCCGGTGTCCACGTGCCCGGCGACGAAGTCGGGGTGCGCCGCCGCGCGGGCGAGGAAGGCGGCGTTGGTCCGCACCGGCCACACCTCCACCTTCGCCGCCGCCCGCGCCAGCCGGGCCGCGGCCGCGGCGCGCGTCTCGGCCTGCACGATCAGCTTGGCGATCATCGGATCGTAGAAGGGCGTCACCTCGCCCCCCTCCTCCACGCCGCTGTCCACGCGGATGCCGCGCGGCAGCCGCAGCCGCTCCAGCGGTCCGGTCGAGGGCAGGAAGCCCGTCGCCGGGTTCTCGGCATAGAGCCGCGCCTCCATCGCCCAGCCGCGGATGCGCAGATCCTCCTGCCGCCTGGGCAGCGGCTCGCCGGAAGCGACGCGCAGCTGCCACTCGACCAGATCCTGCCCGGTGATCGCCTCCGTCACCGGATGCTCCACCTGCAGCCGCGTGTTCATCTCCATGAACCAGATGCGGTCGGCCCGCAGCCCGGCCGATCCGTCGGCGATGAACTCGATCGTGCCCGCGCCGACATAGTCGACGGCCCGCGCCGCCTTCACCGCCGCCGCGCAGATGCTGGCGCGGGTCGCCTCGTCCATGCCCGGCGCGGGCGCCTCCTCGATCACCTTCTGGTGGCGACGCTGGAGCGAGCAGTCTCGCTCGAACAGGTGGACGACGTTGCCGTGGGTGTCGCCGAACACCTGCACCTCGATGTGGCGGGGGCTCAGGATGTACTTCTCGATCAGCACGCGATCGTCGCCGAAGGACGCCGCCGCCTCGCGCCGGCAGCTCTCCAGCAGGGCGGCGAAATCGGCCGGGTCGTCCACCCGCCGCATGCCCTTGCCGCCGCCGCCGGCCACCGCCTTGATGAGCACCGGCCAGCCGATCGCCTCCGCTTCCGCGCGCAGCCTCTCCGGGGACTGGTCCGCGCCGAGATAGCCGGGCGTCACCGGCACCTGCGCCGCGATCATGCGCTGCTTGGCGGCATCCTTCAGCCCCATCGCGCGAATGCTGGCCGCCGGCGCGCCCACCCAGACGAGCCCCGCCGCCTGCACCGCCTCGGCGAACCCGGCATTCTCGCTGAGGAAGCCGTAGCCGGGATGGATCGCCTCGGCGCCGGTCGCGGCGGCGGCGGCCAGGATCCGCTCCTGCACCAGATAGCTCTCCCGCGCCGGCGAGGGACCGATATGCACCGCCTCGTCGGCCATGCGCACGTGCGGCGCCCGCGCGTCCGCATCGGAATGGACGGCGACCGTGCGCACGCCCAGCCGCCGCGCGGTACGGATGATCCGGCAGGCGATCTCGCCCCGATTGGCGATGAGGAGTGAGTTCAGCATGACGGCGCTTTCTCAAGATCCTCCCCGGCACGGGGAGGGGGACCATGCGCAGCATGGTGGAGGGGGTGCGCGACACGCGCTGCGATGGCGGCGGTGACGGCATCGGGATCACACAGGATATCGGCCGCGGCGATGCGGACGACGGTCAAACCATTGGCCGCCATGAATCGATCGCGCGCGGCATCGTGCCTCGCTTTGTTGCCCATGTCGTGCGCGATGCCATCGATCTCGACGACCAGCCCGCTCGCGCGACAGAAGAAGTCGACCACATAAGGGCCGACCGGATGCTGCCGGCGGAACTTTACGCCTGCTTGTCCGCCCCGCAAGCGGGTCCAGAGCAGAACCTCCGGCAACGACATCGCGCGCCGCAATCGCCGCGCCACCGCGACTTCGGGCCGACGGAGTTGCCGGGCACCCCCTCCACCAGCCTGCGGCTGGTCCCCCTCCCCGTTTCGGGGAGGATCCGAGGCAGCCATCGTCGTCACATCCGGAACACGCCGAACTGCGCGCGCTCGGGGATCGGGGCGTTCAGCGTGGCGGCGAAGGCGAGGCCCAGCACGTCCCTTGTCTGCGCCGGGTCGATGATGCCGTCGTCCCACAGGCGGGCGGTGGCGTAATAGGGGTTGCCCTCATCCTCATATTTGCGGCGGATCGGCGCCTTGAACGCCTCGGCCTCCTCCGCCGTCCACGTCTCCGCGTCGCGGTGCACCGTGGCGAGCACGGCGGCCGCCTGCTCGCCGCCCATCACGCTGATCCGCGCATTGGGCCAGCTGAACAGGAAGCGCGGCGAATAGGCCCGCCCGCACATGCCGTAATTGCCCGCGCCGAAGCTGCCGCCGATCAGCACCGTGATCTTCGGCACGCTCGCCGTCGCCACCGCCGTCACCAGCTTGGCGCCGTGCTTGGCGATCCCCTCCGCCTCATACTTCCCGCCCACCATGAAGCCGGAGATGTTCTGCAGGAACAGCAGCGGCACGCGCCGCTGGCAGGCCAGCTCGATGAAGTGGGCGCCCTTCTGCGCGCTCTCGGAAAAGAGCACGCCGTTGTTCGCCAGGATCGCCACCGGCATCCCCCAGATGCGGGCGAAGCCGCACACCAGGGTGGTGCCGTAGAGCGGCTTGAACGCGTGGAACTCGCTGCCGTCGACGATGCGGCCGATCACCTCGTGCACGTCGTAGGGCGCGCGCACGTCCTGCGGCACGATGCCGTAGAGCTCGGCCGGGTCCAGCCGTGGCGGGCGCGGCGGCTGGATGTCGATGTCGACCGCCTTCGGCCGGTTCAGGGTCGCGACGATGTCGCGGACGATCAGCAGCGCATGCTCGTCATTCTCGGCGACATGATCGACCACGCCGGATCGGCGGCCGTGCGTTTCCGCCCCGCCCAGCTCCTCGGCGGAGATCACCTCCCCCGTCGCCGCCTTCACCAGCGGCGGCCCGGCCAGGAAGATCGTGCCCTGGTCGCGCACGATCACCGTCTCGTCGGACATGGCCGGCACATAGGCGCCGCCGGCCGTGCAGCTGCCCATCACGCAGGCGATCTGCGGGATCCCCTCGGCCGACATCTGCGCCTGATTGTAGAAGATGCGGCCGAAATGGTCGCGATCGGGAAACACCTCGGCCTGGTGCGGCAGGTTGGCGCCGCCCGAGTCGACGAGGTAGATGCACGGCAGCCGGTTCTGCTGCGCGATCTCCTGCGCCCGCAGATGCTTCTTCACCGTCATCGGGAAATAGGCGCCGCCCTTCACCGTCGGATCGTTGGCCAGGATCATGCACTCGCGGCCCTGCACCCGGCCGATGCCGGCTATCACGCCCGCGCCCGGCGCGCCGCCCTGCCCGTCCACCTCGCCATACATGCCGTTCGCCGCCAGCGCGCCCACCTCCAGAAACGGCGAGGCGGGATCGAGCAGGCGGTGGACGCGGTCGCGCGGCAGCAGCTTGCCGCGCGACACGTGCCGCTCGCGATGCGCGGCCGATCCGCCGAGCGCGGCGGCGGCGATCCGCCCGCGCAGGTCCGCCGCCAGCGCGCGATTGTGCGCGGCATTGGCGGCGAAGGCCTCGCCCGCCGGATCGACGAGAGTGGTGATCGTCATCACGCAAGATCCTCCCCGGTACGGGGAGGGGGACCGCCAGCGAAGCTGGTGGTGGAGGGGGCGTGCGGCAAGGCACGGCGCGCGACGCGCCCCCCCTCCACCATGCTGCGCATGGTCCCCCTCCCCGGCACGGGGAGGATCCTCATGCGCCCGCTCCGATCAGTTCGCGGCCGATCAGCATGCGCCGCACTTCGTTGGTGCCGGCGCCGATGTCCAGCAGCTTGGCGTCGCGCAGATAGCGTTCCACCGGCCAGTCCTTCGTATAGCCGGCGCCGCCCAGCGCCTGGATCGCCTCGTTCGCCACCTTCACCGCATTTTCCGATGCCAGCAGGATCGCGCCCGCCGCGTCGAACCGCGTCGTGCGTCCGGCATCGCAGCTCCGCGCGACGGCATAGACGTAGGCGCGCGACGAGTTGAGCGCGACGTACATGTCCGCCACCTTCGCCTGCATCAGCTGGAACTCGCCGACCGGCCGACCGAACTGGCGCCGCTCCCGCACATAGGGCAGCACCACGTCGAGGCACGCCTGCATGATGCCCAGCTGGATGCCGGAGAGGACGACCCGCTCATAGTCCAGGCCGGACATCAGCACCTTCACGCCGCCGTGCAGCGGGCCCATCACCGCGCTGTCGGGCACGAAACAGTCGTCGAACACCAGCTCGGCGGTGGGCGATCCGCGCATGCCCATCTTGTCGATCTTCTGGCCGATCGAGAAGCCGGCGAACTCCTTCTCGACCAGGAAGGCGGTGATGCCGCGCGATCCCGCCGCCGCGTCCGTCTTCGCATAGACCACCAGCGTGTCGGCATAGGGCGCGTTGGTGATCCAGAACTTCGTACCGTTCAGGCGGAAGCCGCCGTCCGCCCGCTCCGCCCGCAGCTTCATCGAGACCACGTCCGATCCGGCCCCCGCCTCGGACATGGCGAGCGACCCGACATGCTCGCCGGAGACGAGCTTCGGCAGATATTTCGCCTTCTGCGCCGCATCGCCCCAGCGGCGGATCTGGTTGACGCACAGGTTGGAGTGGGCGCCGTAGCTGAGCCCGATCGAGGCGGAGGCGCGGCTCACCTCCTCGCAGGCGATCACATGCTCAAGATAACCCAGCCCCAGCCCGCCATGCTCCTCCTCCACGGTGATGCCGTGCAGGCCGAGCGCGCCCATCTCCGGCCACAGCTCGCGCGGGAAGCTGTCCTCCGCGTCGATCCGCGCGGCCAGCGGCGCAATGCGCTCGGCGGCGAAGCGGCGCGTCGTCTCGCGGATCGTGTCCGCCATCTCGCCCAGCGCGAAATCCAGCTCGGCCATCGCCCTCTCCTCTTGTCCACCCGCCTGATACGCCATCGCTGCGCTTTGGAAAAATTGAAGTTGGCGGAAGCCAGGCATAGATGGCGTCTATGATAGACCGCTATCTGCTGCGTTACTTCCTCGCCGTGATCGATCAGGGCGGCTTCTCCAGGGCGGCCCTCGCCTGCAACGTCTCGCAGCCCACCTTGTCCGTCGGCATCGCCAAGCTGGAAAAGCATCTCGGCCAGCCGTTGTTCCTGCGGGCCAACCGCCGCATCGCCCTCACCGATGCCGGCAACCGCCTCGCCACCCACGCCCGCCGCATCGAGACGGAGTTCGCCCTAGCCGAGCGTTCGCTGCGCGGCGCGCCCGCCGAAACGGTGCTGCGCCTGGGCGTGCTGGCGACGATCCCGTCGGCGTGGATCGAGGCGTTCCTCGCCCGCCGCGCCGCGGCCGGGCGGGAAAGCCGGGTGGAGATCGTCGAGGGGCGCGAGCGCGAGCTGATCGCCCGGCTGGAGCGGGGCCGCATCGATGTGGCGCTGACGATCGTCGGCCACGATACCGGCGCCCTCGCGCATGACGTGCTGTTCTCGGAAGGCTACCGACTGGCGCTCGCCGCCACGCATCCGCTGGCGACGCGCGCCAGCATCGCCGCGGGCGAGCTCGCCGCCGAGACGATGATCGTGCGCCGCCAGTGCGAGCTGCTCGGCGCCACCAGCCGCTTCTTCACCGCGCGCGGCGTGCGCCCCTTCTTCGCCGCCCGCACGATGAGCGACGATCGCGCGCTCGCCTACGTCCGCTCCGGCATCGGCATCACGATCATGCCGGACGGGTTCGCCGCGCCCGGCGTGGCGCGCGTGCGGATGGCCGATTTCGATCACACCCGCCGCATCGGCCTGGTCCACGCGCCTCATGCCGACGTCGCGCGGCAGCGGCAGAGCCCCGTCCTCCCCGATCTCGCCGCCGCCATCGCCCAGGTCCGCACCGGCTGACCCTTTTGGCGCGGCGCCGGACGCGCTATCCTGCCGCCATGATCCGCAAACTCGCTCCGCTGGCGCTGCTGTGCCTCCCGCTCGCCCCGCTGCTCGCGCAGGGCGCGCCACCGCCCGCGCCGGCGGCGTCTGCGCCCGCCGTGCCCGTACCCGCGCCGAAGCCCGCCACCACGCGGGTCACGCTGCAGACCGCGGACGGCCCGATCGTGGTGGAGGTGGAGATAGAGCGGGCGCCGATCACCGCCGCCAACTTCCTGCGCTACGTCGATCAGAAGCGGCTGGACGGCACCAACTTCTACCGCGCGGTGAAGGTGGGGCCGGGCATCGGTCTGGTCCAGGCGGGCACGCGCAACAACCCGAAGAAGACGCTGAAGCCGATCCCGCACGAGGCGACCACCAAGACCGGCCTCTCCCACGTGGACGGCGCGCTCTCGATGGCGCGCGGCGCGCCGGGCACGGCGGGCGGCGACTTCTTCATCACCGTCGGCGCCTTTCCCTCGATGGATGCCGATCCCACCCAGCCGGGCGACAATGCCGGCTACGCCGTGTTCGGCCGCGTGGTGGAAGGGATGGACGTGGTCCGCAAGATATTGGAGGCCCCGGTCTCCCCCACCGAGGGCGAGGGCGACCTGAAGGGCCAGATGCTGAGCCCGGTGATCGCGATCACGACCGCCCGCCGCACGCCGGCGCCCTGACGGTGGCCGGCGTTCCCGGACACCCATCGTCCCGAACGTGTCCGGCGGACAACCCGCCCGAACATCGTCCGTCATCCTGAACTCGTTTCGCGATCCATGCGACACATCGGGGGGCACTGCGCAGCGTCGCGTGCATGGATCCCGAAACGGGTTCAGCATGACGGCTCTCATGCCCCGCCTGACATGCGCGCGACCATTTAAGCCATGATCGCGCGCATGGTCCGCCGGGGCTAGGAGGCGGACCGGCCGTTCGGCTGCGCGGCCGCCGGGGCGGCGGGCGCCGCCGTGCTGGCAGGCGGCGGCGGGGGCGGCGGCATGTCGTCCGCCGCCATGTCCGGGCCGCCGGGGCCGCCGCGATCGTCGCGCGGGCCGTGATGGCCGTGAGGCGGCCCGTGCGGCCCGCCGAGCGGACCCAGCGCCGTCACCGCGCCGCCCGGCGCGACGAGGAAGGCGGCGTGGATGAAGCCGTCGTCGTAGCGGCCCTGCACCGTCACCGCCTCGCCCGGCTTCACCAGACCGCCCTCACCCTCTCGGCCCGTGTCCACCAGCGCGCGGCCGGTGCCGTCGGCCAGGATGAACTTGTTGCCGTATATCTCGGCCACCTGCCCGCGCACCGTCACGATGCCCTCGCTGGCCAGCGTGCGGATCGCCACCGGCGTGGCGGGCGCCATCGTCACGCTCGGCCGGCTCGTCTGCACCGCCACGGCACCCGCGGCGCCGCCCACCGCCAGCAGGCCGGCCGCCGCCGCGATTAGCAGGGTGCGGCGCGGGCGCTGCGGGGTCGTCTCGTCGATCATGTCGGTCATCTATCGTCTCCTCTTGTGCGATGAGCCCTTCTACCGATTCGTCCGCGATCCACGCTGAACCATGCCGTTCAGTTTCGGTTCTGGCTGAGGGGCTAGGCGCTCCGGCGGAGGAACCAGCATGCGCATATTGCTCGTGGAGGACGACACCCGGCTGGCGGAAGGCATCGCGCGCGCGCTGCGCGCCGAGAATTTCGCCGTGGATGTGGCCGACAATGGCGAGGATGGCGGCCATCTGGGCGCCACCGAACGCTACGACGCCGCCATCCTCGATCTCGGCCTGCCCAAGCGGGACGGCATCGCCGTGCTGCGCGGCTGGCGGGCCGAGGGGCGGGATCTGCCGGTGCTGATCCTCACCGCGCGCGACGGCTGGTCGCAGAAGGTGGAGGGCTTCAAGGCCGGCGCCGACGATTATCTGGTCAAGCCGTTCCGCATCGAGGAGGTGGTGATGCGGCTGCGCGCGCTCGTCCGCCGCGCCGCCGGCCACGCCGCCGCGCGCATCGCCTGCGGCCCGCTGGTGTTCGATGCGCAGCTCGGCACGTTCGAGCTGGACGGTCTGCCGCTGAAGCTGACCGCGTTCGAGTGGCGCGTGCTCTCCGCCCTGATGCTGCGGCGGGAAGTGGTGATCGAGCGCGCCGACCTGATCGAGCGGGTCTACGAAGGCGATGCCGACGTCGATTCGAACTCGATCGAGGTCATCGTCGGGCGGCTGCGCCGGAAGCTCGGCGCCGAGATGATCGAGACGGTGCGCGGCCGCGGCTACCGGCTGACGGCGGATGCCGTGAAGGTCGCGCGGTGAGGCTCTGGCCGGCCTCGCTGTTCGGCCGGCTGCTGGCGATCGGCCTCGCCTCCACCCTCGCCGCCCTGCTGTTCGCCGGCTTCGCCATCGGCCATGTGCTCGAACGCTTCGTGCTGCGCGGGATGGACGAGCGGCTGGATGCGCAGGTGGCGGTGCTCGCCCGCGCGATCGGGCCGGACGGGCGGCTGGACGAGCGGCGGGTTGTCGACCTTCCGGGCTTCGACGAGGCGGGGACGGACTGGACGTGGCAGGTCGCCGGCCCCGGCGGCAGCCTGCGCGCCAGCACGCCGAACGCCGCCGCGATCGCGGTGCGCGCGCCGGAGCCGCCGCCGCCCGACCGGTCGGATCGCCACCTTCGCCAGCACCGCCCGGCCCCTGGCGACGGATACGGCAGGCGCGGCGAGCCGCTGCACGCGCGCACCCTCTCGGTCGAGACGGCGGCCGGGCCGGTCACGATCACCGCCACCGGCCCGCGCCGCATCGTCGCCGCGCCGGTACGCGAGGCGATGATGCCGCTGCTGGGCTCGCTGGGGCTGATCGGCCTCGGCCTGGCGGGGGCCACCCTGCTGCAGCTCCGCCTCGGCCTGCGTCCGCTGCGCGCACTGCGCGACGGGCTGGCGGAGGTGCGTGCCGGCCGCGCCCGCGCGGTGCCCGGCGGCCAGCCGCGCGAACTGGCGCCGCTGGTCGAGGAACTCAACGCGCTGATCGCGCAGAACGAGGCGGGCCTCGCTTATGCCCGCCAGCACGTCGCCAACCTCGCCCACGGGCTCAAGACGCCGCTCGCCGCTCTCGCCCTGCGGCTGGCGGAGGGGGATCGCGATCCGGACGGCAGCCTCGGCGAGGCGGTGCGCCAGATCGACAGCCGGGTGCGCCACCATCTCGGCCGTGCCCGCGCGGCGGCGCCAGGCGGCGGCCGCGTCCACACGCCGCTGGCCGTGGCCACGCTCGATCTGGTCGCCGTGCTGCGACGGGTGCACGCCGATCGCGGCATCGCGGCATCGGTGGCGATCGCCGCCGGTCTCGCCGTCGCGATCGATCCGCAGGATCTCGACGAGATGCTCGGCAACCTGCTGGACAATGCGTGGCGCCACGCGCGCCAGGCGATCCGCGTCGAGGCGGAGGCGCGAGGTCCGGTGGTGGCGCTGACGATCGAGGATGACGGGCCGGGGCTGGACGCGGCGGCGATGGCCGAGGCGATGCTGCCCGGCCGCCGGCTGGACGAGCGTGGCGATGGCCACGGCTTCGGCCTGCCGATCGCGCGCGAGCTGGCGGAGCTGAACGGCGGCAGCCTGCGTCTGGCGCGGTCGACCGCGTGCGGCGGCCTGCTGGCGGAGCTTATCCTGCCGGCGTGAGGGCGGCGATCGCGCCGGCCCGCCGGGGCGGCGCATCGGCCAGCAGCTCCCCGGCCAGCGCCGCCCAGCGATCGAGATTGGCGGCCAGATCGAAGGCGGCGGCACGATCGCCGGGGCGGATCGCGGTGGCGGGGCGGAGCTGGAGCGCCAGCGCATCCGCCAGCGCCTGCGGATCGGCCGGATCGACCAGCCGGCCGT
The DNA here is from genome assembly GCF_009739515.1 of Sphingomonas profundi. NCBI lineage: Bacteria > Pseudomonadati > Pseudomonadota > Alphaproteobacteria > Sphingomonadales > Rhizorhabdaceae > Alterirhizorhabdus > Alterirhizorhabdus profundi. The sequence continues at coordinate 2,192,435 of NZ_CP046535.1, forward strand.
AGCGGCCGTGATCCAGTATCTCGGCGGCGTTGCCGGCGGTGCGGGAGGCGACCACCGGCACGCCCGTGGCGATCGCCTCCAGCAGCACGTTGGGCGATCCCTCCCACCAGGATGGCAGGGCGAACACGTCCGCCCGCGCCATCCAGGCGAACACGTTGGCGACGGTGCCGGGCAGCGCCACGCGATCGCCCACGCCCAGCCGCGCGGCCTGCGCCGCCAGCGCCTCGCGCGCGCCGTCGCGGCTGCCGCCCAGGATCAGCAGCCGCGCCGGCACCTGCCGCTGCAGCAGCGCCGTCGCCGCGATCAGGGTCGCGAAATTCTTCTGCCGGTTGAGCCGGCCCACCGCCACGATCAGCGGCGCCTCCCCGTCGAACCAGGGATGGTCCGGCGGCGCCTGCGCCGCGATGCGCGCGCCCGCGACATCCACGCCGTTGGCGATGATCGTGCCGCGTCCGTCGGCGATCGCGCGGGCGTAGCACGGCCGCGCGGCAAGCGTGGCCGATACGAGCACCAGCCGCGCGGCGTCGCGCGCGATCAGCCCGGCCATCGCGGCGCGCAGCGACCGGCCGATCGGCGTGCCCGGCGCGTGCGTGCCGGCGCGCACCGTATCGTTGCTGATCCGGTAGATGCGGCGCGGTCGCGCCAGGCCGCGCGTCGCCGCCCACACGGTCGCGTGGCCGTGATTGCCCGCCGAGACGATGATCGCCGCCTCCCCGCCCGCAAGATGCCGGCGCAGCGCCGCCACCGCCAGCAGCTGCTCGGCCGCGCGGGATCGGCGCGCGGGCGCCAGCAGCACGGTGTGACGCACGCCGGGGGGCACCGCCTCATGCCCCCCCGGCAGGGCGGTGACGAGGTCCACGCCATGCCCCTCCCGCGCCAGCCGCCCGGCGATGGCGAGGGCGTTGCGCACGACGCCGGTCGCGGCGATCTCGTGGACGTAGATGGCGATCATCGCGCGTGCCGTGGCTCGCGCTCGATCGGCCGGGCGGCGCGCCACCGTGCCGCTGGCAGGCGCGCCAGATGGTGGCGGTAGAGCGCGCCCAGCCGCGTCCGCCCGAGCCCACGGCCGGCGACCAGCTGCACCACGTCGGTTCCGGGGTTCCAATTGCCCTCGATCAGCACCGGCCCGCCCTCGGCCAGGCCGATGTCCCAGCCGATCACGGTGAAACCGTTGCGGAACACCGCGTGCGCCGCGACCGCCAGATCGATCGCGGCGGCGAGATCGGGCACCCTGCGCCCCACGATTTCCGCGCCCGTCGCCGGGTGGTGCGTCACCGTCTCGATCGCGGCGCCGGCGCGGATGAAGGCCGGCCCCAGCCGCCCGTCATCCCCTACTGCCGCCACCAGATTGCCGGCGTTGAAATTGTCCACCGGCGCGCGGCCCGCCCCCAGCCGCAGCAGCACGCCGCACTGCTCCACCGCGCCTTGCTCGTCCAGGCAGGTCATGATCCGCAAGGTCGGCAGCGCGCCCGGCGATAGCGCGGCGAGATCGGCGTGCCCGGCGAGGCATGTCTGGATCACGCCGCCCCGCCCCAGCCGCGCGACCAGCGCCTCCGTCGCAAGCGCCCGCGTGCCGTCGTGCCAGCCGCCGTCCGCACGCAGGTAGCGGACGATCCCCTGCCCCTTGGAGCTGTAATTGGGCTTGGCGATGATCGCCGCCTGCCGCGCCAGCCACGCCGGCAGCGCGGCGGCGTCGCCATCATCGGCGAACGTGTCGGGCACCGGCAGGCCGGCCGCGCGGCAGCGGGTGGCGAACAGGCGCTTGTTCTTCAGCGGGTTGGCGGCACGGGGAAAGGCGCCCGGGTTCAGCAGCCGGTGCACGCCCTTGCGCGCCGCCATGCCGAGATGCGCCTCCCCGCCGGTCGCCCCGCGCACCAGCCGCTGCTCGCGCGCCCCCCAGCCGTTGCGCCACGGCGCCGCCCCGCCGCCCCCGATCGGCCAGCGCGCGGCGGACACGGCGGCGAGGATGATGGCGAGCGCCCGATCCGTCATTCGCCAGTGACACCAGAGCTGGCCGAAATAATATCCGGCCAGATCGCCCCGGTCATCGCTCCGGTCATCGCCCCGGTCATCGCCTGCGCCGTCGCCCGCGCCCGGCGCGGTGCGCGCCAGCATGCGCGGCGGCGCGATACGCAAGGTCAGCATCGCGGCCGGCCAAGGCGGCTCATTCGGCGGGTCTCACTCGGCGGCGATCGACCATTGGTCGCGCCCGCGCAGCAGCCCTTCGGCCACGCCCAGCGTGCGCGCATTGTCCACGTCGATCGCGACCGCGCCGTCCGCCAGGATCACGGGCGCGATGGCCAGGCCGAAGCGGCGCGAGAAACGGCGGAACGCCGCCTCCAGCGTGCCGATGCCGTAGCGGAAGCGGATCAGGTTAACGAGGCCGAACGCCCGCACGATGCGCCACGGATGCTTGGCGAACTGGCCGCCGCGGCGGAACACCTCGGCCGCCGCCAGCGCGCCCGGCCGGCCGATCCAGTAACTGTTGCAATTGGAATAGGCATCGTCGGCGAAGCGATAGAAGCGTCGCTGCCCGTCCGGGTGGGCCGCCAGCACCGATGCGCGGCGGGTGAACGCCACCGCCACGTCCGCGTCCGCCGCCCGCGCATCCCGCGCGATCGCCGCGATCGAATCCGGGCCGAGCAGCACGTTGTCGGCCGTCGTCACCAGCACCGGGAAGCGCGCATCCGCCAGGCCCGCGGTGACGCTGTCGACCAGATTGGCGTGGGCCGGGACGATATCTAGCCGCCCCTGCGCGATCAGCGCCCGCACCTCCGGCACGGCGGCCACGGCCGCGCCGTCGTTGGTGGAAACGATGATGCGGCCGATCAGCGGGGCCGCCGCCAGCGCCTCAAGCACATGCACGATCATCGGCCGCCCGGCGACGGGCACCAGGCATTTCAGCGCGGTGCCGGCGGCGGCGGCCAGCGGATCGAGCGCGCCGTCGCGCCGCCCGGCGAGCACCAGCGCCGTCGCCGTGCCGATGGCCGGCGTCACGCTCATGCCGCGAGCCTTGCCACGCCCGCGTCGAGCAGCCCCTGCCGCCCCATGCTGTGCGCGACGATCGATTCGACGAGCGACGCGTGATCGATGCCGAGCGACGCCGCGGACCGCGAGATCGTCTTCTGCGACCAGAGATTGCACGACAGGTTCACCTCCATGAAGTGGAGCGCTCCGGTCGCCGGATCGAAGCGGAACTCGATGCGGCCATAGTCGAACGGCCACAGCTCGCGGACCAGCGCCCGCGCATGCTGCTCCAGCCGCGCGACGAGGGCGGGGTCCTCCACCGGCACCAGCGGATCCGGCCCGCTCGCCACGAGGCTACGCTTCTCCTCGTAGGAGCGGGGGCCGCCCAGCGCATCGGGCAGATAGGCCATCGGCGGCAGCAGCCACGGCTCCGCCGCCGCGCCGCCGATCACCGGCACGGCGATGTCGAGCAGCGGGGCGTACCGCTCCACGATCACGTCGTGGCCGGCCTGCTGCAGCGCCTCCACATGGTCGCGCGCCTCGGCCCAGGCGGAGACGATCCGCACCCCCCACGATGCGGAGGAGGCGTTCGGCTTCACCACCAGCCGCTCGGCGCGGAAGGGCGGCGGCAGGATGGCGCCGGTGCCGCGACGATAGACCTGCCAGTCCATCGTCGGCACGCCCTGCGCGCGCGCCGCCACCTTCGCCAGATGCTTATCGTCGGCCAGCCCGCGCACGATCGCGCTGGCGCCCAGGCATGGCAGGCCGTGGCGGGCGAACAGCAGCGGCGCCAGCATCTCGCTGTTCTGGAAGCCGGCGCGGTTCAGCAGCGGGATCGCGAAATCGGCGTCCGGCCGGTCCAAGATCGCCGCGTAATCGTCGCGCGGGATCACGTGCAGGCCGATCCGCTCCAAGGTGGTGCGCAGTTCGTGATGGTAGACGGCGTGGTTGCCGTCCGTCGCATCCGGCCGGCCGTCGCCGCAGGCATGCTTGGCCAGGAACAGGATGCGCAGCCGCGCCTTGGCCGCCGGCGGGATCGTCGCACACTCGAAGCGGGGAAGCTCTGGCATCCCCGCTTCGTAGCCCGCCCGCGCTACCCGGCGGCGACATGTCGGTTGCAGCTTGACGAACGGACGGTTGCAGCTCGGCGAAGCCCAGGTTGCGCCTCGATTACAGCGACCAGTGCGGGAAGACATCGTTCATGCGCAGTCAATCTGTCACAATGCCGATCTATCGCGCCCCGATTACTGGGGGATCATCAATGAAAACGTCTTCGCGCCTGCTGGCCGCCGCCGTCCTGCTCGGCTCCACCACGTCCGCCTTCGCGCAATCGCGCAGCTACACCACGCCCAACATCACCACCCAGGCGGGCGCCGCCTCGGCCACTCTGGGCGGGCAGACCTTCGTCAATCAGGGTCTCGTCGGCGTCGGCCGGCTCAGCGCCAACACTCGCGACTTCGCCGGCGAGACGCTCGGCTCCTTCTCCGGCATGGCGCTGGATCTCGCCTCGTGGCGGCGCAACGCGGACGGCACCTACAGCGGCAAGATGCGCACCACGCCGGATCGCGGGCCGAACGACGTCGGCCCGTTCGTCGGCTCCACCGACTATCGCAACCGCGTCCACATCTCCACGCTCACTCTCGC